>DATNLR010000082.1:0-2557 GCA_035602755.1 Binatus sp. (SeqCode) | reverse complement strand
ACCATTCTGTCACTACCGTGGCCTATCCAGAGGCGAATCATCGGAAGTGAAACGTTGTTCTCGACCAAGAATGACACCCGACCATGTCTGAAAGCATGAAGGCCACACTTCGGAATCCCCAGCCGCTTCAAGACAGGATGTGGTTGTCTGTGGAGAAAATCGCTCTCGCGCAAGGGGTTTTCATTCCTAGCCCGAAACACCTAAAATATTGATTTTCGAGCGAGAGTCGTATTTTCTATTACTTTTCGACTCCAGAGAATGCCTGAGACGTTCCGACGCGATCATCATCATTGGGGTTATTGGATTGGCTTTTGGGCGTCATGGTCAAAATGCGAATACCCAAGAACCTTCCGACTGGACTTCGGCTGGAGAGCGTAGCGAACATTCTTGCTCCTTCCAGTCGCCGGAGTCGTTTTCTCTCTTGACTCTCCCCTTTATAGAACGCGCTAATCGGAAACTGACCTGCTACCCCATGCCACGGAAATCATCTCTTGAAGCGTCCCAGTCTATAGTCGGTTTGCAGAGCGCCGCGACCACCACAAACGCGATGGCCAAGACCACGTAGCCATTGACGCTTGCCTCGGGCCCAATCGTTGATCCGGTCAGCACCAGGGACCATGAGGTGTTGCACTCAGCAGGGGCGCTGAACTCTCGTGGCCACCGGAGGGCGCAAAGAAGATGAAAAACTCAGCGTAATCAAACGCAGCGTGGATTCCAATCGGCAGCCACAAGTCGCGGGTCCGCCGCAAACAGAAAGCAGAGAATAATCCCAGGAGTCCAGCAGATAAGATGGCCGCAGCCTTGTAATTCGTATTGGAAACGTGCGTCACCCCAAACAGCAGCGAGATCACGATCGCCGCCGGCCAGAAGCCGGTCGCCTGCGTCAGCGTGAACTGCGCATAACCCCGAAACACACTCTCTTCAACGATACCAACTAACAAGAAGGTCACGGCCCAGCCGAACCCAGCTGCAAGCGCTGACGCAGGCGTCATGACAAGCGATCCGAAGCTGTAGACATGCTCGGCTCTTTGCAATGTGCAGATCGCGGTCACCATGAGGAGGCCAAACGCAAAGCCAAGCGCCAGCCTTTTCGCGGCTCCCGGAAACGGCTTTAAGCCGTAGTCGCCGAACCGCCGTTTTTCGATCTTCGCCATCGCCACCATCGTAACGAATACGGAAATGATGTTGGCCAATTCATACCCGAAAAGTCCTAGCGGCGTGACCGTGCCTGTATGGGTCTTTCTCATTGCAGTACTGAGCACGGGCAATTTCATGACGAGGTACTGCAGCGCCGTTACCAGGACGGCGAAGAAAATGAAGAAGAGGAGCAGACGCCACCCTACCCGAATGCCGTCCGGTCCAATGAAGAGCCTTCTCACAGACACCCCTGAAAGTACTACGTGTCGTCTCACAGAATTGTTACGGATCTGCCACGTGGACATGAGTCCCGATTAACGCGCTTAAGAACACAAGAAAGTTAGTGCGACGATAAAAAGAAAAATTCCGGCTCAATCGTTGCTGTACCCTCGGGAGGATGACACTTGGCAGCAAGCCTCAAGGACAAAATCTTACATGCGCGAAAAACTAGCTCGATGTCTTAATGCTACAATAACAAAACAACGCATTGGGGTACTCGGGGCTGTCGGAGGAATTTCATGTTACGAAAACCCAGTTTCGTGGCTATTATTCTGCTAATCGTAGCAATGATTTCTCAAGATTTTGTGCCTTTGCTCCGCGCGCAAGACGCAGCGGCTCCTCCCACTCCTGAGGAACTGGACCAATTGCTCGCCCCGGTCGCGCTTTATCCTGATTCGCTGTTGGCTCAGATCACCACTGCCTGTACGGACCCACAGGAAATTCTGGATGTGGACAACTGGTTGCAGCAAAATTCCAATCTCAGCGGCACTGCGCTCACCGATGCTGCGCAGGCAGCTGGATTCGACCCCGCGTTTATCGCGCTGGTTAATTTTCCGCAAGTCGTCACGATGATGGCGGAGAACATCGACGATTACGCCGCTATCGGCGTCGCATTTTCGGCAGACCAGGGCTCCGTCACCGCTTCGATTCAACGACTGCGCGCACAGGCATATGCTTCAGGCGCATTGCGCACCAACTCACAGTACCAAGTGGAAGTGCAGCAGCCCGCGGGTCAGACGGTTTACGTGATCCAGCCCGCAAATCCACAAGTGGTCTACATTCCGCGGTACGATCCCACCGTGGTGTACGTTGCTCCTAGCTCGAACGCAGTGGTCGCTACGTCCCTGATCACTTTCGGAGCGGGCATCGCCATTGGAGTGCTGATAGCTAACAACCAGCCTTGGGGATGGGGCGGTTGGGGATGGAATTGGGGATCGAACCGCGCTTATTACAATCACACTGTCTGGGTCAGATGGGGAAATCCCTATCGTCCGCCGAACGCTTGGTATCGTCCGCGACCCGTGTATTACAACAACCGTCCAGGCTACGGCGGCAATTGGCACTATCGCCCGCCCAACTATCGTCCGCCCAATCGTCCGTATAACCGTCCATCCAACCATAAACCTTGGGGACCGAATAA
>DATNLR010000020.1:0-5245 GCA_035602755.1 Binatus sp. (SeqCode) | reverse complement strand
GCAATCGTCTCTAGCTTCATGGGTTCAGTGGACTCGGCGTCGCAAATATCGCCGGGATATGTTTCCGTCTGCTGCGTCTCGCGCTTGATGGAGCCGGAAGCAGGTTCACAGGAGCACCGCGGAAGCACTCATTCCGTGATGGTGGACATGCGGGAGGCCGGGACTTTCTTGGGAGTCCGCGCCACGGCTTTCACCATCGCTTGCGTCACGCGTCTTGCGGCGAAGCCCGCGCCGAACGCGAAGCGCATCACGGGTCCAAAACTGTTCGCTGCCGCAAGCCCGACGAAATATAGTCCGGGCACGGTTGACTCAAAATTAGACGACAGCACCGGAGTGCCCTTGACGCACTTGAGCTTCGCGCGGATGTCTGCATTCAGGAACTTCAATCGTTCCGTATCCACTTTGTATCCGGTTGCGGCAACAACATGTTCCGTGACGATTTCGCGCGTCGAACCATCCAGCCCGCGCAGATGCAGATGCACCTTGCCGTCCTGAATCTCCGCCCGCTCGACGCTGTATCCCAGCACCAGCGGTACGCGCCCCATCACTTTGTCCTTCACGAACCATCCTGCGGATGGGCCCAGGGTAGTGCGCACTACCTTCAGGCGGAATTCTTCCGGCAAATAATGAAACAACGCCGGCGCATCGGAGAAGAATCGCGACCTCATGCCTGGACCAAGCCCCGAATCCGGATGCCTGAGCCGCTGCCACCACGAACGGCGCTTGCCCGGTTGCGGCGCGGTGTGAAATTTCAAGGAAGTAGCGCGAGCCACCAGCTGTACATCCGCATCGACATCGCGCAACAATGCCGCCATGTCAATCGCCGAAGAGCCGGCCCCTAACACGACGACATTGCGCCCTTTGAAAGCCGCCAGGTCGTGGTGATTGTAACTGTGCGAGAGAAATTGTGGCGGCAGATGCGAGAGGTTATCCGGCACATGCACAAAATGCGTGATCCCGATCGCCAGCACTACTCGCCGAACCTTCACGTCTTCGCCATCGTCCAATCGCAACAGAAATGATCCGTCCGCCGCGCGCTCAACGCTTACGACGATCTTGTCTTCCAGCTCCGGAACCATCCGATCGCGGAACGCGAGCCCGTAATCGCCAAAGGTCGCAAGTTCTACGGGTTTCCCCATATGCGCGTACTCGATCGAGCGCTCCGCACAAAAATCTTTCAAAGTGAATTTGGCGTTCGGATCGTAGATGTTTGAAGCGAAGCCATCCGATTTCAGCTTCATGCCTTTCGGCATGTGCCCCACCCAGCTGTCCATCGGGCGTCCAAAAATGCGGAACGATATTCCGCGGTTACGCAAATGCGCGGCGATCGAAAGTCCGTAAGGACCCGCGCCGATAATCGCAGTTTCAATCATAGGGCTGAGGAAATTCCTCTCTCCGTGGATTCTGTTGCTCGTTGCCCACCGCGTCGCCTGTGAATGGTGGTCATACTCGATACTGGCCCGAAATCAGGTGTCTGTCCAGATTCTGTCTGCAAGCCTGTAGCTACTCGGATAGTGCCTTCTATCTACCCGATTGCAATCTCATTGCCTCTACGGTATTCTATAACTCTATTAGAATGAATAATCTGCGTGTTGGCGCGGCCCGATTTGCGGAAATTTTTTTCCCAATCGGCCAATCGTTTTCATACCGACGTCCACAAGAACCACAGTAGTGTCAAACCTCAGCCTCGTGACGAGGCGTTCGTCGGCGTCAGCTCCTGGGTTGTTTGGATCGCGCGGATGGGGCCGCCCGGCCGGTCCGGAGCGCAAAATGCCTCCTTATAATCACAACAGTTCTATAGGGATAAAGGCAGTGACTGGCAGCCAGCGCCCTGGCGAACCCGAGGTGAATGGGAGGCCACAGCTCGAGGCAACATGCCACAGCTCAGGGCAACACCAGACTAAGTACCAGAAGCATCGAGAGGAGCGGTGTCCTAGCCGCTCTTCCGAGCGACGATCTAGGTGCTGCCTTATGCGTAAGTTAGCGTCGCCACAGCGGGTAGGAGATTTGTGTCGCCCTCGTTACCTTCGTCAAATTGTCATTCTTGCGACACGATTTGGCGCCATCCAGCACTATTCATCAACGGTACTCGTCGGAGACCAGCATTTTCTCGGCCTGCGCTGTTGAAACCGGGGGCCAGATGGGTTATACCAACAGCTGGCTGTATGGGCACGCTGCGTGCTGGATGAGCTCCAGATAGCCAAAAACCAGCTCGAAAAGAGAAGTAACTTGGATTTTTCGGGAAGTAAATGATCTGAATTAGGAAAAAACTGGCCAAGGCAAACGCGCCTTTACTGACTCGTGTTTATAGCGCCAGCTGACAGTTAGACGACTAAGCTCTGGGGGAGGAAGAAATGAAACTTGGGAAGCTGCTTTTAACCCTTTCAGCGATCGCTGTATTCGCCGCCGCCGCGCAGGCGGATTCGCAGCTAGACGTGACCGGTTCCGCTACATTCGTAAATCCTGCGGGGCCAGGCGAGCCTACTCCGAACTGGAATGGGCCGTTCAACGTTGCTTTCTCTTACGCGTATGACCTGACAACCGGTACGGTATCGGACATTACATTCTCAGACTCCGGCGCGAATCTCGGCCTGTTCACGCTTACTGACGACTTCGGCGGTAACTTGGCGTGGGGAACCGGGAGTAGCTACGGCGACGGGATCACGTTTTACACTTCGCTGGAAGGCCCAAGTACGTCTGGCGGCTTTGTTGACATGACTCTGTATCTCCCCGGCGTCGATGGCACTATATTCAGTGCTGGCGCTGGTATGCTAACTCCGCAATCTGAGACGCAGACCTTCAGCGATCCCGTCGTTCCATCACCGGAAACGGATTCTCTCTTGCTGCTCGCGGCCGGACTTGCCTTCCTGGTTCTGCGCGTAGCGACCGCAAATCGTCGCGCACTCCGCATTTGATTGCGGATTGCGGCACGAAATGGCCTCGCTGTTGAGGTCTACACGACATTCTTGTGCACCTTTCGTGCTCATCGCCGATCTCTCAAGATCCGCGCCCTGAGTTGTAAGTGTTGATAAGCCCTCAGTAACCGCCGTGCCTGTCGGATTACCCTGATCGAGTTGGCCGCTGCCAAAGCCCGCGCGCTCGAATATAATCATCCCCGCACTATTTCGCAGATTGGATTCCAGAAACCGACGAGCCGGCCGGCCGGAACTGCTCAGCGTCGCCAGGCCGTCACTGCCCGAAACCCTTTCGCGCGGCGGAGAGAATGCAGCGACGAATTCCTCAACTCGATGCGGTACGAGGCCTCGCGATTCTCGTCGTCATGATGCATAACATCAGCCTGAAGTATCCCGTGTTCCATTCGCAACAATTGTTCAGCAACGGGTGGATGGGAGTCGATCTCTTTTTCGCACTCTCCGGGTTTTTGATTACCGGTATTCTCGTCGATACGAATCGATCCGATGGCTATTTCAAGAATTTCTACCTCCGGCGCTGTCTGAGGATCTGGCCGCTTTACTATTCACTGCTCTTCTTCATGTTCGTCGTCGTCCGTTTCCTCAGCCAATCGCAATTCCAAGCCGTCGTTCAAACCTCATCACCTTGGTGGGCGTTTCCCTTGTTCCTGCAGAATTTCTTGCTTCCGATTTCAACCAATGCCGCGGGCCCTCTGGGCGTCACTTGGTCCCTCGCCATTGAGGAACAGTTTTATCTAGTTTGGCCCCTGGTGGTGCGGTTCTGCCCCGTGACGCAGCTCCGCCGGGTCGCCATCGCAGAGATCTGTATAGCTCCGGCTCTGCGCTATTATCTGTCGCTGCACCACGTGAACCTTTATACCAATGTCTTCTGTCGTTTGGACGGGCTGATGGCGGGAGCGCTTCTAGCGCTTCTTGTCCGATCCGACAATTTTGTTCCGTCGAAATTACTCAGGAGGGCGTGGATTACGCTGGCAATCGCTGCACCGCTAGCGTTTCTCGCTTCTGAGTTCGATGCAAAATGGATCGTTTATTCCTTCACCGCGATAGCGTCGGCGGCGTTTGTCTACATTTCGTTGTTCTCCGAACAAAGCTGGCTCCAGGCGGTGATGACCAATCGATTCTTGGTTTATACAGGGTCCATTAGTTACGGGCTATATCTGCTCCATAAGATCCCATTCGGCATGGTGCAAACCCTGCATTTGGATAAGAGCCCTTTCCTGCCTCTACCGGCTATCTTCGTCGCCAGCTATGCGTTAGCCGCATTGTCCTGGAATCTACTTGAGAAACCATTCCTCAACCTAAAACGATTCTTCGTAGCGAAGCCGACTGTCACGGATTGCTTGCCGGTTTCCGGAGGACTCCCAAGTGAGTTGCGTGACTGAACGCGTCGTTTTCTCAGCGGAAAGGTGAATCGGTGCTCTTTAGGTCGTGATGACGATGCTTCTTGGGCGCCGGCGGAACTTCGCGACGCATGGACAGCGAAAGGCGTCTTTCCATGGATCGTTCGAACGCCACTCGCTTTGTGTTCTTCAGGCCGATGGCTGCCCGGACTCACCGGCCCGGCGAAGCCAAATCTCCCGCCAGTACACGTATTCGCCGCGCGAACACCCGCCGAACGCCACATGGGGGCAGCCGCAAAGTGAGCCTTCGATGAATACTGTGTTGCGCAGCTGCCGCATCTCCCCCGTTCCATCCACTATAATCTTCTCAATCCGCTTCTCGATCTGTCGCCGCTGACCGCACGATAGCCGCATATCCGGCGAAAACCACAACCCTCGATTGTTCGCGGCTTTATCCAACGTCTGTACGATATTCTCCATCGGTTTGACTTCCACCCACTCTCCGGCCTTCAGATTCAAACTTTCCACCGGCGTTGCGGTATGGGTTCCACGAGCATAGGGGCCGAGAAAAACCCGCCGGATTCTCCAAACCATCCATGTCGCGATCCGTGCAGCCATTTCCCCAATGCTGCAGTTTCCCTCTCGGATTTCGCTAACGCATTTGGTGAACCGCTCCTTCCGCGACATGTGGTTGGTAGCTTTCAAAATCTCGCTGGCCTGGCAAAAATACGTCTTTGGGCCCGCCTTGGTCTTTAGCCTGGCTCGCAGTCGCTCACTTCCCGCTCCAGCCACGGCCACGGCCACGGCCGGGACTGTAGAATGCTCCACCTTGCGAAGCCACGCTTCGCGCCAAAAAATCGTGCATGCCTTTTGGCACCCGTCGTGGTCCGCACCTGAACAGCGCAGCTGATCCAGCAGCACAACATCGTCGGCTCGGAATAGGCGCATACTCGAACCGGCTTTCGTGCCTGA
>DATNLR010000079.1:0-16211 GCA_035602755.1 Binatus sp. (SeqCode) | reverse complement strand
CACTCTCGCCAGCACTTCCACCCTACGCAATTCCTCCTGACTCATCTCCGTCCGCCCCAATCTGACCTCCTTTCGGAGGTCTACTTTAAGGGGACATTTCTATTTTGGAGAAAAGGGGACATTACTATCGTGGCGCAACAGCTGAAAGCTTCATAAGGCAGTTGAAGCGCATTCAGACTCTCTGTATCTGTCCCGTATGTCCTCCAACTCTGATTAAGGCACAACCAATCAAGTCAAGTACTGGAACGAACTTGTCCAATGGCTAGCGCACTCGACCGTTGAAGCAGTAAGCTCAGTACGCCTTGGTTGGGGAAAAGTTGCCAGGCGGAGAAGATGAGAGAGTTTGTTTGCGATGCTGTTCTCCTAGACATGGACGGGACTCTGGTGGATTCGACAGACTGTGTGATCCGGCAGTGGCGACGTTGGGCCGACCGACATGGTATTCCGCTCGAGCGGATTCTCTCTAATTCACATGGCCGTCTCACCCTCGACACGATGCGGAGCGTTGCTCCAAACCTTGCCACCGCCGAGGAAGCCGAAGCATTCGAGCGCTCCGAGGCGGAAGACGTTGATGGAACTAAAGCGGTCAACGGTGCTTCGGCGTTCTTGGGCGATCTTGAAGACAACCAATGGGCCGTGGTCACCTCTGCGTCGCGTGAGCTCGCGCGCGTCCAGTTGCTAGCGGCAGGCCTGCCCGTTCCCAAGGTGCTCGTATCGTCGAATGACATTCGGGCAGGAAAACCCGATCCTGAGGGCTATCTCACGGCCGCGAAACTCCTGCGGGCGGTTCCGAAGCAGTGCCTTGTCGTTGAGGATTCCGTTGCCGGGATACAGGCGGCTCGGCGTGCGGGAATGTCTGTTTTGGGGATAACCACTACCTTTCCGCCCGAACAGCTCGACGCAGACGCCTGCATTTCCGATTTCTCAGACGTCCGGGTCGACAAAGCAGAAAACCACCATGGAATCCGAATCCTGGTAACCTCGGCTTAGCGCGCGCGCAAGTCGCGGTCAATGCCTTTCACTACCGCACAAAACTGCACAAGGGGTTCGCCGCCGAGCGAAAAGTTCCTTCGGCAATTAGTGGTAAGTCTTTTCTGTCCACTTTTCCACACTTTGTAAATCGTATTTTTCCGTCGTTCTGAAGACGGTCAATCGTGCAGGACAACGCTCAGAAGCGAGGCGTCGATGTGGAGGCCACCATTGTATTTGATGAAGCCCAACTTTCTGAATTTGTTCATGAAGAAATTGACGCGTGAGCGCGTTGTGCCGATCATTTCGGCGAGCATCTCCTGCGATACTTTGGGAACCATTTTTTGAGGTTTATCTTCTTTGCCGTAGCGTGCGAGCAACAACAACGTTCGCGCTAGTCTCTTCTCGCTGGAGTTAAAGAGCTGGTCGACTAAATCCTCTTCGATACGGATGTTCCTGGAAAGCATGTATGAGATGAAGCGATCGGAGAGGGCATGTTCGGTGTGAAGCACGCGAAGCATCTCTTTTTTTTCGATTAGGAGCACACTAGTCGCTGTAATCGATGTGGCCGAACCTATACGAACGGGCTGACCGGCAAGGCATCCCTCGCCGAAAAAATCTCCCGGCCCCAAAATAGCCACGACGGCTTCTTTACCCGTTTCATTGACTACCGAAAGCCTTACTCCGCCTTTTTGAATATATAGAACATTCTTAGCGGGGTCGCCTTGCGTGAATATCGTTTCCTTTTTTGTGAAGTCCGTAACTTTTCTCGCCACACCGGCAGAATCGAGAAAAGCTTGCGCATCAAAAGAGGTCGCCTTCACCTTCACATTTTTGTTTTTCTTGACCATCCCGGCCAGATAAATCCTCAAGTACAATTTAACTTTGAGTGAGGACTGGTGTCTGTCGGATATCAAACATTATCTACGAAGCTAATTCAGTCCAATCTCGCGATTGTATTGCTGGATAACTCTGTAACACTCGCAGGTGCGGTCTTTGAGCTTAGCGCGGCTTAGGATCTGCACTGCACCACGCGTGTACTTGATAATCTGCTCGGCCTGCAAAACACGAGCTGCCAAGCTTACGGTAGGTCGGTCCGTACCTAGCATCGTTGCAAGGAAATCGTGGGTAATAGCGAGTGTCGAAGAATTCACTCGGTCCTGGGTGATGAGTAGCCATCGTGCAAGGCGTTGTTCAATATTGTGAAGCCGATTACACGCGGCCGTTTGGGCGAATTGCATTCCCTGGACTACGCCGTAGCGCGTCAGAGTCCGTTCAAGCTCTGGCGTTGATTGCAAGATGCTTTTCAACGCGCCAATTTTCACTCTAAACCCGTCTCCCGCAATTTGTACGATCTCTCGCACTTGATTCTTGTCGATGCCAACCGCCGCCTGAACCCCGGAAAACCCTTCCCTGCCTACCTCTCCTACCTCAACAGTTCTTCCATCCTCGGTGGCAATTACAAGAGATACCATTCCTGAATTCGGAAAATGTACAAACTCAAGTGGCTGGCCCGGTTCGTACAAACTAAGATGCTGAGGCATGCCGACAAACTGTAGGTGAGGAAGGATAACGGAGTATTCCTTGTCGGAAATTAGTAAAAGGATCTTATTGCCTATTCGCCTCCCTGTGGGAGTTGTCCGTTCTTTCGACCGCATGATTTGAGAGTCTCCAGTTTTACCGTTTTCGTTTTGAAGTAAGTCGCTACTGAGAACAATGTGCGGCGGCGTTAATCTCTGTTCTGATTTGGATGGGAATCTTGCCGCGGGAGGTTTTCGCTAGCACGGGCTTTAACCTAATTTCGATGCGGTGTTTACCTTTGTTTTCTTTCGCTCGGGTGGACTCAGTTAAGCGAGGCTTAGCCATCTCCTGCACAACGCTGGCGAGGTCTAGTATTTGTAATTTCTGAGATTTCGTCGGCTTCATGTCACATGGTGACAGGTCATAAGAATCGACCGCTGTCTCTTTTTGTACACTGCGCTAGTTATTTTGACGGCATTCCCGGGCGACTGCCGCTGCTAGGTATGTTTAGTTCAATCTAAGAAAGTGTGCGATTTTGCACAGTCCCAGCAAAGTGAACCACCTTACGATTGGATGATTTTTTTAGGGAATATCAATGTTAACTGCTGAGTTAACAATAGCGGGCGGTCACGACAATCGGCCATACATCGTGCCGACTTATTTCGCGTACGGGCTAGACCACATCTATGCTTTTGCGACTATCGGGCAAAAAATAGAATGGATGCGCCTGAACCCGCTCGTCTGTGGAAAGGGCGACGAGATGCAAAGCGAAGAAGATTGGGCGAGCGTCGTGGTCCGCGGACGTTGCGAGGAATTGTTAGAGAAGCCGGAATATTACTCAGAGACGCGACGGAAGGCGCAAGCGTCGCTAGAAAAGAGATTTCTCTGGGGGCAGGAGGGATTTGCCGCCGCTCGAACTCGGCAGGAATTAAGTCGGAACATCCCAGTTTTCTATTGCATTCACATTGAAGAGATCACAGGTCACCGTGCCAGTGTTGGTTCCCGTTGAGGTGTCTTCGTAATTGGCGGGCTTAGGGAATTCACAGAATTCGATGCTTTCTTGGGGAGGGAGGAAAGATTCGATGGCGCTAACCGCGGTGGCGCGCGTTTCGGGGCTATTGATTACATTTTGTTTGTTCTCGACTATTGCTTTGGCAGGACCCCAAAAACCGCCGATTAGCTCAGACAAATCGGTATCTGCAGTGCAAGATAAGAACGCCCCCACGAACTCTAAGACAAATCCTTCCGATTACGCGGGCGCAGAGGCGTGCAAGACTTGCCACGCAGACATTTACAACGGCTGGGAGAAGAGCCCGCACTGGCAACAGACTTACAAAGAAGGCGGGATTGCGAAGCACGGTTGCGAAGATTGTCACGGCCCGGCTGCTTTCCACGTTGCCGATCCAAGTGATACTTCCAAACTCTTCCTCTTCGAAAAAGCTTCCAGCAAAGAAATTAATGCGCGTTGCCTAAGCTGCCACGCCGGTGGCACTCAGCACATGAATGCAATCAATTCCGTGCATTCTAAGAATGACGTCAGTTGCGTCTCCTGCCATTCGCCACACCACGGCAAAGATTCGGACTTTTTGCTCGTAAAGTCTCAGCCTGAGCTTTGCTACTCGTGCCATCTCCAACAAAAAGCTCAGTTCGATATGCCGTTCCACCACCGGGTTAATGAAGGATTGATTCAGTGCAGCGATTGCCACAACGTGCACGGTACGGTGAGGCCCAAGCAGGTGCGGACTTCTTCCACGCAGGATGAGGTTTGTTTTAAATGTCACGCGGACAAGCAGGGGCCTTTTGTATTCGAACACACGCCCGTAAAAGTGGATGGGTGTCAGTCATGCCATTTGACGCACGGCGGACCGAATCCCCACATGCTGAAGCTCAGCAACGTCAACTTGCTGTGCCTACAGTGCCACACCACTTCGTCCTTCAGCTCCGCGCCGGGAGCGCCATCGTTTCATAACCAATCGACATTATTCCAAGCGTGCACTCTGTGCCACATCCAGATCCATGGATCCAATTTTGATGCGACTTTCTTCAAATAAAGGACGTCCGAAATCCGTTTTTAATTATGACAAATGCAAACGACCCGAACAAACGTGAGCTAAGAATGAGATTGTGGAAGGGGGCAGCAAACTTATGAAAGCCCGCCCGGGGGTTTTGTCGATTCCCTCCGTCATATTCATCGTGGCGCTATTCGTTTCTCCTGCAGCCCGCGCCCAAGAAGACACCGGAGAATCAAAAGGAATTAATTCGGGAGATTACAATATTCATTCATCAATTGAAGCCGGCTATCGAGCGAGTGAAATCAACGGTAACCTAAATACTTACGATACCTTCGAAAACCTCGGTTCTGGGCTCCGTCTCTTCGACTACACCCTACAGATGCGCTCGATCAATCATAATGGTTTGTTGTTCGACACCCTGACTTTCTCGAACTTTGGATATGGCGGCGATCCAAATGACGTGACGCGCCTGCGCGTTGAAAAGAACAAATGGTACGACTTTCGATTGTTGTTCCGCCGCGACAAGAATTTTTGGGACTATAACCTTTTGGCGAACCCATTGAACCCGGCCTCACTAAATCCGCCAGGGTCTTTGACCACTGGCTGCTACGTGGGTCCTCCTACCTCAACCTTTCCCCAGGGTTCTCCGGCATACTGCTCAAACCCCGCCGTAGCTCAAAACAATTCACCTCATGCCCTCGATCTGGTACGCCGCATGCAGGACTACGACCTCACATTGCTCCCGAATTCCGCAGTTCGGTTCCGACTGGGGTATTCCCGCAACCGCGACGAGGGTCCCGGCTTCTTCACTACGGATGGCGGCACGATATCGGATTTCAACCAGACGTATAGTTACACGACGAATGCATATCACGCGGGAGTCGATTTCAAAATCCTTCCGCGGACGACAATCTCCTATGACCAGTTCCTTAGTTATTTCAAGCAGGATAATGTAGTCACCGACAATCCTGCAGTGAACCCGCAGAACTTCGGATTTGTCCTGGCAAACCCCACAGGACTAGGCACTCCAAATGGCACACCGGTAGATCTCGGAAACATTTGGAGCACGCAAACACCAGCCGAAGCTCTTCCCTGTGCTGCTCCCATCGTGCCAGGCACGATCAATACGGCGAATCCCACCTGCAACGGTTTCCTTTCCTATAGCCAGGTAGGTCGCCCACGGGATTTCATGCCCACCGAGCGGCTCCGCTTCCAATCGAATTATTTCAAGAATTTTGAAATGTCTGGATCTCTCGGTTACAGCACCAGCGACAATATGATTCCGGATTTCCTGGAAACCGTAAACGGATTCACTGTCCGGACAGGCGAGCGCGGTAGCACGACCGGAGGGCCCGCCGATGCCAAACGTGTCTCGGTAAACGCGAATTGGTCCGGTGTGTATTCCATAAATGACAAGCTTCGTATCCTCGATGAGTTTCGCTATGACAATTGGCGCATCCCGGGCATGTGGGCGGTCGACGAGACGAATATTTTTGGCACTGGTTATCCAGGCTTGGCCGGTTTGCAGCAGAGTGAGGCGGTCTTTAACCCAACCAATTGCCCCGCTCCCTTTTCTGTGGTGACTTGCCCGCAGCACGCGCCCGCAAGCTCGACCTCGGCAGGCTCGGCTGCCGATGTCATCGAGGGCCTTGCTTCAACGTTTCTAGGCCAGAACCTGAAGTCAAATACTCTGGAGCTCCAATACGACTTCAACCGGCGCGTGAGCGCCCACATCGGCTATCTCTATACGAACCGAACCATCGCCCAGTTAGGCCAGGACGGTCCAACCGACACGGAGCTGATCTATTTTCCGACCAATGCCGCGCGTGGAAATTGCGCGACTGGCGCCGCTACCGCTGTCGACTGCACGCTCAATCCAGACGGGTCGATGACCTACGTTGCTCCTGCCGTGCCCAGCCCAAGTCGCATGCTCACAACTATCAACGAGAATGCCTTGCTGCTGGGAGCGGTCGTTCGGCCGATTGACGCCCTGCGCATCACTGCTGACCTTGAATTCGGTTATAACGACAATTCCTATACACGTATCGATCCGCGGCAAGTACAGTCTTACAAGATCCACGCAAATTACAAACCGCGGCCGTGGGCCACGATAGATGGCGCTGTTGAAATTCATGAAAACCGCGACAACGTTTCGACCGTAGACAACCTGGAGCACGACCGCTCTTACAGCTTTGCCACAATCTTGACCGCGAATCCGCGCTTGTCCGTCGACTTCGGGTACAACTACTGGAACGTCTTCACCCAATCATTGATCTGTTTCGCCTACTCCACTTCATACACAAACCCGGCCCCTCCGCCGGCCCCGGCCACGCTGCCTGTCTCTACGTTTCCGCCAGGAGTGCCGATGCTTCCCACGGGTCCAGACTGTCCAATAACGGGAGCTTCGTCGCCTCTGGGAGCGCTTTCAACATATAGCAGCACAGATCATTTTGCCCATGCCGCGGTGATGTGGAGACCCATGAAACGCGTGACGGTCATGGTTGGTTACGGCGGCAGCTTTGTGCGCGGGAACACCATTTTCCTAAACCCTCTTACGCCTTCGGGCACTCTCGATTTCAATTACCAGAGGCCGTACGCGTCGATTGCGATCGATGTTTATAGAAACCTCTCTTACAAGATGTCTTGGAATTATTACGGGTTCAACGAAACAGGAAATACGAATCCGTTTGGACTGGCGGCAATTCAGTTGCAGGACTTCAACGGCAGCAACGCGACATTCTCGTTTCGCTATGCTTTCTAAAATATTCTGCTGAGGAGGAATGAAATGAACCATCGGATGGTGCGAACAGGCTGCTTTGTTCTTGCTTTGATCACTCTAATCTTTGCGGTCACGGCCTCGGCGCAGGGGCAGGACGCGGCCGCGCTTTACAAGTCAAAGTGCTCCGTGTGCCATTCAGATGATGGTAGCGGCAGCGGAGCTACGGGAAAGCAATTGGGTGCGAAGGACCTGAAGTCGGACGACGTCCAGAAGCAAACGGACGCCCAGTTGAACGATAGCATATCGAATGGTGTGGGTAAGAAGATGCCGGCATACAAGGGCAAGTTAACAGACGCACAAATAAAGGATCTCGTCGGCTATATCCGGCAACTAGCGGCAAAAAAGTAGCAAACCAAATCAGGCGATAGAATCGCTGTTGCCTCTACTCACGGAGGAAACAGCCAGAGGAATTGTGATTGGGATACTCATTTGTCAAATAGCGCTCAGTGTTGTATTGGCCTCCGTCTTTTTGATTCGGCCCTCTCTTACGAGTACTTTGGGTTGGAAGATATTGGCATTCATCGGACTCTGTGTGCTTCCGGCGCTTTGCATTGTAGGAGGAATGAACGCTCACGTGCAGCGGTCCGAACAAACACGATTCTGCATTTCATGCCATGTCATGATTCCTTACGGCCAAAGCCTCTACATTGACGACGCCAGTCATATTCCTGCCCAACACTTCCAAAACCACCGAGTACCAGCGAACATGGCTTGCTACTCGTGCCATGCGGATTACGGCATCTACGGTCCGCTGTACGACAAGGTGCAAGGGCTGAGGCGGATTTATATCCAATTCGTCAGCACACCGCCTGATCCGGCATCGATCCGGATACAAGGCGGATTCAAAAACGCCCAGTGTTTGCACTGCCACCTGGGCGCTCGTGATTTCGAAGAGAATCCAGTGCATGCGGCGATGATGGATACCCTCAAATCAAATCAGACGTCCTGTCTGACGAGCGGCTGCCACGATACCGCACATGATGTGGCGAGTCTGAGCCATCAGAAATTCTGGAAGCCTGTCCAATGAAACTCTCTGGGATCGGAATCCAGCGGCTACTGCAAGTTTCCAGTGCCCTTGTGATCGTGGGCCTGCTGGTGGAAATTGTGAGTCTCTTGTGGTTTCATCCGCTCTCCTTCGTCTTATTTGCTTTCGTCGCCGGAACCTTAGTGGCCTTGGGGGTTTTGACGTATTTGGTATCGCTTGTCATCGTAGTTACGCCGCCGTCCGACTGAAACTTCTTTCGACAAGATATCGGGAACTAGACTAGCCAGAAAAGCCGCAAATGGTCCGCTTTGTTGCGGAAATCAGAAGAATTTGTCCGGCAGCTTTAAAGCCTATGGTGTGCTCGGCTTGCGAAGGGCGCGCGCCAAAAGAATGAATTACTTCGATTACCGCGTCGCTATTCCATTGACAATGGGACTGCATGCGCGGCATTAGCCGCGGGAGACCCAGGATCATTCGAAGTGGAATGGGTGCGGCGGCTTTCTCAGGGTCTTGATCGGCTGCCGCCGGTCGCTGGCTGAGCTTCTTGGCGGTCCTTGCGCGTTCCCGTCACGACCGTGTGCTCTAGCTTTCATAGAGTACAGCGCAACATCCGCGGCGCCCATCAGCGTATCAATCCTTTCGCCGTCTTTAGGATAGATGGAAACACCGATGCTCACTGAAAGCTTCGGTTTTCGGCCATCGCGTGCCAAGTTGTCGCAGATGCGCCCAGCCACTAAGTTTGCCGGCACTTCACCGGTCTCGGGCAGTATCACCGCAAATTCATCCCCGCCGAATCGCGCTGCGGTGTCCATATTCCTGCAAGAGCTGCTCAAGACATCGCCCAGCCTGCAGAGCGCTTCACTGCCAACCACGTGGCCGAAACGATCGTTGATCTTCTTTAGCCCGTCCAGGTCAAGGAACAAGAGCGCGAATTCGCGTCCGGTACGCTCGGATCGCTTAATCTCGGCGTCAAGGACCTCTACCAAGTGGCGGTAATTGGCCAGCCCCGTCAGCGGATCTTTGGCTGCCTGCTGCCGCAGATGATCCTCCAATTTGCGCTGCTGGGTGATATCTTCAACGATAATCTCGTAACTGGCGTTCTCGCCTTCGGTGCTGGCCTGGCGTCCACTGAGCCGTACTTTCAGAGGCGTGCCGTCCTTTCGTTTCCAGTCTATTTCTAGGGGAACTCCACCATCCTGGCCATCTTTTTCGGGAGAGAGCCCGAGTAATCGCTCTCGTTTAGATGTATTACAAAGGATCTCACTCACGCGGTGGGCTGCCATGAGCTCCTTTCTGGATGTATAACCAAGCATTGTGACAAGCGCCTGATTCACATCCAGAAACTTGCCGTTCTCATCGCAGCGACAAATTCCGTAAGCTAGGTTCCCTACTAAAGCGCGATAGCGTGCCTCTGAATGGCGCAGTCTTTTTTCAGATTGATCGCGCTCCTCGCGTAGATTGTTTTCGCTGAGCGCTCGACGGATTGCTACGGGAAGGTGGCCAATGTGATCTTTGTCAACACAGTCGGAAACGCCCTCCGTAACAAGTTCCGCCACCACCTCCGGTCTGATTCTGTCGGTCAGGAGGATGAGAGGGATGGCCCTCGCTCGTTCGCCTAACGTTTGCAGCACCGGCGGACCTTGCCACCTCTGGGGTGGGTGTTTGGCGAGCACCACATCGTAGTATTTTGAGTCCAACTCTCTAATTAACATCTGTGACGTCGAAACCACATCTGCGACGAATTTGCAGTGCGCTCTTTTGAGTTCTCGCAAGCATTGCTGTGCTTCAGCCGGGATTCCATGAACGAGTAAGATGCGCAAGGCTCGCCGTCTGCTTGCCACCCCGTGCAGGTTAGGAGGAGGCCCAGGTTTACTGACGTGGTTTCGAGAGGTTGAAGGCATCGCAAGACTGTCCAGCTTCGCAGCAGTTGATAGCTTTAGCTACCGCAGCGGAAACTGGTTAGATTTCTCCACAGCAATCCTAAACCAACAAGAAGAAGGTAAAATGTACAAAACTGCACACTTTATTATTTTAGTAACAGATAAGGCATTTCCCGAAAAATGGAACAATATTGCCTCCGGGAGCCCGTGACAGCGTACGTTTTGTTACAGAGTTGTTACTGTCGCTTGCTCCGTAGCGCGAGACGTACGCCAGCGTCCAGAAAGCGGTCACTATTAAACCGGCCCACGAAAGATCGCAAGGTCAATGGGCTAATCGTGTGTCAAATGGAACAGATTCAGTTCTCAGACATTCTCTAGAATGTTGCTTCTCCGCTCAACACGTTCTGATGCGTAGGATGATTAAGCGGAAATCGGTGGATCGAAGGTCGAAATGAAACAGACAAATTCAAAGGCAGAAGATTCGTTTGAGCAGGCACGCCAGGAGTTCTTCGGTAGCGGGGAGAAAATAATAAAGCGGACGTCTCCTCTGCCGAGTTCTTCAAGACGCGAAGCGATCTTGGCGATACAGGTCGTCCGCCCCCCCGAGTATTTGGTAGTTCACGAATCGCTCTCGACCAGACGATTATCACGATTGTTGCCTACTCCGGGCAACCGAGCGAACTTTAGCTAGCGAACGGTGATCAATGGTCGCAAGTCGGATAACCGGACTTCGCGAGTTTATTGACAGCCGCCTTGACCTTTAGGTGGATTAGCGGCGTGGGCCGGATCATGTCCGCCGACAATTCCGATCTTTCGAGAGGGACATGTTTTTTCATTTTTCCACCCGTGGTGTTGAGCCGAGTGGGGAGCTTTCTTGTAATGCGCCTTTTGACAGAGGCGGACAAACGAGGAAGGTCCATTTCTTTGGTGACGCTGGCGAGGGTCGCGTCGCGTGGATGTTTGTTGTGGCTGTTGTTGACCATGTGCTGAAGTTACCTTCACGCGCGGAGGAATTCCGTTCAATACAGCACAGTTTCTGACTAATTCCAGGACGGAAGAGGCGTATTGGCAAGGAAGTCAGGAGCTTCAACACATCCATACGCCGCAATCAATCCACGAGGAACTTAGTCGCCTCACGAAAGATCTGGAGTTGACTCCCAAACAGCAAAGGCAGGTCCGGGCTCTGCTCGAGGAGCACCACGACAAGATTCAGGACCTGCTTGACAAAAGCCCCACAACTTCGCGGGCAGAGCTTGATCCTCAAATTCACGCCATCAGCGACGAAACGCACCGCAAGATTCATGCACTGCTAACTGATCACCAGAAGGAATTGGAGAAGGCCATGCAGCAACGCGAACATAACGGTGAAGAAAACAAGCGACCTGCTTCGCCTGCGACAGCGCCACCACCGCAGCCACCTTCTTCGCCCTCTTGATTAAAATGTTTGGGATCTGGCCAAACTGCGTCGTTAGGGTGGAAATCCATTTGCTTTGTTCTAACTCGTGCATGGCATCCAAGACGAGCATCCGAATCGTTGAATGGCGGACACTATATTCCTTTTGGTCATTTCCCTAACCTCCCTGAAGTCCCGACTATGGTCGCCACGTCAGCATCTTTGCAAATGGCGAAATGCTGGCACCAAGCCTCAATGGCGACGAGATTCTTTCAGCGGCAAGGCCCTTCTTTCCATAGAGATTGATGCGCTGGCGGCTGGGACCCCGGAATGCTGAATGCGGAACTTGGAAAACGGAATGGCTTCGATCATCGCTTCGGCGAGGATTGCGGTCCCTTGGTTGAGCGGATGACCCAGGGATCACGAGAAACGTCATCAGCCCGGGACTTTGTAACAGTTCATGGTTCGTGGAACCGCTGGCGAAGGACATGCCGTTCGCGAGCTACGAAGCTTACTTAGATTTAAGACCTCTGCTGCCGCGGAAACCAAAACGAGAATTGCAAAAAAGGAGAAATACAATGGACGATTACAACAATCGCACTAGCGAAACGCCGCACGGACAGCCGGAAGGTGGAGCTGCAACTGCAGCGCGCATGAAGCTTTCAGAAAAAGCTGCAGAAGTTAAAGAGAAAGTTGCCGACCTCGGCCGCAGGACCGTGGACAATATCGACGAATCCCGGAAAAGCACGGCTGGTGCCCTGGACCAAACAGCAGCGAAACTGCATTCAGGTGGAGACCAACTCTCCGGCGTAGCGCATACGGCCGCTGACCAAATCTCGGGCGTGGCGCACGGTACTGCGGTCAAGCTTAAAGTCGCCGCAGACTACATCCGCGAGACGGACTTGAAAGGCATGGGGGAGGATTTAAAGGACATCGTAAAGCGGTATCCGGGACCAGCGTTGGCCGTCGCGGCTGTGCTGGGTTTCGTTGTGGCGCGTGGTTTTCGTCGCGACTAACGAATTCGGAATCGGGAAGGAGGCTGCTTATGGCAGCGCCACAAATGCAGCGATCCGTGCCGGAAATATTGGAAGACATCGCCTCTAATCTGACGCACATCGTTCAAGCTGAGTTTCTGCTGGCCAAGACTGAACTGAAAGAAGGGGCGGAAAAAGCCGCGGGGCCAGGCGCCACGCTGGGGGCAGGGGTAGCCCTGGCGTTTTACGCATTGGGATTTTTACTTCTTGCCGCGGTGTACGCTCTGTCGCTGCTCGTGGCAGGTTGGCTCGCGACGTTGATTGTGGGCGGTGTGTTAGCGGTCGCGGCAGGAATTTTGGTTGGCGCCGGCAGCACGAAATTGAAGCGCGTAAATTTAACACCCGACAAAACGATTCGAACGTTAGAGGAGGACGTGCAATGGCCGAAACAACAAATCAAATAGAGTGGGAAATCGCACAGAAGCGCAATGAGCTAAGCGATAACTTGATCGAGTTAAAACAAAAGGCGAAAGCGGCAGTCGATTGGCGCTCGCAGGTTGAAAAACATCCAGGCACGATGCTCGCAGTTGCATTCGTCGGTGGCATTGTCCTCTCAGCGCTGTTCAGCGCGTTGCGAGGACCAGCGAAGGTTCATGCGGAGCGGCCGTCTGGCAATGCCGTCGAATACGATAGCCCGATCTCTAAGACTTCCGTCCGATCGACGAGCAAGCTAGCCACTACGGCCCGAAAAAATCTGGATGCTATGGGCGGAGCGTTGCTCGACATGGTGGCAACACGCACGACGAGTATCCTGGAAGGAATTCTCCCCGGATTCCAAAGAGAATTTGAACGAGCGAAGAACTCGCAGGACCCAATCTAAAAGCGACAGAGATTGGAGTTAAAGGCCGAGCTGGCGGCATGGGCATGAACATTGCGGGTCTCCGGACCTTCCGGCGCGGCCACCAAACTGGGCCTAGCCCGATCTACCCTGGAGTCCAAGATTCGATCACTGAAGATCAGTAAGAACAGTTGCAAAGCCTTCGCTGAAACGACACCTCGCCGATCCCAATCTTGTTTGGAATCGGTTCAACAGCCCCCAATACAAATGCGTTAGGAAATTGCTGGTGCCCCGGGCGACCGCGGCGCTGGGTACAGAAATGTTAGGTCTTTTCGCTGTACGACGTTAAAAAATCAGCAATGTGGGCGCCACACGGCGCCCATTCTAGAAGCAGCCGGTTCTTTCTAGCAAAGGATGAACGGTCGCAGCTTACGTATGTACTTACGGCTTATAGACCCGGTAGTTTACACTGTACGATTCCACGGCTGCGCCCTGGTCCGTAAAGTAATACGTCCGAACCGTATGATTGCCATGCGCGAGGCCGCTCGCGCTTTGCGAAAATGAAGTGACTGCAAACGCCCCGTCTGCCGGTGTCTCGCCCGTTAGGGGACAACCGGTGGCGGTGGCTTTGCCGTCTACGTAAAGACAAACTGAGATCGCGTTGTCGCTTGAGCTAGCGTTGCTCTGCACCCACATGTCGGCCTCTATCGTGCACGTCCCCGACGTGCCCGGGCAGGCCACGGTTAGCTGCGGGTCAATCGGTGTAATCGTCTCGGCGGCAACTACGGCACCGTAAAATCCTTGATTGATATACGTCGCTTCGAGCACGTGCTTGGTGGCGAGGGCTTCCGGGTCTTGTGAGGCCTGTACGTCGAACGTGGGAAGCGGAATGGGCACTATGCCTCTGCGCGATCCGCTTTCCTGTGCTGCGCTGTAGCGGTAGGCACCGAACAATCCAACTGCAAATGCCAGCAACAAGGTTGCCTTCATCGGCTTGCTCATTTTCTCTCCTCTTCGTAAATGAATTTGCGTTGACCGCGGGCCTGGCGAACAGCGGTGCTTCACGCCTTCCTGAATCGTTTTTGGTTACGGCCACATCGCCTCTAGCCGGGCGGCGGAGGCCGCATCTGATAGCCCCCCCCTTCCTGTGGCCTCTACTAGGGAAATCGAAAACGGACGGCAAAAGACGACAGGGGGACAAAGAGATTTACAGCTTTCTCACGTCGGTCGGAGTTGTTGATTGTCCTCGTGCAAGCTTCCCTAGCGCTCGGCTGCGGAGCGGGAAACTGCAGGAGGGGCGACTTGGACTAACGATTGGCGAAGCAGGAATTGAGCATTTGGAAGCTTACCCTTCCAGTGGTTCCAGAGTTCTGTTCTTTGCGCTTCAAGCTGCACGGCTTCGTCAGTCCTTCCAACTCGCCGTAGGAGATCGGCAAGCGCTGTCCAAGTGCGCGAAATACAGATCGCATCACGGAGATCGTTTTGAACGTCGAGCCTCCACGCTATGAGTTTGTCCAACAGTTCCCGATACGCTCGGACCGCTTTCATTTTTTGGTTCGATTCAGCATAGGCGTCGGCCTGAGCCCTCAGCGCGTCATACACATCGCTCATCGGCTCGACTTTTTCTGCCGGGAATCGCTGAGCCTCGCTCAGCAACTGGAGAGCCCGGTCAATGCGTTGCTGCGCTTCGTTCTTGCGACCCACCCAGCGAAGGGCATAAGAAGAATCGGCCAGTAATTGCGCCTCATATATTTCCGAGGCCGTACTTGCTTTGGTCTCCCGTATCCGCGCCAGCCCATGGTCGTAGGCGATCAGAGCTTGGCGCGGATTCCGGTGCCGGGTAATATTTCCGACCTCGAGCTCGAATTCCGCGATCTTTTGTCTTGACAGAAAATCGGAAGCATCGGTTTTTGCGAACTTCTCGGGAGTTTCTAATGCCTCCTGAACAGCCGCAACTGCTGCCTGAGAGCGGAGAAGGCTCGCTTCGGCATCCTGCCGTCCCAGGATCATACCCTTCGTGTAGCGGACTAGAGCGAGATTTACCTGAAGCGATACGTGCCCACCGAGCGCTGCCTTCTCGTCAACTTCAACGGATTGGTTGATCGTCTTGAGCGCGCTATCCAAGTTCCCCATTTGCCAGAGCGCGATCGCCCAGACATAGTAAAGGTTGCCGTGGTACCTACTGGATTTAGCAACCGGTTCAGAGATGTCAAAAGCCCGCTGGCAGTATCGTATTGCGTCATCAAAATGCCTGGCGCTGACAGATACATTCGCAACATTTCCGTAAAAGTACACCATGCTGTCGACCTAGTTGGGTTCGACGTTGCCCTGGCTCATTAAGCGCTCGATCAGCGCGGCGTCCGCAGAGGCTTCTTCGCGGCGGTCCTCTAAATCCGCCAAAACCATGCGATCGTGCGCAATAGTGGTTGCGATGAATAGGGCCCGGCGATTTCTTTCATCTTGCCCCAGAACCCCATCCACCAGTCTTGCCGCTTTGTTCAGGCTTTCCTGTGCCTCCGTGAACTGCCCCAGATTCGGGGAGGTCGGATCCCCTTGAGCATGCGCTACACGTACATACGCAAAAGCGATTTCGAGCGCGAGATCCTTGTCGCCGTGAACGTCGCTGCCCAGCGAAGTCAGATATTGCTGCGAATCGGAAACCATCTTCATTCTGACTTTCGTCGAGCCCTGCAGCCCTCTGATGTCCTCATCGAGCGCGGCGTACTGGGGAGTGAGAGCCGAACCGCCTTCGTGCGTGAGCAAGGTCGCGGCACCCGCCTGGCCTTCGCCCTCCAGGAGTTTGGCAATCCCGAAGTCCAGCAGCTTAACTTCACCGCTGGTGGTGACCAGCACGTTCGAA
>DATNLR010000009.1:0-2743 GCA_035602755.1 Binatus sp. (SeqCode) | reverse complement strand
GGCGAGGAAGACGAAGACCTGGAAACACACTACAACCTCGGCATCGCCTACCGCGAAATGGGGCTGCTCGACGAAGCCATCGGGGAATTCCAGAAAGTGGCGAAAGCCGTTCAAAAGGGCAAACCCTTCCGCTACACCATGAATTGCTCGACCATGCTCGGGCTCTCGTTCATGGATAAAGGCGAGCCCAATATCGCTGCGCTGTGGTACCAGCGCGCACTGGAAGTTCCCGGGCTTGAGCACGAGACTATTCTTGCCCTGCGCTACGATCTCGGCTTGGCCCTGGAAGCCGGCGGAGATTCGTCAGCGGCGCTGGATTGCTTCCGTCAGGTCTATGCCGCGAACATCGAATACCGCGACGTCGCGGACCGCATCTCCACCCTTCAGAAACGCTAACTCTCTTCTTGGTTATGCTGACGCTGTGGTTGCTGCACCTTTAAGGAACGCGAGCAAATCGGCATTGATCAGGTCCGCGTTGGTCGTGGGCATGCCATGAGGAAGGCCCTTGTAAACCTTCAGCGTCGCGTTCTTCAGTATTTTCGCGGACTTGGGTCCCGCAGCGGCGAACGGCACAATCTGATCGTCTTCACTGTGCATCACTAGCACGGGGATTTCGATTTTTTTCAGGTCCTCAGTGAAGTCGGTTTCCGAGAAGGCCTTGATGCAGTCGTAGTGGGCCTTCATGCCTCCCAGCATTCCCTGCAACCACCAGTGCTCGCGAATGCCCTCTGAGATCTTGGCGCCTGGACGGTTGTAACCGTAAAACGGCAGAGTAATGTCCCTGTAGAACTGCGGCCGGTTGGCTGCGAGTTGCGCCCGGAGGTCATCGAACACTGAAATAGGAGCCCCTTCGGGGTTGTTCGCGGTCTTCAGCATGAGCGGCGGAACTGCGCTGATGAGTGCGGCCTTCGAGACACGCTTGGAGCCATGGCGGCCCAGGTAGCGCGCTACCTCACCACCGCCCGTCGAATGCCCAACCATAATGGCGTCCTTGAGATCGAGATGTTCAAATAGCCCGGCCAAATCATCCGCGTAGGTATCCATTTCGTTTCCGTCCCAAGTTTGACCGGACCGGCCGTGCCCGCGGCGGTCATGCGCGATTACACGAAACCCCTTCTGGCCGAAGAACAGCATTTGTCCGTCCCAGTCGTCCGCAGTCAGCGGCCAACCGTGGCTGAAGACTATTGGCTGCCCCTTTCCCCAATCCTTGTAATAAATCTGTGTTCCGTCTTTGGTCGTAATTGTCGCCATGGATTGCGCTCCTTAGTCCTAGCTTATTTCATGCGTCGTGCGTAGGTTCCCGGGGATTTCCCTGCTCACCTCGAAACGCTGCCATTGTACGCCGAGCGTAACGGTTTGCGGTATTGCAAACTGAATCGCACAACCTGACAGCTCCAGTTTTATATAGCCCCGTTCGATGACACGGAGTAGATGTTGCGGCTGCCGGAGTAATCTCCCATAATCCTTATCCTGATGATGAACCGGGTTCTCCGAGTTGTGCTCCTGCTGCTTTGGCTCGAATTGGGTTTAGCGCTGATCTTGGTTCCATGGTCCGAAGTCTGGGATATGAATTATTTTCTTTACCAATATCCCGCACTGGCATTTTTTGTGAGAAATTCCTTTCTGCGCGGCGCAATCACAGGGCTGGGTCTGATGAACGTACTTTTTGCGCTCGAAGCGTTTCGCCGCCGGACTACGATCGTTGAAACCCGCAGCTAACAGATCGCTCGTTTGCTACGTCACCGACCGGAAGTCTTTGACTGGTACTGGGATGGAAGTCTCCCTCACCTTAACAATACTGCAAAACATTCAGTTAGCCGTCCACGCTGGGGTCGATTGGGTACAGCTACGTGAGAAGGATTTGCCGGTCGGGCAACTGCTCGAACTCGCGCGCGCGACGATCCATCTCAGTAAGGAGCAAGCCGCCGGAACTGATCACCAGCCGCAAACCATAATTAATGACCGCCTGGACGTCGCTCTAGCCGCGCGCGCTGATGGAGTGCATCTCGGACGCGAATCCGCTCCGGTGCGCGACGTGGTGCGGTGGTGCCGCGCCGGAAATGCACCAAATGGGTTTGTGATCGGAGTTTCGTGTCACAGTTTGGAAGAGGCTCGCGAAGCGGAAACCGCCAATGCTGACTACATCTTCTTCGGCCCGGTCTTTGAGACACCGTCGAAGCAGGCGTTTGGCATGCCGCAAGGCACAGAAAGGCTCGCCGAAGTTTGCCGGACTGTACAGTTGCCCATAATTGCGATCGGAGGCGTGGATCAAGAAAATGCCGCGCTTTGCATTCGTGCGGGCGCCGCCGGAATTGCAGCCATTCGGATATTTCAGCAGTCAAGGGATGCGAAAGCTGTCACGGAGTCGGTCGCATCCATGCACAACCTGCGTAGAGAGGAACTGTAGCGGATATTGCAAAAAATTATGCGCTAAGCCAGCGGCCCACCGGTTGCCAGCTTTCCTTATGGTCGCAGATCACTTTGATAACGGCGGTAATCGGAATCGCCAGAATCAAACCCATTGCGCCCCACAAAAATCCCCAGAAGAGAAGCGACACGGTTAGCGCTAATGCATTCAGCCGCACCATGGAGCCGACGAGCGCTGGGACCAACAAATTTGCTGCAACGAGATGCAAAAAAGTAAGTACGGCGAAAATGCCGATGAAAGGCGAAACGGTGTGAAATTGTTTCAGGCCGATTAACATGGGCGGCATCCAGGAAAGGACCACGCCGAGATAGGGGA
>DATNLR010000008.1:0-2419 GCA_035602755.1 Binatus sp. (SeqCode) | reverse complement strand
CACGACGAACATGGAAACATTCTTCGCTGGTATGTAACGGGAACGGACATTGAGGACCGGAAGCAGGCGGAAGAGAGGATACGCAACGAAAACCTGGCGTTGCGAGAGCAAATCGATCGTGACTCGATGTTTGAGGACATAGTAGGCTCATCGGAAGCACTGGCTAAGGTACTCCACCAAGTCACCAAGGTGGCACAATCCGATTCCACCGTTCTGGTTCTAGGTGAAACCGGTACGGGAAAGGAGTTGATTGCGCGCGCCATCCACAAGCGATCGAAGCGCGCGGAAAGAGCATTTATTGGCATAAATTGCGCCGCAATCCCGCCATCGTTGATTGCCTCCGAGCTCTTCGGTTACGAGAAGGGTGCCTTCACAGGTGCGACACAACGGCGCCTCGGGCGTTTTGAGTCGGCGAATGGTGGGACGATTTTCCTGGATGAAGTCGGCGACTTACCAGCGGAAATCCAAATCGCACTGTTACGAGTGCTACAAGAGCGTGAAATCGAACGCGTCGGCAGTAACAAGCCAATTCCAGTTGACGTCAGAGTGCTGGGCGCCACCCATCGCGATTTAAATGCGCTCGTGGCCGAAGGCACGTTTCGGCAAGATCTCCTGTACAGACTGAACGTGGTGCCTATTGAGATGCCCTCGTTGCGCGAGCGCGTGGCTGACATTCCCTTGCTTGTCGAATACTTCATTGATCGCTTTGGAAAAAAGACTGGGAAAAAGTTCAGAGCGATCGATAAGAAAACTCTCAAACTGTTCCAAGCGTACGGCTGGCCGGGCAATATTCGCGAGCTACAAAATGTAATTGAGCGGGCCGTCATCCTGAACGACGGTGATATTTTTTCTGTCGATGACACCTGGCTCAAACAGGAACCACCACGCGTCGCTGGTCCAACAGTTCCACTTGGGGGGGCGCTGCTCAGCCAGGAAAAGGAAATGATTGAAGCCGCGCTGGCAGAAAGCCACGGCCGAGTCTCAGGGCCAGCGGGCGCGGCGGCCAAACTGGCACTCCCGGCGCAGACGCTCGACGCAAAAATCAAGCGTTTAGGTATCAATAAGTTTCGGTTCAAAGCTCCCAGCGCCATCTAATTCGGCCGCAGAAACCTGCTGATCCACCGGCGTTTTCCTCACCAAACAGCAATTCCTCAAAATTCGGGACGAGCACAAACCCTAACTCGCATCCTTTCAGCGGATTAAGAATGGCCCCGTCGTTGCAGACGCAGGAGTGCGCCTCGGAGTCAGAAGGTCCATGACGCTGAAACTTGAACGGATTTCTGATATGCGCGGAACGCGGATTCGGATGAGCGGTGCGCTTCGATCTGACAATTTGGATCAGGTGAAAGCCGAGATCGAGCGTGGTGGAGCAATAGCTTTGGATTTGGAGGAGGTGGATCTCGTGGATATCGAAGCCGTTCGCTTTCTCAACACATGTGAGGCAGACGGCATCTCCGTGATGCACTGTTCGCCTTATATCAGGGAGTGGATGTTCCGGGAACGGTCCGCAACTGCCGACAACAAAGAGGACATATGAATCTCGCTAGACGAAACCTCGCGGCCGGGGACAAGTAGCTTCGATGGCTAGTCAGGATCCCATTCGCGTTGGTAATAGAAGTTGCATCTTGAAGTCGTTTAATGAGACCGAACGGTCGCATCGTTCCTCTCATGAGTCATGTGGAAGCCGAAATCACTTTTGAAGAAATTCGATGGCATCTGCCGTTGCTTTGAACGGAAGCCACGATCTGGGACATATATATGTGGATTGTTCGCGTCGCCCTCAACCGACCCTATACGTTCATCGTGCTGGCTCTGCTCATCTTTATCCTCGGTCCCGTTACCATTCTGAACACGCCGACCGACATCTTTCCTAACATCAACATTCCGGTAATCGCGGTGGCATGGTTATACACCGGGCTCAATGCTGAAGACATCGAGGCACGGATAACCACTCCCTACGAAAAGGTGCTGACGACTCTTGTCGACAACATTCAGCACATCGAATCGACGAGCTACAACGGCGAAGCAATTGTGAAAATCTTCTTGCAGCCCGGAGCGAGTCTGGATACCGCTAACGCCCAGGTCGTTGCTTCGGGTGGATTTGTTCAGCGCTTCTTGCCGCCCGGTATTCAGCCTCCCGAAATCATTAACTTTAGTGCCTCTAGTGTGCCGATTCTACAGCTAGGTCTTTCTGGCGAGGGTATGTCGGAGCAACAGTTGAATGATCTCGCCCTCAACTTTCTGCGCACGCAGTTAATCACGGTTCCTGGCGCGGTCATTCCTCTGCCTTATGGAGGAAAGCAGCGGCAGGTCATGGTCAACATGAATCAGAACCTGATGCAGGCCAAAGGCGTCTCGCCGTCGGATGTATTGAATGCCGTTAACGCGCAAAACCTGATCGTCCCGTTGGGAACTGCCA
>DATNLR010000122.1:0-14850 GCA_035602755.1 Binatus sp. (SeqCode) | reverse complement strand
CAAGCGGATGCCGAATTCGCGTGTCCGCGCGCTGACAGAAAACGCCAGCACGCCCGCGACGCCAACGACGGCAATCAGCAGCGCGACCCCTGCGAACACGCCGAAGACCAGGGAGTTCAGACGGTCTGGCGCGAGGACTTTTGCGCGGATGTCTTCAAGAGTGGCGGCGTGCTCAACGGGTTCATCGGCGGACATATCTCGAATAATTTTCGTTACCGGCGTTACAAGCGAATAAGGATTCGCAGTGGTGTGGATGAAGAGGTGACCGCCAAACATCTCAGAATCGGCGAAGGTGCCATAAATGGTAGAGACAGGCTGCGGAACCAGATGCAGGTCATCAACGTCAGCAACGACGCCAATGATGCGATGGGGCCCTTTGAATCGCGCCTTTTCAGCGTCAGTTCCGGGAAGGAATTCGAGCACGGGATCGGTCCAATAGACATGGTGGCCGACGGCATCCCCGGCAGGAAACATGCGGCGCGCGAGAGTCTCGCTCACGACAGCGACGGGCTCTTGAGTCTGGTCATCTTGCGAATTGAAATCGCGGCCGTCGAGAATGGGCACGCCGAGCGCGGCGAAAAAGCCGGGAGAGATGGTGCGCCACATCGCGCGAGGATCGTCTTTGCCAGATACGTGGCCATCAGCAGAAAATTGTAGACCTGGACCGAAGTTGTCGGCATCGCGCCAGGGAGCAATCGTGCTGAAAGCGGTGGTAGCGACGCCAGGCAGCGCGTCGATGCGGCGCATCGATTCCTTGTAAAAATCGAGGACTTGCTGAGGCGTTTTTCCGTAGGACAGTGCCGGAACGTCGACGGTGAGAACGTGACGTGTATCGACACCGGTCTGGGTTTTTTGCAACGCGATCAGCGTCGTGATCAACATGCTTGCGCCCGCCAACAGCATGAAAGACGCGGCGATTTGCGTGACGGCGAAGATGCGCTGGCGGCGGCTGGTGCTGCTGGTGATGCGGACGCTGCCGCTCGCGAGGTTCATGCCATTCGACGCGTTCGCCGAGGGCAGGCGCGGCACATATGCCAAAATCACCGCGGCCACTACTGCCAGCGCCACTCCCACCCAAAGCATGCTGGAATCAACCGTCAAATCCAGCGCGCGAAGGGAGAACCGCGAGGCGTATCGAGCCAGGATTTTGACCAACGGCTGCGCGCTAATCACGCCGAGCGCGGCTCCAGCGCAGCAGAGCAGAAGGCTTTCGGTTAACAACATGCGGCGCAGCGCACCAGTGCTTGCGCCGAGCGCGGCGCGGATCGAGAGTTCGCCCTCGCGGCGAACCGTCCGCGCGAGAATCAGGTTGGCAACGTTGGAGCAGGCGATGATGAAGACGAGGCCGGAAGCGGCCAGCAGTACGAGCAGAACGGTGCGCGCGCCGGAAGTAATCTCGTCCCGGAGCATCCGCGACTCGATGCGGAAGCCGCCACTATCGGGATAAGCATCCTTGTGATCTTTTTGCATCGTGGCGTAGACAGTGCGCAACTCGGCGCGGGCCTGCTCGAGTGTGACTCCGGGGGCAAGCTTACCGAAGAGTTCAGTCATGCGATGGACCCGGCCGGTGACCATCGTGGCGGAAAGATGATGCGGGCTCGTGACCATATTGCCGATAATCTCTGTATCCGCGGGATACGGCACCGAGGGTTCAAGGACGCCGATGACTGTGGCGGAACGATCGCCAATGCTGCTGAGGCGAACTGTCTTGCCGATCACGTTAGGATCTTTTTTGAAAACGGTGGACCAGAAGCGATACGTGAGCACGATCACGCCAGCGGCATTGGGACCGTCGTCTTGAGGTCCGATAAGGCGGCCGAGAACAGGACGCAGACCCATTACTTCAAAGTAGTTGCCGCTGACGACGCCACCTCGCACTCCGCGAGGTTCACCGAGCCCGATCATCGTAAAGCCCATCGTCGAGAAATCGCCGAACTCGCTCACGGAGTGGATACTGGATTCGATGTCCTTGATTTCGGGCACGGAGAACGTTACGTTGTCGTCTCCCAAGCCGGGGGCGCTCTGGCGGATGTACATAAGCCGGTTCTCGTCACGGTTGACGAGCGGCTTGAGCAGCACTCCGCGCACGAGCGTGAAGATGGCCGCATTGGCGCCGATGCCAAGCGCCAGAGTGAGGATGACAATCGTCGCAAGGCCTTTGCTGCGCATCAGCGAGTGGAATGCAACTCTTAGATCGCGGAAAAATGACATGGTTCTCCCCCTTCGGCGTTTTCCAGCACCACGCGTGCCAATGGAAATTCCCACATTGTAAATCACTTACCACGGGCTGCGTCGTAGGATATGGTCGTTTTCGGCAGCCAATGTCCAAATTCGGACGCCGACTCGATAAAGTGTACAGCTCGGTCACCCGCCTTCCGTTGGGTCCTCCGTCAGAGAAACGCGCGCACCTCGACCGGCGCCCGGCAGGCGACCACAGCCTTGCGCCCCCAAGCCAGTGCCTCGTCCAGGTTAGCGGCTTCCAGTATCCAAAAACCGCCTACGTGCTCCTTGGTCTCCAGGTACGGCCCGTCGGTGATGAGCACCTTACCATTGGGCTGTGCCCGCAGCGACCTCGCGTTGCTGGCCGCGGAGAGGCCACCAGCGAAAATCCTGGCACCGGCAGCCTCCATCTCTTCGTTGAGCGCGTCGATATCGCGCTCCATCGCTTCGCCTTCGAGGGACCCGTCGTAACCGTCGGGGTGGTGAATAGCAACCAAATACTGCGTCATGATTTCTCCTTTTCCTGTAACGGTCTTCGGGCCGGGCTGTTGCCATACCTTCACTAGATAGACGAACGGCCAGACCGGAATTCGACAGTTCGACCTAAAAATTTTGCTTCTTCCGCGATTTAGAACCATGCCTTGCAACTGCTTTTATCTTCGGTAGACCCCAAGTGGGATAACCGCAGTGATAGCATTCGCTGGGCCCGAAGTTCGAGTAGTGCTTTATTTGTCCGACTCTCCATAAACTTGTCTAGTAAGTTCTATGGAATCAATAAATCGGTCTGGACAAGTTTGTGGCACTAGTGACGCGTCGAAGACGCAGTCAAGGCTTACCAGGAGTTGGACTTTCCGGGCAATCCTCATTTTGGGTGAACGCGGCGGTGGATCTCGCTGAGGAATCCGCTGGCGGTACGTTCGTTGTGCCTGAGGCCGCGGAAGCGTACGGTGCGCGAAGCCAGGTCCAAATTGGATGCTCTCGTAATAATTTGCAGGCGATTATGCGTCGCTTGTTGGACGGTGGTCTATTCGCCGTAGCGTCAGATTGATTCGTCCGTTCGGCAGTCCAATTCGATCAAGCAATCGGGAAGTCCCGGATTTGATTCCTTGAACCCCGTGGAAAATAAGCCGCGATGCTCCGCCGAACCAAACCACGTCGCCGCTATGAAGCGAGAGTCGGCGGGTCGCATCCTTCCGCGATAGCCCACCCAGCAGGAAGGTCGCATCGTCTCCGAGCGAAATTGAAACCACGGGCGCATCCAAGCTCGAATCGCCACGATCCTGATGGAGTCCCAATTTTGCGTCGTCACTATAGAAGTTGATAAGGCAGAGATTGGGAGGTTGCCTCTCGCGCGTGAGGTCGCTCCAGAGCTTAAGTAATCGCTCGGCAATGGCAGGCCAGGCCTCGCCTGTGACGGGATGTGTCCTCTGATATCGGTATCCCTTTTCGCGATCGGTGACCCACCCATAGTCACCGGCGTTCGACATCCGCACGCTTAGCGGCGCGCCAGTGCGTGGCATCCTCTGCTCAAAAAGGGGCGCCTTTTCAAACAGGCGGCCAACGTCCAGGGTTAAAGCGATCTGTGAGGTCTCGTCCAGGTATCCGGGAAGGAAGTGGAATCCGTCCGAGAATTTCTGCGCCTCTTTATTTGTATTTGACATACCGATTGAGCCGTGACTCGTGTGCGTCCCTTCCGCAATGTCATTTCGGCTCGGCGTCAATCCAATCCTGGCGTTGCGGAGCAAAGAAATCGATGTCGATCGTGTCTTCCGTGCAGACAAACTCATGTGGATTGGCCCCTTGATGTTCCACCAGTCTGCAAAGCAACTGACGCAGTAGGGACGATCATCACTGATCGCCCCCCGCACAGATCCGTACGGGCGCTTCTACGCATACGGCTCCCACCTTGGATGAGTGGCGAGGAAGCGAGCGGTAGGATAAGGATGCAAAACGCGTGGGGCTGGAAGCCACCGGATGTAGATCGGTAGGAGCTGATCCCACCGCGCAGCTCGGTGACTGCGGCGGCGTAGAGTGTGCCACCACAACCGCCGCAACCGTTGCCCGAAGACACGCAACCGCTCGATGTTTCCCGGGATCGCATGGTATCGGTGATAACCGTTTACAACCTTTCGTAGCTATGCACCAAGGTCAGCAACCGGCTCGCCGTTTTCCGCCAGATGGTGAATGTTCCGTTGCTCCTTCGCTTCCCGCAGTAATGCGTGAAACCCAGGAACGTAAAGGTCTCCGGTTGCCCTTCGCCGCGCCTCTCCCGAGCTTGATAGTGGCTCAGGGAAGTTCCGGTTATACGCCCGTCGCGATCTAACGTAGTTACGATTCGGGTCATAACTATTGGCCGAGGTGGGAGAGCGCGGCACGCAGCGGGGCCGTGGACACGTGGATCAGCCCCTCGTAAGGCGAGTACATCTCCAGGATCAAGAAGATCGCTCCGGAAACCGATATCGCGGAGACAAACAAGCTCACCACCACAGTCGCGTTGCGAGGCGCATACAGCCCAAAGCTGATGAAAATAATGGTGAGCCAAAAAATCAACACAACCAACATCGATACCGAAATCGAATTGGTTCTTTGTTCTGCCATCAACCAACGTGTCTGGCCCAGGCTCATCACCAGATTCAATGCTTGGCCCTGGATTGAGCGTTGCGTATCGTCCTTCGGCGAAAGTGCCTGAATTTTGTCGTAGAGAACCTCGCCGTGGTTATTTGCTTCAAATTGAGGCGTGTCGATAGCCTGCTTCACGGAGGCCCATTCCGCAGCATGTTCAACTGAGGAGCGAAGAGCATCGCGCGCGTCCTTCGCCTCCGGCCCATAGTGGGCCAGCACACGATCCAGCAGAACGATCCGGCTCGACATATCCGTCAGCTCATTGCTCTGCGTATCGAACGATCCCTTGGCAGAAGCGATCAGCAGACCAAGAACCAGAGCGGCCATGGTCCCCACCAGCCCCATTCCCAGCTTGACAACATCTTTTGTATCGCCACTCAAGTGATCGCTGGGCAAAACGGAGCGGAGCATCATCCCAAGCGCCGCTCCTCCAAATACAAACGCGAACGTGATGAAGGTAACTGAGATGGAACTCAATGTTTTTTCCCGAGAAAAGCAAACGGGTTGCGATAAGTGCGGCCCGCCAAATACTGCACCTAGTTATTCAGTCTTGTAATTATCAGAAGTGACAGGCGGCGACAACACATTTCCAATCGGCTACGGTTTTGCAGGATCCGGGTGTGGTTGCGGCGGAGGCTCTGGCTTTGGAATGCGCAGGGTCCACGTGAAACCGAATACGATGGTGCGTCCCTGCGGACGAGCCAGAGCACGGTACTCATCGTAGTATTTGAAAAAGCCCGCGAAATCCTTTGCGGGAAGTATGAAATTCGACTGAACGCCAATCGCATGCACTGAGTAGAACGGAATCGAGCTCTCGGGATCGGGATTCCACCAACGGTCAACGTTCCGCTGCTATGCGAAACTTGCTATTGATCGTATCCAACCAAACCAAGTTGCAGTACCCTGCTGAAATCTTTCTTATACTCCAGCAGCCTTGAGTCCTGGTCCTTCTTCCATCACATGCACGAGGTCTCCGCGCCGGTTGGATGCCCCTAAAGCTTCCGCGCGGTGGTGCCTTCAGTTGGCGATCCGCCCTGCGGCCGCTGAACGGCAGCGGGGTTGGGATACCTCACTCCACGCAGCCACACGGAGAAAATCACGCCCCAAATAGCCATCAAGACCAGGGCGAAGATGCTGGCCTCCGGACCAAAACCACCGCCAGTCAGCCACAGGTCACCGTGAAAGCTGGCGTTGAACAGATGTCCGTTGGCCGGGTAACCGCTGTCTGGCACGCCGTAGAAGTAAACCTCGGCCCAGGCCCAGGCCGCGTGGATTCCAAGCGGCATCCAGAGATCACCGGTCCTCCGCAATACCAGGCAGGTCACCAGACAATACATCGTCGCCGCCACCGGTCCCAGCCCATGACCGCTGGGATTGAAGTAATGCAATCCGCCCATGAGTAAGGAGGTGACGATCGCTGCCGGCCAGAAGCCGATCCCCGTCGTCAACGTGAACAGCAGATATCCGCGATAGAGGAAGTCCTCGAGTAATGCGCCCAGGAATAGTAGAACAGCCCACGCGGCGGCGTATTTCCACACATCCCATCCGTGCAGTGCAATGGCGCCGAATGAGAAGACGCCAGCAAGTCGCATTGTCACAAAAAGTAAACTCATCGACACAAAGCTGAAACAAGCCCCCTGCCAGAACCGGCGTCCGAAGGCTCGCCGCCATGGCAAGCCGAAGTCGGCGAAGGTGCGGCGTTCGATCCGTCCCATAATCCAGGTTGCAATTAGCAGGGGAAGGACAAGCAAGTCGATCGAAAAGACAACGCCCGACGGGGTGGAGAAATCGGCATGCGTGCGGCGGATCAGAGCATCGACACTGCCACTCACACCGTAATAGAGCGGCAGGAGGATGGCGAAAAAGATTAGCAGCCGCCAGCCCGCGCGCAGACCGTTTGGTCCTCTCAAAATGCCATGGTGCGGCACCGGCAGCGCGGGCGTGGCTTCAGAAGCATCGCTCATAGGGAATAACGTCTAAAACGCCGTGAGCAGTATGATAAGGCTGCCAATTCTGCCGCTCAAGTTGCCGCGTACGACGAAGTGAACCAACTGGACAGTTACCACCCGGCACTTACGCCGCGGATGTAAATGCGGCTCCGGCCGGGCGCGTTTAAAATTCTAGCCGCAGTTGAAACGCGATCATTCGAGGGGTGCTATCACCGCCTAGACCCACGCCGAGCAGGCCGGTCGGCGGAGAGGTCGCGTAAGTTAGCGCTCCGAAGCCGGTCTGTGTAGAGGGCTTTTCGGGGATGCCCGCAAGCACCATGCTCGGAAGTCCGAAATTCGGATGGTTGAACAGATTGAAGAATTGCGCTTCGAACCTCAACTTTACGCGCTCGGTCAACGGAAACCATTTTGTGAGATAGAAGTCGCTCCACAAGAATTGAGGTCCGCGCAAAGAGTTGCGGCCAAGATTTCCAAACTGACAGGTTTGAGCGCTGTCTCCACCACTGCATGCGCCCGTGCTGGGATCCACCGTAGAGACGAAAGCATTGGGGTTGAGCCACTGAATCGTGCCGGGTTGAGTAACACCTGGAATGGGATTGTGTTCGTAGAGCGGGACGCCGGGAACAACGCTGGCAAACTGCGGTCCGCCGCCCTGCACGATGCCATTTCCGTCTGCCGAATACGGTGTGCTCAGCACAGAGAATGGAATCCCGCTGTGCCAAAACGCGGTCCCAGAAATTTGCCAACCGTTCAGCGCATAGCCAAGGCCGTGGCTTCGGACTCTCAGCGGCAATTCGTAAACGTACTCGGCAGTCAGATTGTGACGAATGTCGTAATCGCACGGGCCGTAATTTCGTGCCAACTCTCCCGGTAGAGGTGAGAGCACCGCGCCAGCAGCGAATTGCAGAAATCCCCCGTTGGAGACTTCGTCCATACATTTGCTGAAGGTGTAATTAATTTGTCCCTGCAGACCGTGGCTCAATTGCTTCGTGGCCGTAAGTTGAAGGCCATTGTAATGACTGCTCGCGCCAGTAGAAAACTGCGTGACCGCGCCGAACCTAGGATCTGTCGGCTGCAAATACGGAAACGGCGCGAAGCATCCCTGGCAGACGGTTTGATAGCCGTTTACTTGCGTTAAATAAGGTTGGTTCAGCGCTCGCGTGCCGACGTATTGCGCGCGCACGCTCGCGGAGCTTCCGAACTGATGCTCGATGCCGAGGCTCCACTGCATGAAATAGGGAGCATGGAGCTCTCCGGCTGGCACTGCCGAAATCGCGACCGGCGAAAGACACGCGGACGGATTGGCCAACGGAGACGCGCAGGAAAGTTCTCCGTGCGGAAAGCCGGCAGTGAAAATTTGATTCGCGGAGATCGTTGCGTCAACTGCACTAGTAGGCACACCCGGGGCAATGGCGGTGCCCCCGACAGTGCCGAGCAGGCCGCCTTGGAAAGTCCGAACATATGGCGGATTGACGCCGACAACATCGGCAATGCTTCCCGGCAGGATGTCGCTGAATAGACCGAATCCGGTTCTCAGCACGGAATTGGGCGCGAACTGCCATGCGAGCGCAGTTCTTGGTTGCCAAATCGCCAGCGGAGTTGAAGCGAAAACGTTGCCCAGACCGGCTTGAATTGCGGCGTCGAGTGGTTGATTCACGTTATGAGAGATCGAAGCGAACGAACTGCGGAGGCGGGCAATCTCGTCATGTGGGTTCAGCGGATTCGAATTGAGCGTGTCGCGTACACCGATGGTCCACGTCAGCTTGGGAGTGAGTTTCCAAGTATCCTGGGCATACAAATCGAGATTCAGAAAATTGAAGGGTTCGTTCGGCGAGGTGGGGAAAGTCTTTGTCGCTGTAGATGCAACTCCATAGATATATTGCGGCAGCGTCGTGTAGATGACCGTGGGAACACTGCCTTCCCCAAAATCGTAGTCGTTCAGGTGGAGAATTCTTGTGTTCGTTCCAAACCTGAATTCGTGCGCGCCATGGCTCCAGGCTAGGTTGTCGTTGATGAAAAACCGAGACGCGCGTCTTCCTTGAACCCAAGTGTTATCGAGGCCTCCTACGGTGGAGAAAGGAGCGTTGGCTCCGCTTCCTTGCAACACAATTGGAAAGGCCGTGAGAGTTTTCTGAAAATCGCTCGGTGCGAAGAGGCTTTCATACCAGGAAAATCCGGGATTGAAATAGTTCACCAGGTCCGCCGAAAACACGTGAGTGTACCCCGCCGCGAATGAGTAGAGCGGCTGCGGAGAGACGGAATCGAAAATTGAATTGATCGGGTCGGTGTAGGCGGCCTGCAGCCCAGTGTCAGCTTGAAAACGCGTCCAAACGGTATTGTTTGCGGTGACGTTGTAATCGATGCGAACTGTTTGGACCTGCTCGTGATCGTCGCTGGAATGCGAAACGCTCTGGCGGTTAGCGCAGCCGTTGCCATCGGGCGGCGTGCCTGATGCGGCGCTGCCTCCGACGTTAAAAGGACAGCCAAGCACAGCGAGCGGTGTGCCATTCAAATTTCCGTAGAGCGAAAACAATTTTTGATAAAAGGGAACCATCTGAGGCGCGGCGGGGTAAATTGCGCCGGTAACAGAGTCCTTGCCTCCGAGCGGGAGTTGTTGAAGAACGTAATTTTGAAATGAAGCGGTTGGCACTGTGGTCGGTGTGACGATCGGAAGTGCGATGCGCACCCATTCTCCGTCGAAGAAAAAGAATAGTTTGTTGTGAATGATCGGGCCGCCCACACTGCCCCCGAAATGATTCACCGTGGAGCGCGGCTTGTGATTGCCCGGCGTCGCATTGGTGAAATAGTCTGCGGCATTTAAGAGCGAGCCGTTCCAGATTTCGTAAAGATTTCCGTGGAACTGGTTGGCGCCAGATTTGGTTACGTAGTTGACCTGAGAGGCACCATATCTTCCCTGATCCACCGAATAAGAAAGCGTGTTGACGGTTACTTCGGAAATTGAATTCAGGCCCAATACGAGATTGGTGGAGAGTCCGCTATTCAGATTCGTAAGGGGATCGTTGGTTTCGAGGCCATCCACTATGTAGCCATTTGAGAGCGCGGGCAATCCATTGAACTGCACATTGCCGTAGCCGTTAGAGCTTCCGACAAAATCGTTGCCGCTACCAGCGGTATTGATCAGCGCTCCTGGGGCGAACTGCAGCGGATAGGTGAGGTCTCCCCCAGGATTCGGAAGATTTTCCAACTGCGGAGCATTCAGATTGGTAGAAGTGTTTGCGTTTCCTGGATTGATTAGCGGAGGCGCGGCAGTGACCTCAACTGTCTGGCTCGATTGCGCTACTTTTAGAATAAAGTTTACTGTCTGCTTTTGGCCCAAACCTGACACTGTGTCGGTCTGCTGCGGATCAAAACCCTCCGCCTCCACTTTGACCAAGTAAGCATCCGGCTTGAGCTGCGTGAAATTGAAGCGACCTTCCTTATCAGTTTTCACAACACGCTGCAAACCGTTCTCGCGATTCGTGATTGTAACCGTGGCATCCGGAATAGCCGCGTTGGTTGCATCGTTCACCTGGCCGGTAATTGCGCTTGTAGTTTCTCCCTGAGAGAAAGTTACAGGAGGCCACAGAAAAGGAATCGACCCGGCAACAACTAATAACGCAAGCGTCAAACGCCGCAAATTTGACATAGTTCTGTTCATCTGAATCGCTCTTATGGTTAACCTTACTTAATAAACAGTATTAACGCAAGTGAATACAGGGATATCGCCAACCGGACAAGTCAATTGCACCTACAGGCAGTCGGTGATAGATTTAACGCCCGAACGGCGATCGCGGTTATCCTCATGCGAAATCAAAAAACAATGGAAAGAAGCCGGCCGCACGAGTTTTTCGACAATATGCGCGATTCTTACAAGTCACTGTGAATAAGAGGGATATGGATATTACATCAGGATAGAAGTAGTTGGCGGATTTCAACAACCATCGATATTTCTAATATTTCTTAGAAAATTAGAACCATTTCTGTGAAAATTCCCTCGAAAATTATTATTCCGTTAGAATTCTACTCGGGAATCACGTGTTCGCCGATTTCCACGTTCTTGCTGTAATCCGTCGGAATATCCACCACGACTACGCCGGGCGATCAACTGCGGACCTTCATCGCGCAATACATCAAAGGTCGGCATGATCTTCCCACCCGGTATGCCGAATATATATTTGACATTCTGTTGCACCAGGCTTCGGATCAATAAACGCCCGGCGGTTTGCTGTTTTTCTCTTGCTTTGGCTTCACCCAGAGTACTCATGGTCTCCTCCAGTGGTAACACAATCTATAGGCGGGGTTGGTTTGGGATTTGGATGAGATCAGGGAATAGAGCGAAACTTCTTGCGCAGCGTCCTTACTCAGTCGATTGTTGGGTTCACCGAGGGTACTCGTGTGGCCGGATTACGGGGGAGGACCCTTCTATGAACCAGGGTTGAGCATAACGTCAGGGCCGCAGGCGGGATTGTAAATCCGCCGCTATGCGCTTGTAAAGAGCTCTCTTTCGGTTTTTCGGTTTCTTCCGGTTTCTACAGCTCGCCTTATCTAGATCGGGTATCCCGCAGGCTACGACAATTCCAATTTTCTGTTCATAATTCCGTACGAATCCGATCACAAAAAGTGGAAATCGCTCACAGGTTTGAATCTTGCGGATAGGCAAAAGTTTCAGATCGCAATGCAGCCAACGGCAAACCAACTCGGCGTCTTCCAGCCGCACTGGCCGTGCCCACATCCGCTCGGTTTCGAGCGGCGGAATCATCGTTGCTCCCACCCTGCCTTATGTCTAAATAACGTGTTTCCGGGGTGATACGCTACGCGAAAATTCTGCAAATCGCGTGTCGATTCCCCGCTACCCCGTTCGACGCGTGAGTGGAGCCGCACCGCGCACCCGGTACCTCGCAACTCTCCAGGCCCAGCGCGGTCCAAGCTCCTATATAGTGGCGGCCCTGATACGGTGTCCGCACAACACTCAAGGAGAACAAAATGCGCTTCATGATGATCATGTTTCCGAAAGAGTACGAAACCGCAAAACCCGGCTGGGTACCCGACTTCAAAAGCATGGAGAAAATGGGCAAGTACAACGAGGAACTAGGGAAAGCCGGCGTGCTTCTCGCGCTCGACGGGCTGACCCCGCCTGCGACGATGAGCGCGCGCGTCACCTTCAAAAGCGGAAAATCGAAAGTTACCGACGGTCCGTTTACCGAAGCGAAGGAAGTGGTCGGCGGCTACTGGATCATCCAGGTGAAGTCGCGCGAAGAGGCGCTCGAATGGGCCTCGCGCATCCCCGGACAGGATAACGAAATGGTCGAAGTTCGCCGGATGTTTGAGATGACCGACTTCGATCCCGAGACCCAAAAGGAGATCCAAAAGAAGTTCGGCGACGACGCCGCTGAGATGGGCCAGCAGTAAAAAAACTCTCCGCGCTTTGTCGAATTCCGGTCCGGCCGTTCGACTATATGGTGAAGGCAGGGAAGGCGCTCGGCCCAGAGACCGCTACAGGAAAAATTTAGTTGCCATTCACCACCCCGACGCTTACGACGGGGCCCTCGGAGGCGGAGCGATGGAGCGCGATATCGACGCGCTCAACGAAGAGATGGAGGCTGCCGGTGCCAGGATTTTCGCTGGTGGCCTCTCCGCATTCCAGCAGCGCAAGGTCGCTGCTGGCACAGCCCGACGGTAAGGTGCTCGTCACCGACGGGCCGTACCTGGAGGCCAAGGAGCACATAGGTGGTTTTTGGATACTGGAAGCCGCTAACCTGGACGAGGCACCGGCGTGGGGGCGCAAGGCTGTGGTCGCCTGTCGGACGCCACAAATAGTGCCAAAAAACGCTGAGGGGGGAGAAACATGTCATTTTTCCGCGATCTAAAAAATGCGTTCCACTCGCTGATGCGCAGCAAAGGGCTGTCGACGATTGTGATCCTCACGCTTGCGCTGGGCATCGGCGCGAACGCAGCGATCTTCACGCTCGTACGCGGAGTGCTGCTGAAGCCGCTCGTTAACCGTGACGAGAATCGGCTCGTCTACATCCGCCAGAGCGCTCCAACCGGCGGACAGGACAACACCACGTTTTCCGTGCCGGAAATCAGGGATATCGAGGGCAGCGTCCGCTCCTTGAGTGAGTTCGGCGATTTCTCGCAGATGGACTTTACGATGGTCGGACTCGGCGAACCTCGCGTCGTTCACGGCGGCGTCGTCAGTGGCAACTACTTTGACGTAATGGGTCTGCGTCCTGTTCTCGGCCGTCTCGTCGGACCTCAAGACGACGGCGCCGACGCCCCCGGCGTCATCGTGTTGACCCATCGTTTCTGGTCCACCGTTTACAAAAAAGATCCGAATGTGATCGGCAAGACCGTTCGGCTCAGCAGCCTTGGCGATCGTTCCGCTACAGTCATCGGCGTCCTTGAACCCTCGGTGCCCTATCCCGCGGAGACAGAGATCATCGGCAACCTGGTCGTCAGCCCGCATCACCTTTCCGCCACGATGGTCACCGGACGCATCCATCGCATGACCGAGCTCTTCGGCAAGCTTGCTCCCGGCGCCACTCTCGACCAGGCTCGCAACGAGTTGCGAACCGTGTACGCCTCGATGGAGAAAGACCATCCCGATGCGTATCCCGATAACGGCGGCTACCGCATCGACGCGAAGATGCTTCGCGATGAGATCACTTCCGGCGCGCGCACCGTTCTGCTCGTCCTTCTTGCTGCCTCCGGACTCGTCTTTATCATCGCCTGCTCGAACGTTGCCAACCTGATTCTCGCGCGGACGGTTCGCCGCGAGGGCGAGTTGGCCGTCCGTGCGGCGCTAGGCGCGAGCACTTGGACACTGCGCCGCATGTTGTTAGCCGAAAGCCTGCTGCTGTGTGGCGCGGGCGCAGCAATCGGCGTACTGATCGCGCAGCCATTGGTCATCATCCTGGCCCGATACGCCTCGCGCTTCTCCGTTCGCGCGCTGGATTTGACGGTTGATTTCAGCCTGCTCTGGGTGGGAGTGGCGCTGGCAATAGTCGCGGCGGTGATTTTGGCATTTGTGCCGCGGCTGCCGTCGGCGAACGCGTCGAACGGCATGAACCTCGCCAGCGGCAGCGTCCGCATCACCAGCAGCACCGGCCGCCGCCAGCGTGCCTTTGCCATCACCCAAATCGCAGGGTCTTTCGTGCTGTTGGCGGGCGCATGTATGTTGATCACTACGCTGTTCGCGTTGCAAAGGACCCAGACCGGCATGGATACGCGTCGCGTCCTGGCCATCGACGTTCCGGCGCCGTCCAATGGAGAAACGCCTCAGCAAGTCGTCGATTTTTACAAGGAATCGGTACGTCAAATCGATGCGCTACCCGGCGTCACCGAGACGGCTGTCGGGATGATCGCTCCCTGGCGTGATGCCGGCGGCGGCTTCGGCATAGGTTTGCGATTCTCTGGTGACGGTCACGTCCATGGCAAAGACGATCCTCGCGCGCTGTGGCGTACCATCTCTCCCGGCTTTTTCAGCGCGCTGGGTGTTCCCATTATTGCCGGGCGCGATTTCAACGCGCTCGATGACCAGACTCACGAGCCGGTCGTGATCGTCAGCGCGACTCTCGCACAGCAGATGTTTCCTGGTCAGGATCCGATCAACCGGCATGTCTATTGGACCGATCCGGTGCTCGAGTATGCTCCCGGCACTGCGGACGAAAAGGCGCGAGTCACTTCCCCGCACCGCATTATTGGTGTCGCCGCCGATATGGACGACGAACACATCGTCCCGGTGCCCACCTCCACCGTTTACGGCTCGTTTGCCGACGGCGGAATGTTCGGCGGCCACCTGTTCATCCACACCACCGGAAATCCATATGCGCTGGTGACGCCGGTGACGAAAATCATCCGGCAGATGTCCGCCGATGAACCCGTGGAGAACGCCGCCACGCTGGAAGACATCCGCGCGAAAGTCCTCGCGCCAGACCGTCTGAACTCCCTGGTCTTCGGCGTGTTCGCAGGGGTCGCGCTGCTGATTGCCGTCGTTGGCGTCGCGGGCGTGCTGGCGTTTTCTGTCAGCGCGCGGACACGCGAATTCGGCATCCGCTTG
>DATNLR010000031.1:0-158795 GCA_035602755.1 Binatus sp. (SeqCode) | reverse complement strand
CCCTGTGATGACGCTCCGCAATGCCGGCGAGTTTGCTGGGTAGGGGAGCCTTTAAATGATAGTGATCGATCAGTGCCGAGTAACCCGCCGTGCGCATGGGCTCGGGCGCGAGTCGACCCTGAAATTCGTTCACCGGCCGTGAAAATCGTTCACCACTTACTAAATTGTGCATTGTAGATCACCAAGCAAGCTGACGAGGTAAAATATTCTGAATTTCTATCACCTATCATGAAAACAGATCACCCAGCATAAGATACGTGAATTATAGTCACTTTATTTGTAGCTGGCAACCTCTATTTCGGCGTCGGTACTGATAGACCGTGCTTATTATGGAGGTGTACCATCCGCGGCGGAGTTCCGCGCGTCTCCATGGTGCACGCACCTCAGTCCGAATCTAAGCCGGCCCTCACTGGGCACAGATTCTTTTTGCTCTTCCTCTTTCTGCTAGCGATAGTAATTCTCTACCCCTACGCTGAAGCGAGTCGCTTTGGTTACTACACATTACGCGTGCTCGGAAGTGCGGCCATTCTGCTCAGCATATACGCAGCTAACCTGCGCCGTGCGCTCCTCGTCTTTGCCCTGCTACTTGCGGTTCCGGCCTTGTTTCACCACATCCTGCTTCCCAAGCTCATTGCGAATTCGTTTTCGATAATTAATACAGTCCTAAGCTTTATCTTTGACATAGTCGTTGTCGTGGTCATTTTTCGCCGCGTGTTTGCAAGAGCCGAGGCCAATTCGGAAACCATCTTCGGCGCCCTCTGTATCTATTTGCTGGTGGGGTTCAGTTTTGCCAGCGTCTATGGGCTGGTGGCCACCCTCCAGCCGAACGCCTTTGTTCTCGATCCGCGTACCAACCTCCACACTGTGCCGGACCGGTTCGATTTCATTTATTACAGTTTCGGCACCATGACCTCGCTCGGCGCGGCTGGAATTACTGCGGTTTCGGGTCAAGCACGGTCCGTTTCGATACTGGAAGCAATTCTCGGCGTCTTATACCTCGCGGTTCTGATCGCAAGATTGATGGGAGCCTACCGGCCGGGCTCCGGACTTTAGTCAATTACCGTACAGTAGTTGTGGCTTCTCAGAGGTAACCTCAGGACGTGCGGGATTCGTCGGGATATGCTTCGGTTAACAGCCGATGATGTTAAGAATCTAAATGCCGTATCTGGCGTCGCTTACTCGAACTCGGAAGTCATTCTTGCCCTTTTGGCTGCACCCAAGCCTGCACCCAAGTTTTGATGTTGACATGAACACGTCGTCCATCGGCAACTGCAAGACTGAAAACACGGTCACGAAGCCGAGAGCGCCAGGCCGCATCCAATCAAGGAGTGAGCTTGGGATGATGTGCCGCGGTCCAGTTCTCGACAAGTTTGAAAAATGCCTGGGCCTCAGCAACGATCTCTTCCGCTTCGGTCTTTGTAGCCACGAACGCATGATCGTAATCAGTAACATTTCGTTTCCGTCGGCAGGTTTCAAAGTAATCGAGCGAACCTGCGGTCTTCCGACAATCCCTTGACCGCTGCATCTGATAGGTCTCGCGTAATGACGGCGCGGAGGGCATCAAGCTCCTTCTTGCTGGTGCTGGGCGTGTGAACTTTATGTTCTGCTGGCAGTTTTTTCCAGATCATCCAGAGAACCTATGAGCATTACAAATTTATCTTTGGTCACCGATTTCAGAAAGTGATCACCGTCGCGAATCTTATCTCTGAATTCCTTTTCCGAGTAGCGGGTGAGATTCACCTCGCGACCGAAGCGCCTTTCGATCCGCCGCAGCGCGCGAAGCAGATCGACAGTCGCCACGTCGCCCACCAACAAGAGATCGATGTCACTGTCAGATCCTTCTTCGCCACGCGCAACTGAGCCATAAACTGCCGCCCAACTGATCCTGCCGTGGAGCTTTGCGATCTCGGATTGCAGGGCGGGAATAAGGCCCGCTGTCTTTGAGAGCAGCTCTCGAAGCGCGTTGAAGACAGGAGAATTCGCTTGGGCTTTGTAGTAGATTCTCCTCCCGTCCTGTTTCCGCTCCAAAATGCCGCCCTCTGTCAGTGAATCGAGCTCCCGTTGTAGGCTGGAGGGAGAAGTTCCAAGATGAGAAGCAAGTTCAGACAAGTACCACCATTTTTCAGGAAACAGGAGCACAGCCGCTAGGAGCTTCTGCCGGGTCGCAGGAAAGAGTGCGTCGAGAATACGTGACGTACGCATGACGCGTAAATATTTACGCAAATGACGTACATTATCAACTGGTGCTTTCCAGTGCTTCCGAACATGCTGTAGTTACCCAATCGGAGCGCCATGCGGGGGAGACAGACTGCAAGGGATGGACGATACCGTGAGAAGTTGGCTCCTCGAGTTATACGATTTGCGAACCTTAAGATTCGAGGTTCCTAGAATACTCCACTCGCAAGAAGTGCGATCTACTGACGTGCCGAAACGCTTCTGACAGGTATTGGAACACCATAGGGAAGCTCCCAACACATTGATTCCTAAGGATCTCGCGTCGGACGGCGAAAGTACCACGAATCGAAAAGAAACCGTTTCTCGCTACGCCGGAACGCCTTCAACAATGGACTGGGCCGACTCCGTCGGATGGATTCCACTGAGCTTGAAGCCCGCCGCGCCGAGCAGATCCTCGAACTCATTCGGGGTGCGTTCGCGCCCGCCGGCCATCACAAGCATGTGAAGGTCGCCGAGTTTGCTGAGCGATGGCCCGTTTCCAGAAGGAACCACGAAATCCACCAACAACAGGCGGCCGTTCGGAGTAATGGCGCGACGAACATTCTTTAGAATCGCTTGCGCGCGCTCTTTGTCAAAAGCGTGAATGATAGCCCTCATAATGTACGCGTCCGCGCCCGCGGGTACGGATTCAAAAAGATTGCCGGCAACAGTTTCGCATCGGTCAGTGAGGTTGGCCGCCTCAATGGTGGGGAGCGCACCGTTGACGACTTTCGGGAGATCAAACACTATGCCTCGCGGCCCAGGGTAGCGGCGCAAGATGCACGTGAGCAACATCCCGTGGCCGCCACCAGCATCAACGATCTTCCTGAACTTTCCGAAATCGTAAGCTTCGGCGATAGCCGGACCGGTATTCCGCGATAGGTCCGTCATGGCGCCGTTAAAAACCTTGCTCTCATCGGAGTGCTCCGAAAAATAGGCGAACGGATCGGTCGCGCCGAGCGCCCGCTTCATCCCGGTCTCGCCGGTTTTGACACAGTGAAGCAGCTCGCCCCACGGTCGCCGGAAAAAGGGCATGCCCCACATGCGAGCGAGATTGCGCATGGAGTTCGACGCATCGCTGCGAAGGCATTCCGCCAAGGGCGTCGACGCAAACCTGCCGTCTTCAGTTTCGGCAAATATGCCGACGCTGGCGAGGGCGCGCAACAGACGATACAGCGAATCAGCATGCGCCGACGCAGCCGCCGCCAAGTCCCCCACGTCCTTGGGCCCGTTTGCCAGCAGGTCGGCGATTCCAAGCGTTGCAGCAACAGATACCGCCTGCGTAATCCATTCACCTGTTAGCATCTGCAAAATTATCTGCGAGGATTCCGGCTCGTGCGCGATTTCTGGACTGGACATAAGCGCTCCTTCTCAGATCGCCTTGGCGTTACTCGTTCCCACATACTAGCGCGAATTTCCACGAGCCGTCACTCTGCCGCCTCACCACACGGACTCCTTTGCCGTGCATACTGACCGGTGGGCTATCGGGAGACAATTGAAACTTGGCATCCGTTTCGCCCCACTGGTATGCCCAGCCGTCCACAATTTGAACGTGAATGTTTTTGAGGTCGGGCGCGTAGCTCAACACCTTGAAACCCGGCGCCAGGGCGCGGCCTTTCTCATTGTCAGCCTGGATAGCCTGCCTTCCGACCATTACGAACGAACCGAAGTCGTCTAGGCCGAGAAAGCCGATTAGAAAAAACTCTTTTAAGTCGTTGGAGAGGCTGCTCAAAAAGTGTTTGACAGAGCCGACACGACTAATCAGGGAAGTGGAAGAACAAGCTCGTTACTCCGGATCGGCATCTTCAGCGAGACGCGATCATTTCGGCAAGTCCGCGGTGGCGTTGAGGACGATGTGCAACGGAGCAACTTGCGCGGGCTTGGCGTAGCGGTTCACCAGGAATCGCTGGCCATCTTTGGTTACGTCATACGAAAACTGATCGGTTGAAGAAACCTGGGCTCGAAGCTGAGTCCGGAACAAGGGCGAGGGGTTGCCGGCGGCGAAAGTTCCGTCACTACTGACCGGTACCGCCGTGAATGTGCTCCCGGCTCCGATATAGAAAATCTCTTTGCCATCGCCTCGCCAACGCGGCTCGGTGCCGCCCCCTCGGGATACCTGCCACTTCCCGGCCGCGGTGGGAAAAGTCGTGACGTAGATCTCCCAGTCACCCGACTCATTCGACGCATAGGCCACCCACTTGCCATCGGGAGAAATCTGGCCGTTGGTCTCGCTGGTCTTGGTAGTCAGAAATCGCGTCATTTTGGCGCCCGATGTGGAAAGCAGCACCAGCTGGGATCCTCCCGCAGCGGTCTGCAAGGTGCAGAGGAGTTGCTTATTGTCGAGCGACCAAGAGCTCGGAACGAGGTCATCCGTCAACTGACCATTTTCTTTGACAGAAAAAATTGACTTAGCGGGCTGCAGCCCTTGCGACTGTCTCACGAAGACATTTGTATCGCTCGCTTGTTTGGAGCGATAAGCGATCAAGGAACCGTCACGCGACCAGACACCTCCCACATCTTCGGAGGAATCGAATGTAAAGCGCGAATTAGTGCCGCGTTTGACATCGTTCAGCCAAACATTGACGTTGTTTGCTTTTGTATCCGCGATGTCCATGGCCAGTCGGCTATCGTCGGGCGACAACGTGGGATTTGAGAGAACTCCGATATCGCCCACGATGCCCAATTCCTTCCCGGCTCGTCCGTACCAGGTGAAGACCGAGAGCGCGGCACCGAGAGTCAGGTTGTAAACGGCGGTTCCGTTCTCTGCCACGGAAAACGCGCCCCAAAAGATGGAGGGCTGGAAACCAACCAGATCGGCGACGACCGGAGAATCGCCTGCCACCGTTCCCTTGGCGGCGTCCAGGAGAGTCGCGCGCAGCGACTTTTTGTCATCCAGATAAAACAAGTAACCGTTGGCGTAGCCCGGGTTCGAGAGGGCTAAAGGCGCCACTCTCTTCGCCTCGCCCGTGAGCGAACCGAGATAGATTCCCCTGTAATCGTTTGCCGCGGTGTTCGTGAAAGTCACAGCCGTGAATAGGAGGTGTTCGCCGTCGGGCAAAAAGACCGGCCAGCGGTGCGAGACAATTGTTGTGCCGTCGAATATTTTTTCGGTGAGCGGAACAAGATTGCTTCCGTCCGCATTCACAGACCACAGCCAGCCGGCGGCCTGGGGCGAGAAAACAATGACGCCGTGGCGTCCCCAGCTTCCACCGCGCCCGCTTGTCGCGGTGCTCAGAACCTGCGGAGCCCCTCCGGAAATCGCAACTTTTTTCAACTTGCCCTCGGCAAAAAATCCCACATAGGCATCGTCGGGCGACCAGAACGGATAGCTGGCGCCGTCGGTGCCCGGCAAGACGGATACCGCCGAAGAACCGACGCGCTGCACGGTCACTTTGTTGGCGCCGGAGACTGCATCCGGTGAGACAAACGCCAGCATGCGGCCATCCGCCGAAAGCACCATCTGGCTCATTTCTTCCTGAAGAGGGATGGAAAATTCAAGGCGCTCCGCCTGAGATTTCTTTGGCCAGTACAGGAATACCAATGCAGCCGCTGCCACTAGAGCCAGCAGGCCAGCCGCAAGCATCACGCCCGCAAATTTTCGCTGCGGCGAAGATTCTTCGGCTCGCGATTTCGCAACCTCCGAAATTCCGCTCGATTCCCGAATCCAATCCAACCCCAGCTTCAGGTCATGGGCGCTTTGCGGCCGTTCGTCAGGATCTTTCGCCAGGCATGCTTTGACGATGTGCTCGAGCAGCAGCGGTGTCATGGGCTGCAAGTCGCGCATTGGCCGAGGCTCTTCTTTCAGTATCGCTGCGATTAGGCTTGCATGGCTCGGTGCTGCGAACGCCTTCTTTCCCGTGGCCATCTCGTAGAGCACGGCGCCGAAGGAAAAAACATCGCTGCGCACGTCCACTGCTTTGCGTTCCAGTTGCTCCGGCGACATGTACTGTATCGTTCCGACGATCGTTCCTTTTGTCGTTAACGGCTGGCTCACGGTTGGTGAAGAGTCGACATCACCCTGAAAAATCTCTCTGCTCTTGGCAAGACCGAAATCCAGCAGCTTGGCGCCTGATTTGGTCAACATCACATTGCCGGGCTTCAGGTCGCGATGCACGATTCCTTGTCGGTGGGCTTTATCGAGAGCATCGGCGATCTGCGACGCGTATCGCAACAACTCGGCAGTGGACAACGGGCCCTTTGCAATCCGTGCTGCGAGCGTCTCACCTTCGAGATATTCCATCACCAGGTACTCAATTCCGTCCTGATGTCCGACGTCATAGAGAACGCAGATGTGAGGGTGGCTGAGGCTGGAAACGGCGCGCGCCTCACGCTCGAATCGTTGTCGAACTTCGGGTGTGTCAGCTAACCCTTGAGTGAGAATCTTGATGGCGACGGTGCGGTCCAGACGCGTATCCCGCGCTCGATACACTTCGCCCATGCCACCTGCGCCCAACAGCGATTGAATTTCATAGGGCCCTAACTTCGTGCCAATCGAAAGCGCCATTGTTGGAACATTATACAGACCTGGAACCCAAACGGATTGTTAAGAGAAAATTCCCAGCATTCCTCGTCCACAGATTGCGATGGCCTTCGGATAAGAGCTGCTAGACTATTGATTATGAGTTCAAATACCGCATCGCTGGTTGGGATATCCTCACATTAACTGACTTAGACTTGCAGAAGGAACATTTCACGCTTACGGCGTTTAAGGAAGAGTTAGAGACGGGTCTTAGGGATTAGCATGAGATTTGGCTTTCCGATTCGGATGGGAAAAATCCGAGCGCCGCTCTCTAACGGCGCAAGGACTCTGAAAATGCTGCTGTAAACCTGTGCTCTGCTCCGCCAGCTCGATCGAGCCCGATGAACGAATACTGCGACAAATCGATCGCCTTTCAGCAAGCGCGGCTCAAGAGCGAACGTCTCCGCATTTTGATTTTGCTCGCAGTGATCGGCGTCGTGTTCGTAGTGCGATCCCTCCGCACGGCCTTTTACCTCAATAGCGGCAACATCCACCTGTGGACGATGCTAGCGGCATCTCTAGTCCTGGTCGCTGCTTACGAGTGGGTAATGTTGCGCGCCATAGACCGCGCGATTCGGGCAGGTCGGCCATTGCCCGCCACCACATGGATCGCCAGTATTTTCTTAGAAACTTCGCTCCCGGCGCTTGTCATCGCATTTCTTTCCGGCAACTCGATCGAGCCTGCCTATAAGCCGCTCGCGAACCCGGCCGTTCTCGTATTTTTCATTTTCATTATTCTCTCGACGCTGCATTTGAACCCGGCCGCGAGCCAGCTTTCAGGAATCGTAGCGGCAGCAAGCTATCTCGCTGCTGCTCTGTATCTCGGGTGGAGACCAACATTCTCCACAGCGGAATCGGTGATGGCGCCGAACAAGACAGTCACAGTCTATGCAATCACGCTTGTGGTAGCGGGATTTGTCGCTGGTGCGGTTGCAAGAGAAATTCGAAAGCAAGTCGAGGCGGCGCTTCAGGAGGCCGAGACCAAACACCAAATGGAGCGATTGGAGCACGACCTCGACGTAGCGCGCTCGATTCAACAATCCTTGCTTCCCACCTCGATGCCCGTCGTTGAAGGATTCGAGATCGCCGCATGGAATCAGCCCGCAGATCAAACCGGCGGTGACTACTTCGATTGGCAGCCTGTCTCCGACGGAAAAGTCCTGGTGGCTTTAGCCGACGTTACCGGCCATGGAATCGGGCCCGCCTTGCTCGCAGCCGTGTGTCGCGCTTATGCAAGAGCCAGCTTTAGTGGGGAAAACGGGCTCTTCGCGGCGATGGAAAAAGTCAACGCCTTGCTCGCTACTGATTTAAAAGAAGGACGCTTCGTCACTTTCGTGGCAGCCATCTGCACCCCTGGAAACCCGTGTGTGGAATTGCTTTCGGCCGGACATGCGCCGCTGTTTTTGTATCTGCTCAAGCACGATTGTTTTGAAAAGATGGACGCGCAAGGCTTGCCGCTGGGAATATCGGCGAGTTTTGACTCTGATCCGCCGCTGTCTCTCGATCTCCAGCACGGCGATTTGGTCGTCCTCGCGACGGACGGATTTTTCGAGTGGGCCAACGCGCAAAGCGAGCAATTCGGCGCCACTCGAATGGAGCAAAAAATTCGCGCATCAAGAGAAAAGCCGCCAAGTGAGATCATTTCCGATCTGTATCGCTCTGTCGTCGAGTTTTCGGGCGGCACGAAACAGCAGGACGATCTGACCGCCATCGTCATCAAACGAACGTCTTAACTTAGAGATGCCAAGAATCACGATAGTTGGAAGTAAAGTGGCTCCAAGTGAACCCCATCATCTTTTGTTTTTGATCAGGACTCAGAAATACCTCCTGTACACCTTATTTCCCCGAGGGTGCTCGGAATTTATTCTGTTTTTAATGACCATGGAGTCATAGCAGCGGATCTGCGAGGTTTGTCCTAACGAAGATTGCACATAGGATTTTTACTTCTAGCGTCCCAAAACGGTTGTTTCGCCTGAGTCCGAAAGTCATTGATTCGTCGGAGCCATTCTTCCTTTTCTAGCGTTGGAGGTCATCCATATCGTCAAAAGCGTAATCGTCTATCCCCGGAAGCTTGACCTGATATTCGAGCTGCTGGAATTTCTACCTGGTTCGCAAAATCGTAGGGAATGGCTCCGGGGCCTGGACTCGAACCAGGATAACCAGCTCCAAAGGCTGGCGTGCTACCAATTGCACTACCCCGGAATAGGGAAGAAAAGTGTAGCAGACCTTGCACTCATTTGTTATTCCCCGAAGTCGTATATATTTTTCCTCTCGACCGACTGGGGGGCACTTCGCCGCTGCGAGTTTAGGATTTGCTAATCGATGCGTGAGGATTCTGGCACGGGATTGTTAAGCAAACTCGGCCGGAATTTTTCCAACAGAACTTTCACGATTCTTTCCGCCGCATGTCCATCCCAAAGCTCGGGAGCGGCCACTGCGCGCCGTTGGGCTCCCAACACCCGTGTCGCGGCTGCCAGGATTTTCTTCGGATCCCTTCCCACAATTTGATTTGTCCCTTGCTCCACGGTCACCGGACGTTCCGTATTTTCCCTGAGCGTCAAGCAAGGAACACCCAAAATCGTGCTCTCTTCCTGAATGCCTCCGGAATCGGTCAATATCAGCCGCGCATGATCCATCAGACAGAGAAAATCCAGATAACCAAGAGGCGGCAGCGGCACAATACCTCGCGCAGCCGTACCGGATTTCTCCTCCGCCAAATAAGATCCAAGTCCGAACTGGCGAATTCGTTCCAGCGACCGCGGATGCACCGGAAAAAACACGGGCATTTTTTCAGCGAGCGTGGCGATCGTCGAAAGAATATCGCGCAAGACGGCGGGATCATCCACATTGCTCGGCCGGTGTAGAGTCAGCAATCCGTAAGCCGCCGCCTTGGCCCCATCTTTCTGCAAACCAAGCCGCCGCAAAATTTCAGATTTTTCCGCAACTTTCCGATGTTCCAGCAGACAATCGATCATCACGTTGCCCACCAAGAAAATCTTCTCTTGCTGCACGCCTTCTTTCCGTAGGTTTTGGATCCCGCTTCGCTCCGTTACAAACAGCAAATCCGAAATCGCATCCGTCAATTTGCGATTAATTTCTTCCGGCATGCTCATGTCAAAGCTGCGCAGCCCGGCTTCCACATGCGCCACGGCAACGCCCAGCTTCGCGGCCACCAACGCCGCCGCCAAAGTTGAATTCACATCGCCGACCACGATCACCACGTCCGGCTTCCACTCCAGCACCGCTTCGAACCTTTTCATCACCTCCGCGGTCTGCCAAGCATGGCTACCCGACCCTACCTCTAAATTTACGTCCGGCTTCGGGATATGCAATTCCTCAAAAAACGATTCCGACATTTGTTGGTCGTAGTGCTGTCCTGAATGTACGAGCCTGTGCTCGATCCCGGCGGTCCGCTGAATTTCATGAACGATCGGCGCAATCTTCATGAAGTTCGGCCGCGCTCCCACCATGCTCGCAATGCGTAGATTCGACACTTAGTTTCCCCTGCTTCCTAGAAGAATGGCTTTAGGCAAAACGTGATTTCCCGGCTTTGTTGTGGGCGAAAAAATGTTCACGAATTACGCTAGCATTTTGCTCGGCTGAATTCCAGTTGGCCTTACATCTGCGCGGTACTAGTAGCCAATAGAAGTCGATCTTTGCGCCACATCAGCTCGTGTGTCAGACTCTGGTCCGTTACTATCGTGGTTATACACTAATTATGCATTTCAGTTCAGCGCCGCTCTTGCTTCCGAACCCGCACTTCGCTACAACTGTCTCGAACAGTCGGGATTTCGTTGTAAACATAGCAAGAGGTAAGGCAGCGGCGTCACAGCCGTGCGAACCATCGCGCCCAATTTTCTCACGGAGCCCATGAGCCAACCTGACAAGTCGCAGGCCAAGGATCGTAAGCGCAACTCATTCCGGACCATCAGAACGTTCCGGCAATCTCGCCGGCTTAAATTCATTAATACACCAATTTTGGCATTGCTCTGTCTGGCTTTCGCCACTGGCCTACTTGCCGACACCATATCCGGCACGGTGAAGGATCCCTCCGGAGCAGTCGTCGCAGCAGCACGCATCGAAATCTCCGCGGGAAATTTGGCGCAGCCGATCGTCCTTAGCTCCGATGAATTCGGCAAATTCTCCGCGCCCAATCTGGCTGCCGGAAAATATTCCGTTCGCGTTTCCAAGGCCGGCTTCGATGACCTCGCCGTCACCGTGGACTTGAGAGGGAACGCCGATCTTCCGCTTAACTTGACCATCGCCGCGCAGCAAACCAACATCACCGTAACAGAAAAAAGCACGGGCTTCGCGAATTCAGATCCCGCGTACCTCCAATTGCGCAATGTTGGCTTGGGCGAGACCTACCGCTGCGAAGATTTCACGCTGTCCATGGACGTGGGAACTTTCCGCTTCAAGTCTGGAACCATCACTCTGCTGGCCTTGGTCAACAAATTCGAAACGGGGGCCATTTTTGTTGGACAGGGACACTTCACTTTGAAACCCATCGATCCCATCAATACGCGCGAGTTGGCTCGACGAATCGGCAGTCCGACCGCAGAGGAAGACTTCAGCGAAGCAGTCTTTCGCTTCACCGGCGGGCTGTATCCTCAATTCGCCGGTGCGCTGGGTACAAGGACGGAAACGCCACCGGAAGCTGCTGCTGCTTTTCAACACTGGAAAGACAGAGTCCGTCACCGCCATGAAGTCCCAGAGGGTTTCACACAAGCGATGCTCGAAGGCGAAACGATCGACAATGTGGACGCCGACGTTCTTTCGGCCATCTACAATCCGAAGCACCCTCCGTTTTTCAACGCCTACATGCGGGGTACGCCGCACAAGGACTTACGATTCTTTGTCCGCACGCGCGTCGGCGCGATTTCAGAATTGGATTCTCCCGAAGAAGTAGCGCTCCTTAATTGCAACGGCGGCGAATTGGACGACGGCGTGTGGTACTCCGAACACCTGGCATCTGAAGTCCGTACGCATACCGCGAATTCGCTGGAGGACAAGCGGCTGTTTGCCACCAAGCGGTATAACATTGAAACCGTAATCGCCAAGAACGATCACCTGCACAGCCGCGCCGTTATAACGTTTGAACCGTTGGTTCCAAACGAACGAGTATTGAAATTCAGGCTGCTTCCGAATCTGCGAGTCACCCGCGTCACCGACGACAACGGACACGACCTCCATTTCATCCAGGAAGACAAAAAGCTGGATGGCTCCTTCTATACCGTTCTAGACGATGCTCCAGCGATGCGCACGGAACACTCCATTTCAGTCGAGTACGCGGGCGACAAAGTTCTCACGAGCGCCGGGAACGGAAGCTATTACGTCAGCGCTCGAGAATCTTGGTATCCAAATCTGAACGGATTCGGCGAGAAAGCACTCTACGAGCTCACCTTTAAGGTTCCGCCCTCCAACACCGTCGTAAGTGTTGGCAAGCTGCAAGAGCAAACAACGGAGGCGGGTTTTGCGGTGTCACACTGGGTTACGCCCGTGCCGGTGGCTGTTGCAGGTTTCAACTACGGCCAGTACAAGAAAATCGATTACCCTGACAACATCACCCACTACGAACTCTCCGGATATTATTTGACGGAATTGCCGGATAGTCTCAGGCGCTATCAAAGCGGCGCATTGGCCGCAATGTCGCCCGCCTTGATGACCAAGTATGCTCTCGACCAGACGCGCGCTCAGATGCAAATGTGCACGATTTTTTTCGGCCGGGCTCCTTACAATAACGTCTATGTTACCGAGCAGCCGAATTTCGCCTTCGGTCAATCGTGGCCCAATCTCGTGTACTTACCGATCTCTGCTTACATCGACTCGACCCAGCGCTGGATGATGTTCGGACACATTGATGAAAAATTCACCGGATTCGTGCATGAGGTGACGCCGCACGAAGTGGCTCATCAGTGGTTCGGCCACGGCGTCGGATGGGCCTCTTATCACGATCAATGGCTCTCGGAAGGTTTTGCGGAATTTGCTGCCGGATTGTTTCTACAGCAAGCCGTGGGCGCAAAGTGGCAAAAAGACTACATTGATTTTTGGGAGCGCCAGCGCGTTCGCATCCTCGAAAAAAATAATTTCGGTGTTTCACCGAACGATGCTGGCCCTTTGTGGCTGGGATTGCGTCTGGTATCTCCACAATCCGAGCAAGCCTATCAGGGCGACACCTATTCCAAAGGCGCCTACGTATTGCTCATGCTCAGATCACTCATGTATGCCGATCAAGGCCCTCCCGAGAAGGGCGATCAAGCCTTCATCGACATGATGCACGACTTCATGGAAAGTCACCGCAACGTTTCCGCCTCCACGGAATCCTTCAAAGCCATTGCGGAGAAGCATATGACTAAACAAATGGACGTTCAGAGAAACGGGCGCCTCGATTGGTTTTTTAATGAGTGGGTTTATGGCACCGAAGTGCCGCGTTATGCTTTCAAGTATGAATTGCAGACCGCCGACGGTGGAAAAGTGAAGATCCATGCCCAACTCTCGCAGAGCGAGGTGGGCGACCATTTCGCCATGTTCGTCCCCATCTTCGCCGATTTTGGAAACGGTATGGTACGCCTCGGTCAGATCGGGATTGCTGGAAATTCCACTCGAACTGTGGATTTTATTCTGGACCGCCAGCCCAAAAAAGTGGCCATTAACGCATACAAGGATATCCTGGAGCGCTAATGCGAGGCGTCCTCCCCTCGGATATGCAAGTGAAATGCGATACTCTCCACTAGGCCGAATCGGCACAATGAGGAGCGCGCCTGTCCGGGTTAGCTTTTTACTTGACAAATACATCATCTAGGGCATATTAAGAATGAAGGTTTACTCGGTCTCGGAAGCGGCTACGGTGTTAAGGGTTGACCGCACGACGCTTCGGCGTTGGATTCGGAAGAGACAGATTCCAGTCCCGACTCCTGGAATCGTCGATGGTCGGCTGCTGAAATTTTGGACAGAAAAGGAAATGGCTAAGATAAGACAATACAAAGTCGCGGGATATTGGGGCAAAGGCATAGATCGAAGGACAGGAAAGAAGGCTAAGAACAAGTAGGCAGTAGTAAAAGCGGGACGCGCCCGTGCTTCTAACACGAGCGCGACCCTGACCAGGTCGCACGTCTGAGGTGCAAGATGGCTGGAACAGAAGTTATCTATTTTCTTTTCTCCGCGCAACTTGGCTCGCGCCCGTTGTTTCCGGCTCTAACTCCTCCCGAGCGATTCTCAAAATCTCCTCCGTAGCCGACGCACAATTGTGTCCTGTCGGGTCCGGTCGGCTTTCGGCCGCCTCGCTATACGTGTGTCCGAACACTTCATCAATTGCCGGACGCGGCTCCCCGCCGCAAGCAACCAGGAGATTCAAATGCAAAAGGCACATCTCTACGAAGCAATTCTCATAGTGAATCGAGGCGTGGACGAGGCCGTGCGCGGCCTCGAACGCCTCAAACGGGCCAAGGACTTGCAGCTCGATTCCGCGTGCTTCGACGAAGAGCTCGTCCTCTTCGAAGATCACCGCGCACGGCTCAATTCCTATTTCTGCACCGCCCTGCAGCGCTCGGAGTTGCAGGATTCCGTCCGGTTCGAATCCCGCCACCGCGCATACGAGAAGCGCAGCCTTGACGAAGTCCAGGTCTATCGCGACGTGGCGGCTTTGGAAGATCGACGGCGCGTGGAGGGCAAACCGCCCAAAGTGCGATTCTTCACGCTGGAGGAGCAGCGCGAATGGGAACGACAGTACCCAAAGCCACCCGGGGATGTTCCGCTGGGGGAGGAGAGGCCGTCTAAATGAAAAAGAAAAAAGCGGTGGACAAACCAATGAGGGATTTACCCAGGCCTGGGAAGCAGTATCCCGGCGTCCACGGCAAGATCGTAGACTGGGCCGAACACGTTTTCGAGGAAGGAATGCTGTACGTGCGGGTGCGCTTCATGGACAAGACCGAGCTGTGCTGGAGTCTGCAGACGGCGCATGTGCTCAGAGAAGCCGATCTGAGTGACTGGAAAACGGGAGACTTCAAACAATTGAAGCTGTATGCAGAGAACGAAATCGACTGGCCCGAGTGACCCGGAAACGCAACCCGGGAGAGAAACGGGTGCCGCAGAGGATGCCATCAGGAGAATATGGCTCGACCGCGATTTCAAGAAGGCAGTCTCGTAATTCGAGGTAAACGTAGAAAGGTAAGGGTTTTTCGTTGGGGGGAAGATGTACTTCAACCGAATGAATTGGTGACAAGATTAAATGAGCCGAAACGCTCGGGCCAATAAACTCAATGAGCCGACAAAACGCACGCACTATCCTCCGAGAACGAGTAAGCACGGCAAATCAGAGTCAGCGTCGACCGCAGGCAACCATAGCATTCGAGTGCAGACCACAATCAGAATGGTGCACCAATGCTGCTGATGGTGATGATGCTGCCGATGCGACATCATGGTGTACGTGCAGGCCAGTCCTAAGTTTCCACAAGCTAACTCCCAACGTGGCGAATCATGCTAAGAACTTCTGGTGCGGTGTTCACGGCTTCCAGGCCGATGTCGGGATGCGCATTATGAAAGACCCGAAAGATTTCATCTGCAAAAGCCTGCCCAATCATTTCTACGCCCGCGAAATCAAACACAGCAACCTTGAACTCGCTGATCCTCGCGAGCACTCTTTTCGCTTGTGAGCGTGAAACCAACCTTTCCCCAGCCAACCGCGCCATTTTTATTGGAACGTTGGTCTTATCGAAGCCGAAATCTCCGACCGAAAAGGCGTTATAGACATCGATCGGCCGGCGAGTTGATTCATCATCGAGCTTCATCCACACGGTTGTACCCGGCGATCCAGTTGACGGTTGCGTTCCAGTGAAGGACAAATGTCCGGAAAGTATATCGAAGGAATCAAACATCTTCGACGTGAAGAAGATGCCTTCGCCGCTGTGCTTCGTACGATCGGTTGTAAATTTGCCTTTCGACAATTCGAGAATCGCTTGCCGTTCGTCCGGAAGATTCGCGGCCGCTTGAACTTTCTTAAAGATCCCAATGCCGTTATCGCGGATTTCCATTTCGGCATTTATCGCTGTCTTTCGAATTTCGACCGCGATTTCGGTTCCGGCAGAATGGTCGATCGCGTTGTTGAACATTTCTGTGAACCCAGTGTTCCAAATGCTCAACACATTGTCCGATAACTTACCGATGATTGGCGCTGCGTCAGCCCACGCCAAGTCTTCCGTCAGGCCCGTCACAATGGGATATGATTTCGTCCAGTCAATGGATTTCAGGCGATAGATCCGGTCCCTGGTGTTGCCGTCCGAAATCAAGATGTTCTCTGCGCTCATCTGGCGCAAATGCTTGCGAACTGATTGAGCTTCGAGGCCGAATTTGTCCGCCGCGAGCTTCGCTATGTCGGACGGGTGCGCCTCGACTTGGCGCACAATAAAGTGTCGAACTTCATCGCCACGCTTGTAAGGGATTAGCGTCCCCTCCCAGAAGATAACGAATTATCGCATTAATAGTAACGAATGTAAATAATGAAAGTAACGAATAAGTGGAACATCGTCAAGAGTAGTAAGACTTCTAAAATGTGTGAGATGCAGCGCCGAAAATGGATGCGACTCGCGAGTAAAGCCTTGGACTCCCGCGGACTCTTCTACTGCGTCACCAACGTGCCCCAGATTTGACTCAGTCGGGAGGATTCGCTTTCTTCCGCCGGCTTCAGCCGCGCAAGTTTTGTCCGCAACTGCCCAACGTCCAAGCCCGCCGATTGGCACACCATCGGAAAATCGCGCTGGTCTTTAAAGAGGTATTCTTCCGCTTCACGTTTGCGTCGAAGCGGCCCGGAGATCCATTCCTGAATCGTGGTCACAATTACCGCCTGCCAAAGCCGAACTTCCATCAATTTTTGTTCATTGCCAATCACAGAGAAATTTTTTTGCATGGCCATCCCCAGGAGATTGATTTCACTAGGGTTCAAGCAATGACTATGCCGCTCCGGCATTCAATCTTCGCTTTTTTTCTAAATGTGCTTTGTTAGTGAAGTCGGAAGCTCCCAAAACTACAGCACTTAGACCATCTCCCAAGGCGCGGGTCATCCAACCCCTCAAAACACGCAATACTCAACGAACTCTAAGCGAAATAATTCCCGATGCCCGGTAGTTTTTTCACCACCCAGCGCACTCCAGCTTATATTTCTGATAAGTTAGATTTAAGCGGCTGGACTGTTACGGAAGAAATCGGCGCGTTTCGGACCGCCTACAATGGGTCGGTCACCCGCGGGACAAGGCTTGCCGTCATGCCCAGTAAGCAGATGTCTCACCAGCTCATCAATTTTTTTGTGCTCGCCCCGCGTCAGCTCGGCGTCTTCGGAAAACGAAAGGTCTTTCGATCTTCGTATTTTCCTTGCCTCTTGAAACGTGGAAACAATCTCTTCCCGAAGCTCTTCGAGCAGCGAACATTGCGGCCTGGTGGCCATAGCGCATAAATTCTACATCGGCACACTCGCCTCGCAATGGTACGTCCGTACCGCTTGGAGAGGCGAAGCTGTTGCAAAAGGATGCCGCCATCATCCTGCCCCGGAAAGTGCCACTACGCGCGTGCGCCGTTTGCCGAACGCTCGCGATCCTTTTTTCAACTAGCTCGATTTCCGCGGAACTTTCGCACCCTTCTTTCGCGCTTCCGAAAGTCCGATGGCAATGGCCTGCTTGCGCGAAGTCACCTTGCCGCCCTTTCCGCCTTTGCCGGAATAAAGCGTGCCGCGCTTTTCTCTGTGCATCGCGCTTTTCACGCTCTTTCCCGCAGCCTTACCGTATTTCCTTCGCGAGCCTTTTTTCGTTGGCATTGTCTAGCCTCCTGCAGGTTAGATTAACAATCGCATCGAAGGTTACTTTGCGTTGCTGGTTATTTGAATTTGCCTCATTCGATCTGACGATTTTCTGCCGCCGCACAAGTACTCGACCGGTAACGCTCTCACGATCCAACTCTTTTTTTCACCCTGCGGTGTTTCTTTCGCCTCAACCTTCAGGCAGAATATGGCCCGAATCGAGGGACCATGAATCGCAAAGCGCTCGCAGGAATCTTTCTACTGGCAACTCCGCTCGCAGCCGCCGTCACATACGTTTTCGCAGAGGAGGCCCCGCTCGCCGGCTACTCCGCTGAATCCTCGCGTACCGAACGCGACTGGGAACAGAAATACCGCGCCACGCCCAACCCCGCGAATCTCCGCGCCTACATGCAGCGCCTTTCCGCGCATCCTCACAATGTCGGCTCGCCTTATGACAAAGACAACGCCGAATGGATTCTCTCGAAGTTCAAAGAATTTGGCCTCGATGCGCACATAGAATCTTTCAATGTGCTCTTTCCCACGCCCAAAGAACGCCTGGTCGAACTCGTCGCGGGCGGCCCGCACTTTGTCGCCAAACTCCAGGAGCCAGCCCTGCCCGAGGATCCCACTTCAAATCAGCAATCCGAGCAGCTTCCCACCTACAACGCTTACTCCGCCGACGGTGACGTCACCGGCCTGCTCGTTTACGTCAATTACGGCATCCCCGATGACTACCTAACTCTCGAGCGCAACGGCGTTTCGGTCAAAGGCGCCATCGTCATAGCACGTTATGGCCACTCTTGGCGTGGGATCAAACCGAAAGTCGCTGCCGAACATGGCGCCATCGGCTGCATCATTTATTCTGACCCGCGCGACGACGGTTATTCCCCCGGCGTAACCTATCCCGCCGGCCCCTATCGTCCGAAAGACGGCGTACAACGTGGCAGCGTGCAAGACAGCACCGAATTCATGGGCGATCCTCTGACACCCGGAATCGGCGCGACCGCGGACGCCAAACGCCTCCCTATAAAAGACGCCCCCACCATTACAAAAATTCCCGTCCTGCCGATTTCGTATGCTGACGCCGAACCTCTCCTCGCGTCTATCGAAGGGCCGGTCGTCCCAGTTAAGTGGCGTGGAGGCCTTCCGTTAACCTACCGTCTCGGCCCAGGCCCCGGAAAAGTCCATCTGAAAGTTTTTTCGAATTGGGATATCAAGCCGGTCTACGACGTCATCGCAAAAATTCCCGGCTCGCAATATCCCGACGAATGGGTTCTTCGCGGCAATCATCACGATGCCTGGGTAAACGGGGCAGAAGATCCGATCTCCGGCCAGATGGTTCTTATGGAAGAAGCACGCTCCCTTGGCGCCTTGGTGAAATCCGGCTGGAAGCCCAAGCGCACCATTATTTATTGCGCCTGGGACGGCGAAGAGCCCGGCTTGCTCGGCTCCACTGAATGGGTCGAAACCCACTCCGATGAACTTCGCAAAAAAGCCGTCGCCTACATCAATTCAGATTCCAATGGACGCGGATTTTTTAACGCCGAAGGTTCGCATACCCTCGAACGACTCGTAAATGACGTCACTCATGACGTCACGGATCCCGAAACGCAGCTCTCCGTTTGGAAACGTTGGCAACTTCACAACCTCGACGAAGCCACTTCCACCGAAGACCGCCAAGAACTGCGCCAACGTCGTGACCTGCGCATCGGAATTTCCGGTGGCGGTTCCGACCACGCTTCTTTCCAGAACTTCCTTGGCATTGCCGTGGTGGACATGTCCTTCGGTGGTGAAGACGGCGGCGGAATCTATCACTCCGTTTACGATGACTTCTACTGGTACACCCATTTTGCCGACACCGACTTCACCTACGGCCGCGCGTTGGCCCAAGTAGCCGGCTCTACAGTCATGCGTCTGGCCGACGCGGATTTGTTGCCCTATGATTTCTCCGATTTTGCCGACACCGTGCAGACCTACGTCCACGGGCTCCAGACATTCTCTACCAAGTTGCGAGACGAAATTCGCGAACGCAACCTGGAAATTGACGAAGGTGTTTTCACCGCCAGCGCTGATCCTCGGAAGCCGTACTTCCCGCCCAAGAAGGAAGACGTCCCTCCTTATCTGAATTTCGCCGCGCTTCAAAATAGTGCCGACGCACTTTCACGCAGCGCCGCCGATTACCAAAAAGCTCTCGACGTCGCCGAAGCGAATGGCGGTAGCGCGCTCGCGTCCGCCTCCATCGCCGAAATTAACGGCATGCTGATTCAGAGCGAACGAAAGCTAACTTCGCCCGAAGGCCTGCCCGGCCGCCTATGGTACAAACACCAAATCTATGCTCCCGGCGTTTACACCGGTTACGAAGCCAAAGCGATCCCGGCGGTTCGCGAGGCCATCGAACAAAAGAACTGGAAGCAGGCTGACGACGCACTGCGTCGCGCCGCTGCCGTTCTTCAAGACGAAGCCGTTCTAGTTTCATCAGCCGCCGCAAAATTATCGGCCGCAGCGGCCAACTCAAAATAATCGCAAAGAATTATTACATAGAGTCTCGTGGTGACCGCCCTGCCTCGCGAGTGTCACTTCTTGCATTTGCCAAACATCTAAAGAAAAGGCTCAAGAATTTCGAGCCGTTCGGGTTCTGAGGGGCTCGGGCTGTTAAAAGCTAATTTATTTATAAGGAGGCCATACCAGATGAAACCAGTTCGAATCATTAGCACTATTCTCGGTACTTCGGCTATGTTCCTGTTGTTCTACGTCTCGACTCCCGTATTACGCGCACAAGAGGAGCATCCGGAGGACGCCAAGCCTGCGGAACCACACGATCAGGGAGCAAAACCTTCCGAAGAAGGCAAACCGCCCCACGACGAAGCCAAACCGTCGGAAGCGAAGCCGCCAAAAGATGAGAAGGCTCCGCCAGCCGACAACAAGGCTCGCCCGGACGAACGCACTGAAACGCGCACGCAGACCGAGACGAAAACCACTGTAAAGCACGGTCCCATCGAGAACGGTCGCATTCCCGACGCTCAATTCCATGCCCACTTTGGACGCGCGCACACCTTCCACGTTGGTCATCCGCAAATGGTAGCCGGCCAGTATCGCTTCAACTACGGCGGTTATTGGTTCTCCTATGGTTCACCTTGGCCGGTAGGCTGGGGTTACGATGATGAGTTCTATGTCGACTTCATCGACGGGCAATATTACCTGATCGATTTAGCGCACCCGCAAGTTCGGCTCGCGCTAATCGTCGTAGTCTAGTTCGCATCTCATCTTGCTCTAAGAAACACGAAAGCCCCAGCTTCCCTAATAGGAAGTTGGGGCTTTCCTTTTATGGCGCTCCATTACAGGCGAGCGAAGGTCATTCCTACAGTTGTTAAAAAAGTCGACCCGCGGAAATGTTTAAACTACCGTGTATTGCAATACCGCTTGCATCTCCACATCCCCGCCAACTCCCGCATGGTCCATGTGGAACATCAAGTAGTCGCCTTTATTCAGCGCCAACGACGGTTGCGCATACACTTGCCGCGAAGTGTAGCCGCCGGTCCCGTCGGCCGGCACCCAAGTCTTCAAAATCACGTTAAAAAATAAATCCTGAACCACGCCTCCTAATCCAATGTTCAATTTATTGGGATTGTGTGGCGTCAACTCTCCGAAATTCGCGCTTGGCGGCAGATTCAAGTACGCAGCGGGAGAAGTGTTGAAAGTCGGCTTGGCACCGCGCGAGACGCCTCCATCGCACAATATTTCCGCAAAACCAGCCTGAGCTGGCGCGCTGGTAATCATGAACGACACATCGATATTGATCGTGTTCAGAATCATGGTGTCGCGCACTTCAAAGAAAACGTCAGCGCCATTATTATTAATGTTCACGATCTCCCAACCGAATCCCACCACCGGATCCTGAGGTAGCGTAGCTCCCCTCGCTACAGTCGGGGACACCGCCGTCAAAAACTCTCTCCGCCCTCTCACGTTCATGGCCGCCTCCAGCGGGGTAAAAGTCCCCGCACTGATTCCGCTCAGCACCAAAACGCCCTGGATTAGAAAAGTCCTTCGGTCAGACATATTTCCTTCACTAACATTCCCATCTCGAATGCCAACGCCGGTGATATCGTGTCTCGCTTGGCTTCACCAGCGGTTGAAGTTTGGCCCGGCCCCATTTCTGGCGTGTTAACAACCGTCCGAGCCGGACTTGCGATGTCTAAACTCACCGCCAGGAATAAAGTTGCGCGATAAATACACCCTGAATGTGCCTGCGCGCGCCTTCCTCGTAATCTGCCTGCTCTACTGTACGTATCTCGCCGCCCGGCAGGGAATTGCAGCTTGGTATTTTCGAAAAAGCACTCCTCAAGCGATGCAAACCGCTATCAAGTGGGATCCTGGAAACCCTGAATATTATGATGCACTCGCGACCCTCACTCACCTCTACGCCACCGGCGGAAATCCTAGCGAGGTCGTGCGCCTTTGCGAGAAAGCCACAGAACTCAGCCCGTATAACGCCTTTTACTGGGCCGATCTCGCATCAGCTTACGAATGGGTCGGCCGCAAGGATGAAGCTCTCCGCGCCTTCACCCGCGCCCATGCCCTTTTCCCCAACTCACCCGAGATCAACTGGAAAATCGCAAACTTCTACGTCCGCACCGGAAAAATTTCAGACGCACTCCAGTCGCTCAAAGAAGTTTTGCTCGAAGACCCCGCCAGGGAACGCCAGGCATTCTCTTTGGCCTCCAACGCCACCGCTGACAGCGAGCAAGTCCTGCAACAGATGCTGCCGCGCAGCACGTCACTATTGCTCGACTATCTCGATTTCCAAGTGGAGAACAACCGCATGGCGCCCGCCGCTCAAACCTGGCCCACTCTGCTCGAATTAAACTCACCCTTCGATCCAGCGCGCACCTTCGCTTACTTCGACGCGTTGATCCAGCACCAGGATGTCGACCATCTGACAGAAGCGTGGGCCGCCCTCTCAAATCGTTTCCCCCAGCAAATCGGCATCCGCCAATCCAAGCCCAACTTAATCACCAACGGGAATTTCGCATTCGCATCCCTAAACGGTGGCCTCGATTGGCGCATCATCCCTGCGCCAGGAGCCTCTGCGGCCGTGGATGCATCCACAGCCTTCGGTGGCAGCAAATCGCTGCGTATTAATTTCGACGGCACTCAAAATCTGGAGTACGGGCACGTCCTTCAATACGTTCCCGTCACACCCGACACGACCTACAAATTTTCAGCCTACATGCGCGCGCAGGGGATCACCACCGATAGCGGCCCCCGCTTCCTTCTGCAAGAGGCCTACGATCCCGCAGAACTCGTAGATGTATCAAGTAAGGCCGCCAATCCAATGAGGTTTTCCATCTCCACAGAAAACGTAACCGGCACCTCCGATTGGTCGCCGCATCAATTGGAATTTAAGACCCCAGGCAACACTCGCCTGTTGATCGTAAGAGTCGCCCGCCCCGCCAGTCACAAATTCGACAACAAGCTGGGCGGCGCAGTCTGGATCGCTCGCGTGTCACTTGTGCCCAAGTAAGCTTGCATCTGCGAACGTTTTCGAGAAAAGACGCAGCAAGTGATATTCTATAGGCGGTCGCATGCGGCTCCTCGAGCTATACCCGCCTGCCCGGATTTGGTGAAAGATTCCTGAAAGATTTTGAGAGCGGGCCGCATTTCTGCGTCCGCGATTTGCCGCTAGTTTTTACTATGAGAAAAAAAATGTTCAGCGATGTACCCAACTGGAATCGTTACTGCTCGGGCCGCAAGCACATCCTCCGTGGTACAAGAGGATTTGCGGTACTTTGCACCATGCTCATCGCTGTCAGCGCGAGTTTCCCTCCTTCTCCTGCCCACGCGCAGCAGTCTGATTCCGCTTCGACCCCCGTCGTGGTGCAGCCCGGCGCGCCCGGAAAGCCCACGAAAACTCTGCCATCTTCCACCAGAGCCACTCCGCCACAATGGTCACGAGCCGATGTGGAGTTCATGCAAGGCATGATCATGCATCATTCGCAGGCCGTGGAAATGACTGCCCTCATCCCGTCGCATACGGAAAACAAAGATTTGCAGACGCTCGGTGCGCGGATAAGTCGGTCGCAATCGGACGAGATCAAGTTTATGCGCCGCTGGCTTGCCGCTCGCGGAGAACCGATTTCTATGGCCATGCCCGGCATGTCGGACATGGATAAGTCCGCTCAACCGATGCCGCTGATGCCCGGCATGCTTACACCCGAGCAAATGGACGCACTCCGCAACGCCAAGGGCGCAGAGTTCGATAGATTATTTTTGCTGGGAATGATTCAGCATCACAATGGCGCGCTGATAATGGTGAAGGATCTCTTCGACACGCCGGGCGCGGGACAAGACGCTGACGTGTTCAACTTCGCCACCGATGTGGACAGCGGTCAACGCGCCGAGATCAGAATCATGCAGTCCATGTTGGACAAGAAATCAAAGGAGAAATGATGAACCGAGTGCAGCGTGTTGCTTTCCGTCTCGCCGCCCTAGCTGCGATTATTTTGTGTTTCGGTGTAAGCGCAATACAGGCGCAGAAGCAGGCGCCTCAGTCTTCAACTCCTGCGCCGGATGCCACCAAGGCGCCGGATGCAGACGACGATAATCCGTTTGCCGCGAAGCCAGCTCCCCCGCTGCCTCCGGGAATGACCGGGTCAGACGTAAACGATCCGCGCTTCAGCCTGACGCCGGGAATGTATGACGCCGGCGAAGTGTCCATGGGCATGAAGCACCTGCTACTGCTCAAGAAGCCCGACTCCTTTCAACTCGGTACCACGGATCCTGCCGATCCGAAAGTTGAGAAGACGATTCACCAACTGGGTCTGGGTAATGCCTTGAAAATGTCGAAATCGCTTCAGCTCGAGATCGCGCAACTCGCCTTCGCCAACTCCGACCTCGCGTTTCAGGGCAACCACCTTTTCCAAGGAAACTTTTACGGCGTCAATATCTACGACATCTCCAATCCCGCGCAAGCCGCGTTGATAACTTCCATGGTGTGCCCGGGCGGCCAGGGAGATGTGTCGGTCTATGAAAACCTGCTCTTCATGTCGGTCGAGATGCCCAACGGCCGCCTCGATTGCGGCACGCAAGGTTTTCCGCCGGAACCGCCGCCAGCCGCAGGACATGAGAAGGAACGTCGTCCACCCGCAGCACAAAAGGATCGCTTCCGCGGCGTGCGGATCTTCGACATTTCGGACATCAAGAATCCCAAACAAGTCGCAGCCGTGCAGACCTGCCGCGGCTCGCACACGCACACGTTGGTGCTCGATCCCAAGGATAAGAACAACGTTTACATCTACGTCTCGGGAACATCGTTCGTCCGTCAAGCAGAGGAACTGGCTGGATGCTCTGGCGAAGCGCCTGACAAAGACCCCAACACCGCGCTGTTTCGCATCGAAGTGATCAAAGTTCCAGTCGCGGCCCCACAAGACGCAAAAGTTGTCTCAAGCCCGCGCGTGTTTATTGATCCCCGCACAGGCGCGCTCAACGGTCTCAGCAACGGCGGCAGCCACGACAAGGAAGAAGCCAAGCCCACCGACTCCAACCAATGTCACGACATCACCGTGTACACCGCGATCGGGCTCGCGGCCGGCGCATGCTCGGGCAATGGCATTCTCCTCGACATCAAAGATCCCGTACATCCGAAACGCGTAGACGCCGTTAACGATCCAAACTATTCATATTGGCACTCAGCTTCGTTCTCGAACGATGGAAAGAAAGTAGTTTTTACCGACGAGTGGGGTGGCGGCCTAGGCGCGCGTTGCCGTGCGAACGACCCCAACAAATGGGGCGCGGATGCAATTTTCCACCTGAAAGATGATAAGTTGACCTTCGCCAGTTATTACAAGCTCCCCGCCGCGCAGAGCGACACCGAAAATTGCGTGGCGCACAACGGCTCGCTCGTCCCGGTTCCCGGTCGCGATATCGAAGTGCAGGCCTGGTACCAGGGCGGCATCTCCGTCATGGACTTCACCGACGCCGCGCACCCATTTGAGATCGCCTATTTCGACCGCGGCCCGATCGATCCGAAGACGCTTATTCTGGGCGGCGATTGGTCGGCGTATTGGTACAACGGCAACATCTACGGTTCAGAAATCGCGCGCGGCCTCGACGTCTTCGAACTGACGCCAACCAAGTTCCTCACGCAGAACGAAATCGACGCAGCAAAAACGGTTCGGGTCTCTGAGCTGAATGTCCAAGACCAGCAGAAGATCGATTGGCCTGCGCAGTTAGTCATAGCCAAGGCCTACGTAGATCAGTTGGAGCGCTCGCAGGCGTTGCCCGCGGAGCGCATCGCAACTCTACGCGCAGCCATCGACGCCGCCGAAACTTCGCACATGAGCAAGAGCGATCTCGCGAAGTTGAAGCGCATGGCGCCGTCCCTGGACAAGAGCGCCAACACCGCGAAAAGTCCAGCTGACTCCAAGCGGTTGCAAGCTTTGGCGGACATCTTGAAGCATCCGTCAGCATAGCCGCATCGCTAACCTAACAGTTTGTGGTTTAGTTCGCTGCGCAAGGGCTCCGAGATCGGAGCCCCTGCGCGCGAGCTTTTCGTCGTGGCCTACGATTTTTCCGGCGATTTTCTCCGGAGAATCGGTAGGTTAGCCCGCTAAGTGAAGCGTCTCGCAAAGGTCATGTGTTTGTTGCTGAGCCGGTGTGGATGCCGCAAACACTGCAAAAAACCGCCAAGCATGCTACTGAAAGGGCTCCTGCCCTTACCTTCATCAACCTGGAAACGAGGAGTTTCCGCGAATCCAGTCTCTGATTGGGAGCCGTTCGGCGGCTGGCAAGGAGTGTATTCAAACAGGTTAGCCTAGAAAGGCGCGTCTGTTAGCGGAGATGCCCTTCCGAACCTGACGAACTTCAAATTGAGCACACTTCGCCTTGCTTGTCTTGTAAGCCCCTTTAACCAGGGCGTATACTCGCTTAAATAACGGGTTATTGGGCGATATCGCTGCTCGGTATCGCTCGTCGCAGCGCGTGCAAAGGAAGTCATGTCGGACTACCAGCAGGCCGAGAAACCCCTCGCCATTGGAGAAAGGCGTCTCCATACGCGCACCCCTGTCACGCCTCAGGCCTTTGTAAAGTTTGGTGCTAATAACTACGGCTTCGTTTTCAACATCAGCGAAAACGGTTTGGTTTTTGCGCCCACCGGAACTCTTACTCTTGCTGTCGGTGCAATCGCAAAAATGCGCTTCCAACTCCCCGACTCCAAGGAGTGGATAGAAACGAGCGGGGAAGTGGCCTGGATCGCGGAATCGCAGAAAGAAGCGGGCGTTCGCTTTGTAGATTTGATGGAAGATACCCGTGTCAAAATACGGAATTGGATTTCCCAAGAGCCCTTGCGCCCCGGTCCTTCTCAAGGGCAGGAGGCCGTTCGTAACGCGCTTGGTGCCGCTCAACCGAATGCTCCTGGCGCTGTTCCTGAAGACAAAATTCTGAAATCGATATTTGCCGATCCCGGACTTTTCCTGGTCGGATCGAAGAGTGCGCGGGCTAAACCTGTCGTCCAGCCGCCGGGCCCCGCAGATGAACCTCCCGGGGCCACCAGCGTGGCACCGGTCCCGGACCGCCGTTCTCAACCACGACGTCGTGTTCTGTCGCTCGAATACCTCGACCTTGGTGACTCCAACGGCGGCATCATTCTGAATCTCGGTGAAGATGGCATGTACATACAGGCCGTCGCCAGTTTGTCCCCCGACCATATCTCCAATTTGAGTTTTAAAATCCCTGAGTCTGGTTTTCAGGTAGAGACCAGCGGAAACATCGTCTGGGTCGGGGAATCACGAAAAGATGCCGGCATTCAGTTCGATAACTTACCCGAAGAAGCCCGCCTCAAAATTCGAGAGTGGGTCGCCGCAGAATTTCCTGCGCGCCAGGATTTTCGCCAACCGCGACAAACTGCCGACCCTACTCAGTCCGTCGCGAAGCCCGCCCCAGACGCGCGCAAGCAAGATCGGTTAGTCGAGATGCCGCCCGCCGTGCATATCTCTGAACAGAAACCAGATTTCGTCTCGAAGTTTCCGGTCGCTGAAGTCGCGCCACCGAGCGCCCAAAACTCCAAAGATATTTCGGTCGATTACGCTTCTTCGAAACGGCCGGATCTCGGTGCGAAATCGACGGTCGATAATGTCCCGCCTCGCGTCGTCCAAAAGCCTCAGTATGCTCCTGTAAATATAGTCCAACAGCCCGCCGGCGCTCCCTCGTCAGCATCGACGATTCAGAAGCCGTCATCAGTCGCATCGTCCAGCATGGATGTCGCTCGGCCCGGAGCTCACGAGAAACAGCTTGTTACGCCCGCAGCTTCGTCCAATACACAAATTCAGAATCCTTCCTCCGCTAAGCCTGTCGCGTCGAATACATCTCCCAATTCTGCCGGGGTGAATGTTCCGGCTCGACAAAACGATCGAAAAGATGACGCGCGTGAGACGTCCGCCACCGCTTTGGACCTTTCGGATTGGCCAATCGCCGAATCTCCCGCGGTGAATTTCGCTCCAGATTGGAGTAACAGCCGAAAGGGCATCGCGTCGCGAGCCGATGCGCAAACTGAGGACCCTACTTCGCTGACGGTCTCTCCCGAGAGTTCCGCAACCAGTCAGTCTCTTAACTGGAAAAATCTCGCCGCTGCCATTCTCGTCGTCGTTTTGCTCTCGTTCGCCGCTGGATGGATCGCCGCCGGGCCGACCGGACGAAAGCAAATTCTTGATAAATTCGTCAGCCAGCAATCTGATTCATCGCAGCCTCCTGAAAATCCTGGAGCAACATCGGCTCAGACTGACGCTCCCGTTCCAGGGGCTGGCTTGCCTCAGACGAATGTCGCAACCGCTTCACCCGGACAAACGATAAATCCGGCGGCCGCGCAGCCCAGGACGCAAACTCCGCCGCCCACTACAGTGCAGCCCGTATTGACTGCATCGCGCACTTCGACGAACGTCTCGACACAGCCCGCATTGCATGCCAATACTTCCTCGCCTCAGGCTACGCCACAAGTTCCGCATGCCACTATCGCATCGCCGCCGCCCGCTTCGCAGACTTCGCGCACGCCCGTCGCCGGCACAGGAAATGTCGCATCGAGTGCGCCCGAAAAATCCGCCGCCGCTAAGCACGACATCGCCCCTGCGCCGAGCGCGACAAATTCGTCTTCGTCCAACGCGTCGAATTCTTCGACTATCTCGCCGTCAGCCGCCCCGCGCACATCTCCGCCCAACTTGTCGCCGGCCTCAAACTCTTTGTTAACCAGCAACGTAAGCCAGCTACAACCAGCACAGCCAACCGCCGCCGCTCCTTCGGCGACCTCAGACCCAATAAGCTCTGTCGCGAAGACCGCGCCGCCTCCAGCGCCCGCCAACGCATCGTCACCAACGCCGCCCCCAGCCGCGTCCGAAGTCGTCAAAGCCACAGTTTCTGTAAACGCGAGCCCTTTCCCCTCAATCCGCGTCCCGCCCGAGCTGAAATCTCAAATCTCCAAACAAGGCGCCAGCCTCCAGATCGGCCAGCTAATTTCTCGCGTCGAACCAACTTATCCCGAAGACGCCCAGCATCAGCGCGTCGAAGGCGCCGTAAAATTGCGCGCCATCATTGCACGTGATGGCAGCGTTCAGGACATCGACCAAATGTCCGGCCCGCCCCTGCTCGTGGCGGCCGCAGCGAATGCCGTACGCCAATGGCATTACAAGCCCACTTCTCTTGACGGTCAGCCCGTCGAAGCCACCGAATCCATCACCATAACCTTCCGTCTGCAATTCACCCGCACGAACTAACGCTCGCCCGCGCAAGCTCCACACGCAAGCGAACCGTACGCCCACACTAAATCGTGCGCGCCCCGCCCGAGCATCCGCACGCAGCCTTATTTACAGCGTGGCCTAAAAATTTAATTTGAAAGTCTTGTTTAACCCGGAAGGAAAAACCAAATCTTCTAAGGATCCGACGGGCTCACCGAACTAGACTTGTGTCCGCCAGCTAGCGCCAACGCCGCCCCCGCTCCTCCTGCGATCGCCACTCCAGCAATAATCCATTTCGTAGTGTTACTCATCCCCGTGGAAACCGGCGCAGGAGCAGGTGTCGAAGGTGCTTCTCCCGGCGCTGGTGTTGGCGAAGGCGCAGGCGCTACCGCCGCCTCTTTCACCGTCGACAATTTCCCTTTCGCGGAAATATCCACCGTCTGCCCCGCTTGTATCAACAGCCCGCTGCTCCCTTCTCCCGCCGGTACCAGGATCACGCTGCCGCCCAGGCAGGTCACCGCAAACGACCCATCCGCACCGCGCTCGATCTTCGCGCTCGTCAACTCGCCTTCCGTCGCGCCTACTACCGTATAACTTCCCGCGCGCACGCTCAACCCTTGTGGCCCTCGCTGCGAGCTCACCACCACCGTGCCCGTCTGCAGCTCCGCCACATACTGGTCGCCGCCATTGAACGCAATCTGGCTTCCCGGCAGCACCTGAAACGTTCCTTCCACGTTGCTCGTAAACGTCACCGTCCCCGTCGCCCCCGTGCGAATCGTATCGCCGCTAAAAATCGTGGCGTCCGCCGGCGCCGGCGAATTATTCACGTACACTTCCCCTGCGCTCGTCAACGACCCCAGTGGCTGCTTTTCCTGCGAACGGGTGCGCGCGTGCGCCGCTACCGCCGTCAACAAAAACACCATCGCAATCGTCGGAAGTAAACGCAGCACAAATTTCGAATATGTTGTTCGCTGCTTGTCTCCAGGCAGGTACGAAATTGAAGTCACGGCGTCCCTCTTAATCGGCTTATCACAGGCTGCCGCTGCATTATTTACCACCGCTTCTTTCATTTGTCCATCAAAAGCGAACAGCGCGCGCTTGGATTGCTGGGGGCTGGGCATCTGTTATGAACAATGGCTATCTCGGAAGCCTCATAAGATAACTGAGGATCGAGCGGAACGACTCGAACTGTTGAAGGACGACAGCCGGCTCGAACTGAATGTCAAACTCCTCCTCAATTACGACAACTAGTGTAATAGCGGCACTGGAATCCCATGCCTCCAAAGTCTCCATGCTGGCCAAACCAATTTCTTGATTACTAAGCTCGGGAAACACTGCAGAAAAGCATCGGATGAGCCTCGCCTCCGTATCATTCACCAAAATCTTCCTCAATTTGGAGGTAGACGGCGGGGCACTTATCAAGTAGCTGCTGCTTGGAAATCGAGAAACTTTTTAGCGTGACGATTCCCGTTAGCTCGAGAAAAAAGGCCTGGATAGGCCCGTTTCGGGACGTGAGCGCAAAATCAAAGTTTGCTTCCTCGACGCCGAATTTCCTGAAAAGGTGACGTAAGCAAGCTTGCTCGATCCTCCGCGAGAGTGCCCTGCAACTCATGACCCAATAATCTACCAAAAAGCTGTCTCCGTCTTGCCTGCCAGCCATTACCGCAATCTTTCCGAGCGGACCAAACTTGTCTTCGTAGGCACCCAACAGCAGGAAAACTTTGGGGTCGTTTAGGTAGTCCATCCAGGAGGATTCTGTGTGCCGTCTGCCGTTCAAGTTGAATTGGTTGGTCTTGTTGATCAGTTCCAACGCGCGTGGATCGGGAGGATTCTTGGAGAAGCTCAAAGTCAACTTTCCACCGATGCTCCGAAGGAAATCTTCGGACGAGCTCCGCTCTGGTTCGGTGGCTTCCGCAGCGGCTTGCGAGGTTCGGGTGCTCTCTGCACGGATTTCATCTTCTGCGCAAATGCATTGCTTCCCGAATAAATCCCTTACATCTTGCAGGAGCTGATACGCAGCTCTCTCATCATCCTGCGGGAAGAGCAAGCATTCGATCTCGGGATGTGCCGCTTTCACCTCAGCCAGTTCCAAAGGGCTGTCGTCGACAAAAACGACACTGTCCGCGCCGAGGTTCCATGCGCGAAGTATTCTGGATATGGATTCTGATTTTGCGCCCCAACTGATTTCAAGCGGGAAGATTTGCTTTCGATGAAGGATCGGACTTCTTCTTCGGAATGCTTCTTCCACCAGGGTCGGATCGTTCTTACTAGCGACGGCGATCAGGATGCCTGCTTCGGCGAGTGACGCTAACAGCTGTTGGTAGAGGCCATGTTGTTGCGCATGTTCGTCGATATCCCACGCGATGCCTTCAACGTTTACTTCGCCCAGAATTCCTTTCCAGAGCGTGTGATCAAGGTCCGTGATCAATCCTTTCTTTGGGAGCGGATCTCGAATGATGCGCGCTATCAGCCCTGCAAACGCATCGGCGTGAAGGAGGCTGTAGGGAAACCCGAAGTCGAGTTCGGATTTCACGTCAAGCCTGGCTCCGGGCACAGAGATTTGATCCAATCGTTGAGAACTCACGACGCGGACCCGAGGCAACCTTGAAAGTTTGGCAACGACAGAAGCCACCACGTCTCGTATGTCATTTTCAAACGAACTTGACTGCCAGCTCGGCGTGAGTGCTATCGGAGGAAGTGGCAGCGTAGGCGCAGCGAGGGTAACGGTGTGAGATTCGCTGATGGTTTCAATGCTGTCGGTGATTCTCCCAGCCTGCTCCCGGACATCGCGGATAATGTTGGACAATTGCCGCGGACCCCAGCCGCCCAGCTGCCGAAGCCCCAGGCGCGGGTCGAGATCCTGCCATTCCATTACAACCACGACTACACATGGCGGCTTTCCTCTTAAACGTCTAACGTCACCGAGCAGATCGCCAAAAAGTCCGGTCCCAATTGCAAGCGCGTGCTCTGGAAACTGGCGGCGCAGATGCGCCTTGAGAAACGTCAAAAAGTGGAGCGGCGTAAAGCCGCAGGCGAGCTGAACCTCAAGCAAGGGAGATTGGGCCGGCGGCCTTCGCTTCAGCGTTTCCAGAGCCTCAATCAATTTCATGACATTGCGATGTTCTCAGAGTCGATCCGGCCTGGCTAGAAGCGGAAATATTTTTCTGAAGTCAAACTGCAAAAAGTGTCATACCCTCAATCGATTGCCTGCTCTTGCCAATCAATCAATTTCGTCGCCATGGTAACACAACCCGACCATCACTCCTTCCTTGCGCTTCCATTACCTTGACGCAGTACGGTTTGAAAACCATACTCTGGGATACGTTAAGATTGTCAGCGCCATGAGCACCAAGTCAGACTCAGTAAGATCCCTGTTCGAGTCCCCGCAGCCCTATCTGGAGCGTCGTCGCTACAACATCAATATTCGAGCCGAGACCGTTCAGTATTTTCTTCGCAATCGCGATTTCACTAGAATTCTGGACGTCGGTTGCGGTGATGGCTCCGTATCCATACCACTTTTGAATGTGCGAAGGGAGTTGACGCTATTGGATCTATCTAGCAACATGCTGTCGATAGCGCTATCGAAGGTCCCGCCAGTCCTGAGAAACGACGTTCAAGCGATTAATCAGGAATTTTTGAGCGCAAATCTTGCGCCTCGTTCCTTCGACGTAATCATCTGCCTGGGCTTTCTCGCACACGTGGACTCGCCAAAAGCCGTAATCGCAAAAATTGCGCAGCTCTTGCGTCCCAACGGCATCGTCATTATGCAGAGCACCGATTCGTCAGGCCTCCCCAGCCGCCTTGGAATTCTTTACCGCTGTGTCTTGGAAGCATTTGGCCGCATGAACTATCGCTACACTCTCACGAACTCGGCTCAAGTAATTGAAATGTTCGTCGGCTGCGGCTTAAAACTCTCGAATATTTACCGGTACTCGCTTCCCGGCTTGCCCGGCATCGACCGCGTCTTCTCCCAACAATCTCTCTACAAGTGCGTCCGCCTGGCCCACGGTTCCGCCGAAAATAATTACAACACTTGGCCCGGCAAAGAGTGTATCTATCTCTTCGAGTCCGCTCGAATTTAGGATTAGAATGGTCGCCTCCATGAAGGTCTTGCACATCGTGAAGACCGCCGTCGGCGCAAATTGGGCCTACGAGCAAGTGCGAGTCCTCTGTTCGCTCGGCATCGAAGTAGTCGTCGCGCTCCCCTCCGACACCGAAGGCCTCGCCCCCCAATACCGCCAAGCCGGCGCCACCGTAGTCCGTGCCAACCTCGATTTTCCTGCGCGTCAACCGTGGCGCATTCCCGTCACCCTCCGCGCCTGCCGCCAGCTAGTCGACGACGTACGCCCCGACCTCATCCACACGCATCACGTTGGTCCAACTTTCATAACCCGCCTAGCCCTCGGAAAGAATTCTAAAATCCCGCGCATCTTCGGCGTCACCGGAACATTACATCTCGAACACGAATTCTTCGTCTGGCTCGACACTCATTTCGCAGGCCCGCAAGATTTTTGGATCGCCACCTGCAAATGGACACAACGCAAGTACGAAACTTTGAGTATTCCGCCCGGCCGGGTATTCCTCGCTTACCTAGGCACCGATCTTACGAATTATCCAAGCAATCGAACGGGTCTTTTAAGAAACGAATTCCAAATTCCTGCGGATGTTCCTTTGGTCGGGATGGTTTCTTTGTTATACCCGCCGAAGTGGTATCTCGGAAGCAGGCGCGGTCACAAAGGCCACGAAGATTTCATCGTCGCCCTCACTAAGCTCCGCGAAGAGCGTCCCGATGTACGCGGCGTCGTCATCGGAGGAACCTGGGGCAAAGGACGTTGGTATGAAGACCGCGTCCGGCGCTTTGGCAAGAAAATATGCGGGGATGGCCTCTACTTCACTGGTACCCGGGCGGACATATCAACAATTTATCCTGATTTAGATTTGGCTATCGTCCCAACTCATTCGGACGGCTTGGCGTACAGCGTAGTCGAACCGCTTCTTGCCGGCGTGCCGGTCGTCGCTACGAACGTCGGCGGCATTCCCGACTTAATTCGAGATGGCGATACGGGTTGGCTGGTTTCTCCGGGAAATCCGCAAGCCCTTGCGCAAGCTGCCTCGCACGCACTCTCAAATCCCGCCGAAGCGCAAAAACGGGTTGCTCGCGGTGCGGAAGCAGCCCGTCATTTGCTGGACCTGGAGAAGACCGGGCGCGAACTCGCCGGCATTTACGACAAGATTCTCGAACTAGCGGGGCAGACCCTGAATGCGCCTCTCAGGAAAGCAGGTCCCATTGAATCGGTTGCGGAAATTGCTGTTCGACAGATATGACGCTCATTATTTGCGCGGCAATGTTCTAGAGGGCGATTCTCTTAATACGGCTCGCTACCAGGAACGAATGCCGGACTACGAAGCCAGTTACGGGCGTATTGTTGCGGAGTTGACAAATGGATCTAGAGTATTGGACATCGGTTGTGGTATCGGATTTCTTTTGTTTTGGTTGCAGAAGAGCAGACCAGATCGTTTCGACCTCACCGGTGTAGACGTCTCTGAGCCTCAGATAACTCTGGCGAAGAGGTACCTTCCGGAAACTGTTACTCTTCTTCACGAAGAAGCCACCGATTTCCTCGTTAGAAAGTCGAGGACGTTTTCCGCGGTGTTCTGTACGGATGTTTTGGAACACTTCGAAACTGACGATGAGATGCTACATTTCTTGGAGCTGGTCAGAAGTTCCTTGCTGCCTTCTGGCCTCTTCATCTGTCAGGTTCCGAATATGTCAAATCTGACCAGCGCACACGTGCGATACATTGACTTGACCCATGCTCGCGGTTTTACAGATTTCTCGCTCCTTCAGCTTTTAGAGTGCGCTGGGTTTCGCGAATCTGAGATAGTCCGGAGAAAGGGTGCAGACATGTCTCAACGGCTGCGGCTGTTAATCGAGGACTCGATTCATCGCGTGATTTTCAGGATTTGTGGAGTTGGGAATGAAGAACATTTTGGTAGAAATCTAATAGGTATAGGGAAAGCCTAGTTTTTTATCAACACGATTTCTCTTGGAGAAGTGGAGCACCCATCTTAGACCTTCGGTTGTGAGGTGTGACTTGAAGGTAAGAGTTCTTCACATTATCGGTGCAATGGATCCCGGCGGCATTGAGATTTGGCTCCTCAACCTTCTGAAGTATATCGATCAGGATCTGCTCGAATTTCACTTCTGTACCTTCGGACCTAAGCCAGGTCTTTTTGCGGGCGAAGTAAAAAGGCTCGGTGGCCGGATGCGGCCGTGCCCAAGAGCGCTAAATCCATTGTCTTTTAGCCGTCGGTTCCGGAAAATTCTGCGCGAGGGAAATTACGACACTGTTCACAGCCACGTAACCCTCTTCTCCGGAGCAGTGCTGCGCTGGGCTCAAGCAGAAGGCATCTCAATGCGCATCGCTCACAGCCACATCACTCAGGACGACAAACCGGGCACTCAAGCGCGCCTCCATTATCGCAGGATCATGAAATCGTGGATCTGGCGGTTCGCGACGCATGGCTTGGCAGTTTCTAAACCTGCCGCTTGCAACTTGTTTGGCGAAGATTGGGAAGCGGATGGCCGGTTTCGGGTCCTTCCCTACGGAATCGATTTAAGGCCATTTGTGGAACCCGCGATCCGAGAAGAAATCCGAAGAGAATTAGGCATCCCGCTGACGTCGGCGGTCGTAGGACATGTAGGCAGGTTCGATCCGCAAAAAAATCATCGCTTTCTCCTCGAGATCGCTCGAGCAGTCTTGACCAAAAGGCCAGACGTCGATTTTTTGCTGATCGGCGATGGGCCGCTCCGGTCTGAGATGGAAACTCGAGTGCGCCAAATGGGACTATCACATAAAATACACTTCGCCGGGATTCGTACGGACGTGCCTCGCTTGATGCTTGGAGCCATGGACTTGTTCCTTTTCCCTTCTCTATATGAGGGTTTCGGACTTTGCGTGATGGAGGCTCAGGCGGCGGGCCTGCGCTGCTTAGTCTCGGATACAGTCCCCAACGAGGTCGTGAGGCTGCCGGAATCTGTAGAGTTTCTCTCCTTGTCTGCCGGCAAGGATCATTGGGCAACGCAAGTAATAGAATGGCTCGATGCACGCCAGCCAGAAATGACTCCCCTTTGGAACGATGTCACTCGAAGGCAATTCTCGATTCAGCAATCAGTCAGCCCTCTTACGGACCTTTATGTGTCGGCTCGGAAACCTACCGCACAGAACATCCTCCAACAACATGCGTAATATCCTCGCTTTGAAATCGCAAATCATCGACACGACAGCCCCGGGAAGCGTTGAGCGTGACCGATTGCCGCGCGGAGAGTACGTTCTAGCGGCTGTCTGTGTGACTGCCTCAGTTTTGATTTTCATAGGGTTGAATCGAGCTGTAGTGCACTGGTTTCTCTTGCCTGTGATGGCTTGCGGCGTTATTGCAGGTGCGGATGTAATCCGGTGGTTGCGCGGCCGACTCGATCTCTTCGATCCGAAAACCATCATCGCGTGTCTGGCGTTCTATGGTTTTTTTGTTACCCCTATCCTGCATGTAGTTTGGGACCGTTTTGGGGTGGGAAACGAAATGTTCCTGTGGGGAGACTGGCGAATATGGCTCGGCGCTATGGGCTGTTTGAATGCTCTCGGGCTGCTTGCCTACAATTGGGCTCACAATTTCCAGTTCGCTAGGGCAATCCCATCCCCAACTCGATGGGAAGTTGATCGCAAGAAATTTTATGCAGTGTTTACTTTCGCCCTCGCTTGTTCGATTGCCGGAGTCGTGACTTTCATATCGTCGCTGGATGGTATTCCAGGAATTATCGAGAGCTATGAGAACAACCAGGAGGCCTTTGCGGGCAAAGGTTGGTTGTTGGTACTCGCTTGGCCGCTAGCGATTTTGTCATTTATTTTTGTTGTTTTTCTGTGGACTGATCGGCAACGAAAGGATCGCCGCCGTCTGAGCACCGGCCTGATGTTTTTGAGTGTTGCTGGTATTGGTCACTTCATTTTGTTGGGCTGGTATGGCAGCCGGGCCTCGACGATTTGGGCGCTGTTTTGGATGGCTGGAATCATTCACTACCGGTTCCGAAAGCTCTCTCCCAAAATGATGTCGATGGGCCTGATTTTCTTGATTGCGTTCATGTATTTTTATGGTTTTTACAAAGAACGAAAAAGAATGGGACTCGAAGTCTTGCGCTCTCCGGTCATGTGGCTCGAACCCGTTGGCTACGAGCGGGATCTGAAGTCGCTCTTATTGGGCGATCTAGCCCGTGCCGATTCCAATGCTCTAATTCTTCACAACCTGATAAAGGATCCCGGCGACTACGACTACCGGTGGGGCCTCACCTATGTAGGGGCGTTTGGTATCTTGGTCCCGAGAAACATCTGGCTTGACCGACCGGAATTTAAAGTCGACGCGGGAACCGAAGCACAGCTAGGCAAGGCGACTCCTTGGCGATCGTCTCGAGTCTACGGTCTCGGCGGCGAGGCCATGCTCAACTTCGGTCCGTTGGGTGTCCTCCCCATGTTTGCGCTCATCGGCATTGCCCTCGGATGGTATCGACGAAAGCTGAACAGCTGGAGCCCGTCAGACAGTCGAATGTTCCTCGCTCCGTTTTTTTCCATACTGTTCGCAACCGCATTTGTCGGTGACAGCGACAACCTCGTTTTTGCCGCGTTGACCGAGGGTGCGCTCGTTGTGGCTGCTATCTTTGCCGCTTCGAAGCGCGTTCAGATGGAAAGCGAGAAAAGACTTCTTTGAAAGTCTTAGTCACCCTTGAAAATCATGTTCGGCGCTCCGGTGATGGCGACCTATATGCCGATGGGTCGGGCGGCTATTCGACTTGGGCCACACTCCTCCAATCGTTCGATCAAGTTGTCTTAGTGGCGCGGGTGTTTGAAGGCAATGATTATTTCCCCGATGCGGACAGACTTGATGGACTATACATCTCAGTTCATGCGTTGCCGAACTACATTGGTCCCTGGGAGTATTTGCGAAAACTGAAAATCCTCCGAACAAGTATCCGTCACGCGGTAACTCACTCCGACGCATATATTCTTCGTGTTCCCGGCTTGGTGGGCCGTTTGGCTTGGCGCGAGATTCGGCGCTTCAAAAAGCCATATGCCTTGGAAATTGTGGCCGATCCCTGGGACGCGCTCGGACCTGGGACTTGGCCCGGCCTGTTCCGCCCGATTTTCCGCCGCGCTGGGGTGCGTGAGTTGAAACTGATGTGCCGGGGAGCCGCCGCCGTTCATTACGTCACTGAGAGTGCATTGCAAAAACGGTATCCAGCCGCGCCGGACGCTTACACCATCGCGTTTCCCAACGTCTTAACGGACTCCGCTTTTGCGTGCGGAGCAACTCTCCAGGAAAGATTCCGGCGACTCGTCTCGAATAAACCTATCCGCATTGGATTTATCGGTAGCCTGGCGCAAATGTATAAGGGGCCCGACGTTCTGTTGCGTGCATTTTCGCTCTGTCAAGCGCGAGGCTATAACTTCGAGGTCGTTATGGTCGGAGATGGCCGCTACGCTGAACAGATGAAAGCATTGGCAAAACGGTTGGAAGTAGAAGATAAAACGCAATTCATTCCCCGATTGCCATTCGGCAAGGCGATATTTGATTTTCTGGACTCAGTGGATTTATTCGTCATGCCGTCCAGGGCCGAAGGATTGCCGCGTGCCTTGGTAGAAGCCATGGCGCGCGGATGCCCATGCATCGGCTCGAACGTCGGGGGGATACCAGAGCTTCTCGCCCCGGACGATCTCGTTCCTCCGAACGACCCTGAAGCATTCGCGCAAAAAATCATGGAAGTCACTTCCGATCCCGCGCGCATGAAGGCAATGTCAGAACGAAATTTGGCGCGAGCGAAACAATTCGATCCTGAAGCTCTACGCGATGCGCGGCTTGCCTTCTATCGCTATGTCAAAGACCATTCAGGCAGCAATGCGCAATCCGGAAGGGAACAGCAATCAAGTTTTCAACCCTTGTAGGCCACGGCGATAATATTTAGCCGAAAATTCGAAAGAAAATCGTAGCGATTCACCAGCCATTCATAACCCAGCCCCATGCGGTGCAGAAGGGAATTGAACTCCAGCACGCTGGGAGCACCCTCCACTAATGTTATTTCTGCGCGGCTAAATCCCGATTCGAGAGCTAATCTTCGAAGGCGGCGGCGAGTGTTCGCACGGTAACGGGTCGGGAAGGTATCGTCCCGATTGAATCCGCGCACGCGGCTGTTGAACCACACATGAAACCAGTGAGGAGTTAGACTTGCCGCCACCCCGAAATAATGAAGCAGGTTCGGAGTGAAAATTGCGAGCCTACCGCCCGGCTTGAGTACCCGGTAAAATTCCCTTAACACCACCTGTGGAAAATTCACATGCTCGATCACTAGCCGGCAATTCACCACGTCGAACGACGCGTTCGAGAATGGCAGGCGACTCAATTCTGACCGAATGCAAAAATCCATCGCGGAATTAGCGTCGACGTCTTCTCGTAAGTCAGTCCCTACCAATTGGCAGCCAGCCAATCTCGCAAAATCAAAACCGAAAAATTTACCGGTACCGCAACCAGCGTCCAAGACGCGGTCGCCAGGGGAAACGATCAGCCTAAGCTTTTCTTCAAACGCATTCTCGGGCGATAGCGGGACCGTCTTTATCTGTGGCGTGGGAGAGGTGCCCGGGTCTGTAGCGAAGCCATCTGCAGCGGTTGGATCGTCTTTTGAATAAGCGTCCACAGCGCAGAGATCCCTAAAGAGGCTCGGCCTCCGCGCGTTGCAGCATTTCGAGTTGGCCCAGCGGCTCGAGTCCGCCGCCAGTCGCCGCAGCCATCGCCCGCATCGCCGTATGATTGTTGAACTGGTCGTTCGTGAAATCGGCGATCAAGCCGGACTGAATCGCCGCATAGATTTCTTCGATTCCGGACTCCAAAGTCCACTCGCATCGAAAGCCCAAGACTCGCTCGATTTTTTCAAACGAAACTCGATAGTTTCGCCGGTCAAGATTTTCAATCCGGATAATTTCTGTGCCCGGCACTCCTCGCGCAATCGCGCATCCCAATTGCTCGATCTGAAGATTTAAGGACGAAGATCCCACGTTAAAAATCTCGCCGGTGACCGCGCCACGGTCTGCCTCCAGGCACGCAATCACCGCACCCGCCGCGTCCTGCACATGCAAGAATGGACGCCACTGCTCCCCGTTCAATACCGTGATCTGCCCCGAAGACGCCGCCCGCGCCACAAACAAATTCACTACTAAATCAAATCGCATACGCGAAGATAGCCCAAACAATGTCCCTAGCCGTAATATCGTCGGTGCAAAATCCACTGCGGCGGAGGCGAGAGGGCCATCACTCTGGCCTGCCGTCGCCATCAGGATATTTTCGGAATCCACTTTTGTCTTTGCGTAGATCGAAAGCGGGTTCACCGCCGACGTCTCATCCAGGCAAGACTCCGAGGCCCCATACACTCCGCACGACGACGCAAAAATAAACCGGCGCACGCCGCACCCTCGCGCCACGTCAGCCAGCATGCGAGTGGCGGCCCGATTTACTTCCATCGCCAGCTGCTTATTCTCCTCGCATGCGGGGTCACCGACGATCGCGGCCAGATGCACCACTGCGTCGCATCCCCGCATGGCGTTCACCACTACCCCAATGTGTCGCACGTCCCCTCGGATGAGCTCGCAGTTCGCGTGAGTACGTACATCATCCAACGAATTTTCCCCAAAAAGAAAGGAATCCAGCACCCGCACTTTAAAGCCACGCTGCAGCAGCCGGGTTACCACGATGGACCCAAGGTACCCCGCTCCGCCCAGCACCAGAACCTGCCTCACGCTTTCTGGATCGGTTTTTAGTTCGAAATTGTAGCGTTTCAAGATCTTATGTTTGGTGAGGCGAACACCGCCGACGGTGACGAGCATAAGAATCCAGGCGATCACCGCCACGCCGCGAGGCACCAGAGCACCGCGATACAGAAAATAATCCGCGAAGACAAACAGCACGATGAACGAGCTAACGCCGCGAAACACGGCGATCGCTTTTCGCACTCCAGTGGCGTCCCGCGTGCGCGGATAAAACCCGCTCAGCTGGAATACCAGGAGCGCGAGCAACGACCACAGCAACCAGTAATGTGTGACGAAGCTTTTGAAGCGCTCGGCCAGCCCCTGTGGGTCGGGCGTCCTCAGGATCACGACGTAGAACAAGAACCAAAGAGCGAAGGCAGTGAGCATCGAAAAGTTGACGAGGATTAGGTCCGCGGCCATGCGCAGTAAACCATTTTTCCAAGGATATCGGCGCGCTTCGCTTCGCAGCGAGTTCCAATAGCGATATACGTCTGTAATTCTCATGCGCGTTGAGCCCTGCTTAATTTTCCTTTATCGCCACATTGTTGACAGCGCAGAACAGCGTCGCAGACTTTGTCCACATTTTCGTCGCTCAGTGTGGAGTAAATAGGCAAATTCAAAATGCTATTGGAAATACTTTCGGTCACCGGCAGAGGACGCTTATCCCACATTTCGCGGTAGAGTTTTTGGCGGTGCACTGGCGGATAGAAATAGCGTCTAACCTGAATGTTTTCCTTTTCCAGGCCTTCGAAGAGCCAGTCACGTGGTCTGCCGAACGCGGCTTCATCGACGAGGACAGCGAAATCCTTGCACGAACTGCTGTTGCCGGAGGGAATGCGCTGAAAGCTCAATCCAGGAATACCTCGGAGACGCCGCTCGTAATGAAGGCGAATCTGATTGCGGCGATCGATGCGCGCGTCGAGGCCGCGAAGACCGCGAAGCCCCAGGGCCGCATGGAATTCGCTCATGCGCGCATTTAGGCCAGCTAATTCGGGGTCGTAATTGCCGCTGTCGCCATAATTTCTGGCGACCCGAAGTTTTTGTGCGAGAGCGGCGTCCCGCGTGGCAATCATACCGCCTTCACCGGAGACCACGAGTTTGGTGGGGGAAAAACTAAAAACTTCCGCAACACCAAAATTGCCAATGCGCCGGTCGCATATATCACTTCCGAATGCGTGGGCTGCGTCAAAAATCAAAGGTATCCCGGAATCGGAAGCGATCGTCTGTAGCTGGACGACGGAAGCCGGGTTTCCGAATAGGTGAACAGCGAGGATTGCGGCTGAGTTGGGAGAGAGTTGAAGTTTAACTGCGTGTGGATCTATACAAAATGTTTCAGCGTCGCAGTCGGCGAAGACGGGCTTGAGACCATTCCACAGCACAGTGTGAGCAGTGGCATGAAAAGTAAAACTAGGGAGGATCACTTCGCCCTTAAGGTCCAGCGCGCGCAGAGTGAGAACAAGTCCGGCGGTGCAACTGGAGACCGCAACACAATGTGGAACATTGAGATATTCGGCTGCGGTTTCCTCGAATTCGCGAACGAATGTGGCGTTCGTTAGCTGGCGGCTGCGCAAAATCTTGCACACGTCGCGGTGGAATTCATCGTCCGGAAGGCCTTCCGGAGAAACGATAGGCAAGCGCTCTTCAAAGATGGGAACGACATTCGAAGGCAATGCACTCTTTTCCATAGGCTTCATTGCTCTCCGTGTACCGTTCGCGGCCATGCCTGATCTCAGGAACCTGCTGCAATCGAAGATTCAAGCTCGTGATTCTTGATAACTCGACAGGGGACGCCAGCCGCCGTGACGTGAGAAGGGATATCTATCCCCACTGCGGCGCCGGCCCCAATGATCGACCAGTCGCCAACGCTCTTACTGTGAATAATCACGGCGCCGGTGCCGAAGTAAACGCCGTCGCCAAACTTTACGCAGCCCGAAATGTGGCAACCCGGATTAATGTTGCAGTAGGCGCCAATTAATGTGTCGTGGCCGATCGTAGTGTTGAGATTCACGATTGTGTGCGGTCCGACTTTAATCTGCGTCGTCAAGGTACTGCCTGCGGTTACGATCGCGCCCGCTCCCAGTTCGACCCATCGCGACATTCGCGCGCTAGGGTGAACCACGGTGCAGAAATCGAGATGGAGGCTGGCGGCGCGGATGGCGATTTCTTTTCGCGAACGCGGATTTCCGACTCCACAAATAATTTCGAAATTCTTGTCCGAGTTCTGTTCCAGCCAGTCAAATCCGCCAAGCACTTGACTATTGCATAGCTCCGTACCATGCAGCTTGGGGTTGTCATCGACGAATCCGAGTACGTTCCATTTTTTCTTTTCCTCATTGTCTTCCAGGAACACCCAGTACGTTTCGCGCGCAAAGCCGCCAGCCCCCAGGATAACGACGTCGGTCATAAATCCTCTCGCGACGGCACAGGGATGTCATCGTGTGCTGAAAAGAAGAATCGGTCCCGCGGAGCATAAAGTCCGTCGCCGGAAATCCATACTTTGAAAGTTCGCAGCAGGATGCGCGCATCAAGCCAGAGCGAAAAATTGTCGACATACCAAACATCCTTTTCCAGGCGTTCAGGCCAGGAAAGAAGGTTGCGGCCATTCACTTGGCTCCATCCCGTGAGGCCAGGGCGCAGGAGCAAACGGCGGGCCTGCTCGGCGCTGTAATGCTCGACGTGGTAAGGAAGGGCGGGACGAGGCCCGACCAAACTCATCTTACCGGTCACAATATAAAGTAGTTGTGGCAGTTCATCTAAACTGAAGCGGCGGAGAATTCTTCCGACGCGAGTAATCCGCAAATCATACTGGGAGACATAAAGTCCGGAGCCGATGCGATCCGCATTCTCGACCATGGTGCGAAATTTCAGGATCTGGAAGGGATTTCCTCGAAGGCCCACCCGCTCTTGTGAAAAAAATACTGGACCTTGGGACCCGACCTTAATGCAAACGGCAATCACGGCAAGCACGGGCCAGAGGAGGAGCAAACCGGCGCCCGCCACCAGGATGTCAAGAAACCGTTTCAATGCTAGTTGAACGGTTCGGCTCATAAGACATCCGCCTGAGGAAGCGAATTGCGCGCGTGAAATGTGATTCCGAGCCCGAGAATTGCGGAGAAGAGGAGAGCGTTTGCAGGCATGTAGAGATTAAAGTCCGCAAAGCTGTGAAGCAGGATGGCGACGATACTACCCACACAGCCGAGGGCGACAATTCTTTCGAAATCTTGTTCGCCGGAAAGGAATGAACGGATCACGCGCGCGAGAACAAAGAATATAGATGCGAACAGAACGAACGCGGCCGGAATGCCCAAATCACCGGCAAGCTCGAGGTAATCATTGTGCGCGTGGTTCACAAATTGAGTAAGGAATACGGTTTGCCCGGTTGTGTACGCGATTGGAAAAGTGCCAAGACCAGTACCCAGCCAGAGATGATTTCTTATTAGCGGAAGGGTATCACGCCAGATAGCGACGCGGCTCAGGCCGTCGAGTGAATATTCATCGCCAACGCTTTGAAATCTGGAAACGATCGGGCCCGGGCCGATCCAGACTGCTAAACAGATGCTGAGGAGAATAAATGTGGCGGCGAGCAGCAAACCCATACGTCCATGAAATCTGGAAATCGCCAACAATGCAAAGATCACGAAGACAGATGATGCCGCGGCAAGAATGCCCATTCTCGACCGGGAGAATATGAGGGCGGCGCATAGAACCACCGAAATGGCGAGAGACAGAACCAATTTTTGGATCGGCGATTTTCCGATCACACTTCGAAGGTTTACTTTGGAGTTGGGATCGCCGCGCAGTTTGGCGTATTCGTAAAATACGAATGCCAAACTGAATGGCAAAATCAATTCGAGAAAACCAGCGTAATGGTTGCGGTTGATGTAAGTGCCGGTGGCTTCTTCGAGATCAAATTTCTTTACGTAAGCGAAAATTTGCTGCCAGCCGCTGAGATATTGCACCAAACCATAGAAGGCCTCAAAAGTTCCGAGGGCAATGAGCGCGCCGATAAAGAATTGTTTTCGCCGACGATCCTGGCCGATCACCTGAGCGAAGTAGAAGGCGATGAAGCAAGTTAGCAGGATCAGGAAATGTGTGCGAGTGGCGTAGGGCTCAAAGCTCAAATATGCTGCATGAATATGGGTTGGAGGGACATCACGACCTGCAACACGATGTAGTAAAGATGCGGGCAGCGGACAGAGCTGCAGCAGGACTATTCCGCTCAGCACAACCGGAATCAATACGATCATTCTCGACGGCAGCGTAATCTCTGGAGAAGTGACAAACAGCAAAGCTGCGGTTCCGAAGAAAATAACTTCCACAATTGAAAACGAAATAGTCTCGACCCCGCCGAATGCCAGAACTGCGATGGCCAACCCGAGAATGAGCGAAATTTCAGCTAGTTTCGACATGGCGTCAAGAATCAATTCCGAACTGATGCGTGCTAGGCGCTTCCGTTCTTATGCCCATTGCCATCCGGGTGATACCCGTAAGAATAGTAGTCGCTTCTGGTGTCGGCGAAATTGATGGTGGCTCCGAGAACGTGAGAGCCAGCGTCCACGGCAGAAGCATAGGCGCGATGGACGAGTTCGCGCGGAGTGATGCCGCCGCCGACGACGAGGATGACGCCGTCAACGAGAGTGGCGAGAATGCGGCTATCGGCAAGATTCAAGAGCGGCGGAGAGTCCAGCACTATGAATTTGTATTCTTTAGAGGCTTCACGAATGAGCGCGGGCATGTATTCGGATGAAAGCAAGTCTGCCGGATTCGGCGGGATTGGGCCGCTGGGCAAGACAGAGAGGCCGATGGGGGCTGGATGAGATAGGAGGCTCCTCCAATCCGGATCGCCAGTCAAAAAATTTACGAGACCGGAAGTATTGGGAATGCCGAAAAAATTATGAAGGCTGGGACGGCGCAAGTCCGCGTCGATGAGCAGAACTTTTTCTCCCAATTGCGCGAGCGAGACAGCGAGATTAGCGGCGACGGTGGTCTTGCCCTCTCCACCCTTGGCGCTAGTGACCAGCAAGGTTTTGGGCGGATGTTTCGCGGTCGAGAGCAAGACGGAAGTGCGCAATTCGTGGAATGCTTCAGCCAGGGCGGTATTTTGGCCGTTACCTTCAATTCGATTCCAGGAGGGGACGATGCTCGCGGGATATTTTTCTCCAGCCATGTGACGCGCACGAGCGTAGAGGCTATGACCGTTGCCATTCGTCGCCGCTTGAACTGCGGGAACGGACGCGAGAGCAGGCAATTGCAAAAAGCGTTCGATTTCTCCAGCAGTCTTAAACGAATTATCGAGGTGCTCCTGCAAGAATGCGGCGCCGATTCCGAGGCTTAGGCCCAAAAGCATAGCGAGAGACAAATTCAGAGGCACGCGAGGGCTGTCGGGCTTTTTGGGAGGATAGGCGGGATCAATCACGCGAATGTTAGCCGCTTTCATGCTGGTGGAGACGCCGGTTTCCTTCAATTTTTCGAGAAGGCCCACGTAAAGCTGCTTATTAGTGTCAGCCTCGCGCTTCAGAATGTTGTACTGCACCGATTTTTCAGCGATGACGTCGGCATCATGTTGCTGGTCTTTGAAAGCTTGCTGCAACATATTTTCGCGTTCGACGGCGGCGCGGTAGTCATTGGTGATGGCTTTGGCAGCGCGTTCGCGTTCAGAGGACAAATCGGATTGAGCTTCGTCGATTTGATTCTGGATTTCTTTTACTTGCGGATAATCGGGATTGAAGATGGAAGACAAACGCGAGCGCTCGCGCTGGAGTTCTGCTAGTTTTTCGGTGAGATCCTGCATCAATTTGTTGTTAAAAATGCCGGGCAGGGAAGAAAAATCCCCCTGCTGCACGAGGAGATAGAGCGATTGTTTTTCGTAGCGATCGGCTTGCGCTTTGGTGAGCTCTTCCTGCAGCTGGCGGAGTCTTTGGGTGACGATATTTTCCGAAGTGCCTTTATCAGTTTCGAGAAATAGCAGACCGTTGTCGCGCGCGTATTGTTGGAGGTCGTCTTCTGATTTTTCGAGTTTCGATTTCATGCCCATAAGCTGCTGCGACAGCCATTCGGAAGCCTTTTGAGAGGCCTGCCAGCGAGACTCAAGATTTTGCTGGATGTAGGTGGAGGCGAGCGTGTTGACGACCTGCGCGGCGAGGTTCCGGTCGTTGGATTCGAAACTGACTTCTACCAAACGGCTGCGTTTCAGAGGCTCGACATCGAGACGATCCTGGAATTTTTTCAAAACTTCATTGTCGATGGTGGATTCGGGAGAAGAACTTTCTAGAGCTGTAAGCGCTGGTTGTGAGGTAGCTTCTTGGCTCCCGCGCGCCCACCAGTGCGGCGGTTGGTTGAATTCAGCGAGCTGATCGAGCTTCAGATCGGAAATCACCCGTCGCGCGAGATTTTCACTTTTCAAGATGCGGTACTGAGTTTCCAGATAGGTGTCGGAAATGCTTTCGAGCTGAAATAATTCCTGGAGCGATGGGATGTCGGGATTTTCTTTTTGAATTTCGACCAGCACGCGAGCGCGATAGACCGGTTTTTCCTTAAGCGTGGCAAAAAGGCCAATGGAGAAAACAACGAAGGCGATTGTCAGTATAGTGGCGCGGCGTTTTTGGATTACGCGCGCGTATTCGACCAAGCCAGGAACTTTTTCGGCTTCGTCGGATTCGAAGGAAGGAAGCGCAGAAGCGCGACGCTTTGCGAGTGCGCTGGGCGCGACGTCGTACAGACTGAGTTTTGTTTCCTGCTCCATTAGCGCCAGATGACGAGGCCGCTGGCGGTTGCCACGGCAGCCTCGCTCCCTTTATAAAGTACGGTTTTCGCGGAACTGTTCGGGACGAAAACGATGTCGGCCGGTTTCAGCGGTGTGTCGGGCGCCTTGCCGGCCAGAACCTTTCCTAGATCGATGGGGAACTCGGTACGTTTCCCGGAATGTTCGTCGGTGCGAATAATTTTTGTGCGACTCTTGGCGGAAGTGGCGTTCAAGCCCTCGGCGAGGGCGATGGCTTTCAACACAGACATGTTCTGATCGCTTTTGAGGACAAAGCCGCCGGGCTTTTTGACGTCGCCAATTACATAGATGATGCCGCCGCGGGTGACTTTGACGATATCGCCCGGGTAAACGGGGACGTTGTAACGCTGGTCGCCAGACTCGAGCAAGTCCTTCAAATTAATTTTAATGGTTTCGTTGCCGGGCGGGTTCACGGGTGTGGCCGCGTTGGGAGCATCTTGCGCTGTCGGCTGCGGCGCTGAAGAGGGAGCTACATCGGGATTTGCGCTGCTGCGAGTTGAATCTGAGCCAAATTGCAAGCCGGCGCCGCGCATTACGAGGACTTCGTCGCCGGCATCTTCGGACAGGCCTTCCGCCATGGAAAGCATTTCCAGAACAGTTTTCGTGCCGCGAATTTGGAAGACGCCGGGTTTTTTAACGGCGCCGACTACGGAGACGGGATGGCTCTCGACGGTGGTGACAAAAACTCCGACGTGTGGGTCTTTCATATACTGGCGGAGCTTGATTTCTATCACGCCTTCGAGTTCGCGCGCAGTGAGGCCGGTAGATTGGATGGCGCCGAGAAGGGGCATGGAAATTTCTCCGCTGGCTGAGACGCGCAGAGAACGATTCAGATCCGGAGCCTCAAAGACATTAATTTCGAGCAGGTCATGCGATCCGATGCGGTACTCGGTTTGTTCGCTACTTGCAGGCTGGGTTGCGAGCGTTTGATTGAGTTGTTCGAGGCGGCGATTGTAATCTTCGGTTGTTTCGGAGTGCGCGGGAGGAGCGGCGGGATTGGTATTGGATTGCGAGGCTTGTGCGCGCGAGACGGGCGGGAACAACAGAGTTAACGCGGCGAGTGATGTGCAGAATATCGCAAGATGCAAGCGCGTTCTGAAAGATATTTGGATTGTTGAAGCGGCGCGGAAGTCCGTTAGAGACAAACGAGAGGACAATTCGACCTCTGCGGAAGATCGCGGTCCCGAAAACATTAGAATCCCTGCGAGCCTAATTGAGCTGCCAGTAAAACCTCGGCTCGCGATGCGATCTGCTGGGCACAGACCACTTGCTACGGGCGTCACGGGCCGAACGTTGTTCGCTGACTTGCCCGGCATCAACTGCGGATGCCATCCCCGGCAAGAAAGTTTCCGCGTGAGTGTTATCCCATGGGCGGGTACATGTCAAGCACTGCTAGCGTGTGCGCATTAGCCTGGGCGATGGTGGTATGGAGCTATGAGCCAGGATATATTCCGCGCTCCTGGAGGCGTGCGTTAGACAGCAAGCGTCTCACACACGTGAGATTAGTTTGCGATCGAGAGCTAGTATTGCGCAGGAGTTCATACGTGTCTGCGTCGAAAGACGTCGGACGGGTTCTCGGCGAAGACTGGAACAGGTCCTGAATGGGAAAATCTCGAGGTTGGTAGGATCCCTTAGATATTATGCGAGTATTTTAGGATTACTTCGGGTTATGTCTGCACGAGACTTAGGAGCTCTTTCATGCTGCGGTATGCACAAATCAACCTTCATCGCCCGACGCCCCGCCCTCAGGGACGCATCCGCTGCCCAATCGTAATCTCGACCGGGTCGAAGCAGTAAGAGCGCAAAGTGGTCCAGAGCGAAGATGATCGAGAAGCATCATTCGGCTGGTGAAAGAATGCACCCTATCGCGAATCGCATCGCGATTTATAGGATTTTAACCGTCTTGGCCAGCTGCATACTGTTGACCGCCCAGAACGTTGTTCTCACCGGCTCGCTCGGCGGTCGAGTCACGGACCAGAGCGGGGCTGTAGTGCCAAGAGCGGCGGTTGTTGTACGGAACCTGGCCACCGGCGCGCAACTGTCTGCCGAATCGAACGGTGCCGGACTCTATCGCTTCCCGGTACTTATGCCCGGCGCCTATTCCATCACCGCGAGTCTCAAAGGGTTTCGCGATGTCCAGGTTTTAGTGAGAGTGCAGGTTGGAAACGCCACATCTCAGGACATCAAGCTCCAAGTTGGGACTGGCACAGACATAGTCAGAGTGATCGGCACGACGCCGCTGCTGCGGCCAGAGGAATCCTCCGCCAGCACCGTGTTGGAGCGGTCCTTTATCGAGGACCTACCGCTCAACGGACGAAAATACACGGACTTTATGATGCTGACGCCGAATACCAGCTACGACGGCGACACCGGCTTGGTGAGCATTGCGGGACAGCAAGGTGGCGAGGACTCGGGATACGCCAACGGCAATGGCTCGAGTGTCTTCACTGTCGACGGAAGCAATGCCACCAACAACTACTTCGCCGACATTGTGGGTCGTAATCGCATCCCGTATCTGTACGGCGAGGACGCAATTGAGGAGTTTCAAGTCTCGGTGAGCCCGTATTCGGCGGTCTATGGAGGTGGAGCGGGGTTCGTCAATGCGGTGACTCGGTCGGGGAGTAACGCGTTCCACGGCAGTGCATTCTATTACAACCGAAATTCCGCGACAGGAGCCAACGACGCTCTCGACAAAGCCAACGGTTTCCCTAAACCGGAGGATGCTTTGCAGCAATTTGGCGCCGGCGTTGGCGGACCCATCCTGCGCAACCGTCTATGGTTTTTTGTGGATTATGAGCAGCAACTGCGGAACGATCCGATTCCCGTCATTAACTCAGCGCTCGAGACGACGCCGGCGAACTTAGCTACTTTTTTGAGCGCTAATTTTGGTATTCCGGCCGGGACGACCCTACCACCGCCGAACGGACCCTTGCCGGTACCAGGCAGCGACACCGTGCCTAATCCGAGCAATGCGGTATACCTCCAGCAAGTGTCGAACACTGTGAATGCGCTGAACTCTAATCTGGGCCTCAAACCAAGAAAGCGCAACGATCTGGTAATCACGCCCCGGCTGGACTACCGGGCCAGTTCTCGCGACGACCTGTTCCTCAGCTTAAATTTCAACCGGTTCGACTCTCCCGGAGGCGTGATTATTGACCCGACTGTCGGCAATTACGGCCTGCAAACATTGGCCAACGCCTACGTGCATACTTTCCAAGCCACCGTGGGGTGGACACACGCGTTTTCCACAAGCGTCCTAAACGAGTTTCACGCAGGCACCTCGCAAGATAACGAAATTGCGACGCCAACCGGTTTGGCTGGGAACACGCCGACGGTGGTCTTGGATAGTCCCGCGCCGTTTACTCTGGGAAACGCCGCATTCTCCATCGGGAGAGTTTTTGAAAGACAGTATTCTCTGTCCGACCGCATTGACTACGTGATCGGCAAGCACACTTTGCAATTCGGTTTTGATTGGAACTACTCTTGGGACGCGGACTCGAATGACGGCGGCGCGGACCCGAACGAGGCTGTCGATTTCGGGTCGCCGCTTGGCCTTTATGAATTTCCGAATCTGGAGGCTTTTGCGCTGGGGGAATATATCCAGTTTAGCCAGGCTTCGGGAAAGCCTACTTTCTCTTTTGCCGTGCCTTACTACGGATTCTACGTGCAGGACACGTTCCGAGCTTTACCGCAGTTGACGCTAGAAATGGGCGTGCGCGAGGACTTCCAGGTGTACCCGCAACCGGCGGAAAATCCGGCGTTTCCACTCACCGGGCAATACCCCAATCAGTTTCTGCGCCTGGCGCCGCGCCTCGGATTTGCCTGGCAGCCTGTATCGAAGACTGTAGTGCGCGGCGGATTCGGGGACTTCTATACCAACATGAACGGACTGAACTACCGGAACGCAGTGATTTCGAACGGACTGGCGTCACAGCAGTCTTCAGTAAGTGTCAGTTACAATGGATGTCCGCCGAACCTACAGCTGCCAACGTTTCCAGGTATCCTCCCAGGTAGTTCCCCTCTGTTTCAGGCCTCTCCGGATATTTCGCTGGTTTCTCCTCACTTCAAGGCTCCCGATATTTTGCAGGCTAGTGTGCAGGTTGAGCGGGAGATTTTCCGCGACACAACCGTAAGTATTGGCACTATGTGGAACCACGGGGTACATATCCTTTCAGGCAGTGCCTATGATTTGAATCTGATGCCCTTGACCGGCACGACGACATACATCGTGTGTCCTCCCGGCACAACCACGGCACCCTGCAATGGGCGCACGGTGATCCTGCCGAACATGGACAATGGCCTGCTGACCGAGGGCCGTATCAACCCCAACCTAGGCCAGATCAACGAACTGATCAGTCCCGCGCAAAATTATTACAATTCTTTCTTCCTACAGTTGCAGCGCCGCATGTCACAAGGCATTTCCTTGCAATTCTCTTACACCTTCGCCAAAAGCATCATGCTGGACGGGATGGACTTCAACAATCAGTTCGACTTCAGCAACACTCACGCACCTTCGTTATTAGATCAGCGCCATCGAATAAGCTTCGCTGGTGTGTATCGGCCGCGGCTGGAAAGACTAACGGGTTCGGGCACTGGCCGAGCGCTGCTCGCGGGTTGGACGCTAAGCAGTGTCATGGAGTTCTCATCCGGCCGCCCGTATGCGGGTTTGTTGAGTCCCGCATGCACCAGCTCGACCCTGTCATTCGGCAACTGTAACGGAGCCGACGACAACCTCAACGACACAGCCTTTAACCAAGTCACCGCGAACACCGCGGCAGGCATCAATGGCAGCGGCCCGACGCCGGGAATCGGCTTGAATTCCCTCTACGGTCCATGGCTGGAGAGGATCGATGTTGGGCTGGCCCGGAGTTTTGCGATTAAGGAAGGGAAGGAATTGCAATTTCAAGCGCAAGCATTCAATCTATTTAACCACGCCAACTATTATGTCCAGAATGGCGATGGAATTAACCAGTTGCAATACAACCCAATCGGAACCAACTGCGGTGACGGTGCAACGCTGAAGCAAACTTGTTATCTGGTGCCGAACTCCGGCCCGGGCAATTTTGGAACCTTCCAGGAAATTAGCCCGAACGGACTGCCCCGCGTTCTGCAGTTTTCAGCAAGATTCACATTCTAGATAAGATCGGGACTGTCGCCGCTGGTCTCGCCGAACATCCTGCCCAACCAAAACAGAGAATCCAGTTTAGGAAGCTGACTTCATGGATTCGAGAAGGGATTTGCAGGATGTGTGCATTTCTATAGTGAAGCTGAGCTATCATCCTGCCTCGCCTGTTTTCTTGGATTCGCGTGTTTCTCGGCAACGCGGAAACAGACCAGCTGGACGCCTTCGGAGGGGTATCCGTATTTGTGATCGCTATTTTTTCTTCAGGAGAAAGCTGCCAGCGACCAAGGCGTCGGCGCCTGAGCAGAAATAGCTTCGAACGGCATCGCGCGGTCTAACGACCAGAGGCTCACCAAACAGATTAAAGGAGGTATTCACGAGTAGAGGCGCAGGAGCGTTTTGCCCCGAACGTTTTAGCAACTTCCAAAACAACGGATTTTCCGTGGAAGCTACGACGTGGAGACGGACCAGGTTGCCTTTCAAGAGAAATCCTGGAGGCAGATTTTCCAGCAGATTGCGACCTTTTTCATTAGCAGTAGCCATGGTAGTAAGGAAATGCGAGTTCGCCGTATATTCAAAATAAGTGCCGCAATCTTCTTCGGGCATGGCTAGGGCGAAAGGCCGAAAAGATTCTCGATGTTTAACGTATTCGTTTAAATTCTCCTTCACATAAGCTGACCACGGAGAGGCGAGTAAGCTGCGATTGCCGAGCGCGCGCGGTCCAAACTCAGCTGCGCCCTGATACCACGCGACAATTTTCCCCGATTGCAGCAACATCACTGTCTCGTTAATTTTATCATTGTCCGAATCGCACCAACGATACGAGGCCTTGCAATTGTCGAGTACGCCTTTGATTGCTTCATTGGAGTACTCCGGGCCCCAATAGGGATTCCCCGCCGACGGAATGCGCGATGGACGCGGTTTTTGGTTCCACGCGAGCCACGCCGCGCCAAGTGCTGTGCCCTCATTTCCCGCCGCGGGCTGCACGAAAACAGTCGCAAACTTGGTGTTTGATTCGACCGCGGCGACTAAAAGTGGATTCAAGAATAGCCCTCCGGCAAGGCACAGCGAGCGTGTTTTCGTCTTGCGTCGTAGCGCTTCCAGCCAATCGCACAGGATTACCTCACAAGCTTTGTGAAGGCTCGCCGCAATGTTCGCTCGAAGTGGATCTTCAATAGGGGCGTGCGATTCGTCTTGGATGCAGAGTCGCCGGTAAAATTCGTCACTAAAGGAAAGTTCGCTTCCGTAGCGTCGCCGAAAATATTTTCGGTTCAGGTGTGGGGAACCGTTGGGAACCCGGCGCAGCACATCAAGGAAGAAGTCCGCGAAAGTAGGCTCACCCACCAGACTGAGCCATTGAGTCTTATGTTCGTCGCAATGCGGGCGAAAACCGATCAGTCGGGTTATCTGAGAATAAAACCACGCGAGTGAATTCGGGAAGGCGATCGACTCAACTTCGCAAATGTGTGTATTGCCGCCAACGCTGACAGAGCCGCAGCGCCCATCGCCACGTTCGTCAAGAGTGACAATCAAAGCGTGATCCAGACCAGAAGCAAAGAAGGCGCTGGCGGCGTGACAAAGATGATGGTCGAAATTCCGGATGCTGCGCGCTGCACTTTTCGCATTCTTCTGGGTCAAACGTAAGCTGTTAGAACCTTTTCCTAGTTCATTAAGGACATTAGTAATAGATTGTCGATCGACAGGAGAAACACTGGTATGGCCAGCAATCGCGATCCGATCAAGATCTTTCATGCTTATTTGCCCGCGCTCGAGACAGAATTGAATTGCGGCGCGAGGAATACCACCAGCTAACCGGGTCCGTGTGAGTTTTCCTTCTTCAATCGCAGCAATAACACCTTGATCGCCTATTAGCGCTGCTGCGGGGTCATGTCTCATGGAGGAGAGGCCGAGAATATACATGTTAGTTTTGAGATGTCAGCACAGGCAAAATTGCAAATCGTCTGCCGAACGATCGTATCAAGATTGTCTTGCAGGCGGTGTTAGAATGACAAACAGTCTTGCTGCTCGGCGTGGTGTATAAGAAGGATGTGGACGACTTACGCGAGTCTCCTTCGCTAGAGCTGCAACGGGACCGCATGACAAAACAACACGATCAGTCCTCAAGTCGCAGATAAAACGATCTCAGTTCATCTTGCAGGTAGCATGCCTCTTCGACGCTCTGCCGCTAGCGATTTGCCCCTTTATAGGCAGTCTGGGGCAAGCTCGCAACACAGTCGTTCCAACTCGGCGCCTGCCTGATTCGTTGCTTCGTGTTTTCCGCTGAGGGAAGAAAAGCCCAGACCTTTGCAGTCCGGGCCTTCATTATCTAGTGCAAGCGAAACATACTCACCGCCATCAGTCGGTGACGTCGACAGTGATTACAGTCGAATGCGACCGGTCTCCGGCGGTGCCCTTTACGGTGATCTTACGAGTTCCGAGCCCAGCCTTCGCGCCCTCGACGACTGTCAGGGTGGCGGTCCCCGCACCCTGCAGGGAGGTAGGGTTTAAGGTTACGGTTTGGGCGCTCCCGTTTCCCGAGCTTGACAGAGTAATCGCCGAGTCGAAGCCGTCAGAAACCGTGGTGGTTATTGTGACGGTACCAGTGCCGCCTCTAGAAACGGTAATCGATGTAGGCGATGCGCTGATGGCGAAGTTAGGTATAGCTTTGGTGACCTTCAGAGTGACGGTAGCGGTTTCGGTTGTGCCGCCAGCGGTTCCCGTGACAGTAATTTTGTAGGTGCCAACGGTCGCGGTTGAGGACACAGTCATCGTCATAACAGAAGTTCCTGCGCCGGTGATTGAAGTTGGGTTGAAGCCTACTGTGACACCAGTTGGTTGGCCGGTTGCTGACAACGAAATGGCGGAGTCAAAGCCGCCGGTTACCGTGCTTGTAACGGTGGAGGTTCCGGAGCTACCCTGCGCAACGGACACCGTAGCGGGCGAGGCTGAGATGCTGAAGCCAGGTGCTGGCGAGCCTCCAGCAAGCGCCGCGATCAGGGCCGCGCCGTTCGGGCTGCCCCAACCTGTAGCCAAGTCGTAGCCGGTTGTTGCAGCGTAGCCATTGCTACCACTGGTGACGTCGTGGAAATTAGCATCGTAGCTCGAGCTCAGACCGATGGTGTAAAGAGCTGGATTGATAAATCCGAGAGGACTGCTTCCGTTTGCGACTGCTTGTTGATTAGCAAGAGCAAGATAGCCGGCCCACATGGGCGTCGCAAAGCTTGTTCCGCCCCACATGTTGGCAGTACAGGCCTCCTGGTCGGCGCACACGTAAAATGTGAAATTCGCGTTTGCGGAAACGTCGGGCCCGTTGCGATAGGTTTTCGAGCATGCCGAGCAACCGCTGGCAGTGGCCGTCTGCCAGGAAGGAATCTTATATGCGTCTGGTGAGATACCGCCGCCACCGTCGGACCAGGCTGTTTCTGAACTCCACGGGCCGCCCGCGCTTGCTGTATCCAGATCGGTTCCACCGACTGAGGTGATGTATACATCGTCGGCCGGAAAAATCTCGGACTCAAAGTTCCACGCACCATTGTCACCAGCCGCTTGAAACAAATTCTGACCTTGCATCGCAAATGCCTTGAAATACGGATCATCAGTGCTGGGGTCGGAGGGACTCCAGGTCCACGAGGAACTTAATTGCGCATTCAGCGGGCTAGCGGTAGCCATCGCATTAAAGATTGCTTGGTCACTGGACCCGATATACATCACCAAGCTGGAAAGTCCGGGAGCCATGCCGAGCGCTTGCGTCATGTCGATCGTTTGCTCGAGGTCATCACAGCCTTCAGACGCTAAGCAGTTTACGCTGGTACCGTCCGTGGATAATAAAGTGATTGGGACGTTGTTTGTTTGACGGACGTTTTTGTAGTAGGTGGTCAGATCTGCCAAGTCAGTGCCGGCATACTCGAGCAAGCCGAGCGACTGGCCGCTGCCGGTGAGAGCCGTACCAGCGTAATACGCCGCCCGCATGTCGCTACCCAGAAAGGAAGCGGAAGGGCCTGAGCCGGTGGTGGCATTGGATTTCTCGGCGGAATTGTTTCTACGCACGATGTTAGGATGGGGGATCGAATAGTTGTCCAGACCGGCAATGTGCCAGAGCGGAACTGACAAAAACGGGGTGGGCTCGCGATCCGGGGCGTAGAAAGTGCGATTTTCGGTGGGGTGTTGATAAACACCCATGGTGACGTGCAAGGCTCGCTCAATGTTTTCAACCGAGCCGCTAACGTCCAGGTTCAGGCGGTTGCGCGAGGTGCCAACGACAGTAAGGCCGTTCGCCTCGGCAAAATGAATCACGGTGTCGTAATCTTCCGGAGTAGGACCAAACCGCGCGGTGAATTCTTCCACGGTAAGGAATTGACGATAAGAAAGGCTGGCCGGATCGTAGAGTTCCTGTAACAAATTTTCGTACTCGGCTTGATTGCGCAGCGGAAGAACAAGCACAAGGCGCATGGTCTGGGTGGCAGGCAGATGTCCGACAGGGCGCGCCTGTCCAGTGCGAACGGCTGCACGCACATGGCGCGTCATCAGCGGCACTCCTTGCGCCTGGCAAACAAAATTCACGAGCAACACAAGCGCAACAATCCTCAGCAGAGATACACCCAATCTTCGAGTCATAATTTATCCTTGTAGCCGGAGTACGGAATTTGCGTTTTCAGGCAACCCTCGCACGGAAGTACAATCAACTTCGAGCTGTCATTGGCTAGAAGCTTAGGGTCAAACGGGGGAGTCCGTCAATAGTACATCTCATGGATCTCGCGGCCGCTCAACGACGAACGATGGGGTCCCTTCAAGCACCGTGAACATGTGAATTAAATTCGGACAACAGATCGATTGCTTTGACGTCCAAAGCGCATCCGCTCGGCCCGTGTTCAGATGTTTCTTGACCGTCATTCTAAATGTGCTTAGGCTCTCTTTATCCTTGCATACGTTCGTGGATCCGATGGGATCATGAGAAACCACCAAGCAGTCGTGAAATATCCGTTACTACGATCTTGTTTCTTGCTTCTAATAGTGTTTCTCGTCGGCGCTTTTCCGCTAAGCGCACAGAACCCGCTCGCCCAAAGCGTATTGGTGGTTTATGACCCAACGGTCTCGGACTCGGTCAACGTGGCAAATCATTATTTGAGCAGCCGCGGGATTCCCAACAACAACGTGTGTCTTATCAGTCCGCCAGAAAGCGGGTCTCCGCTGTCATGGTCCGTGTTTGTTTCAACGGTGCAAAGCCCAATTCAAAGCTGTTTAAACACGTTGGGACCGAATCAAATACTTTATATCGTGCTCAGCTACATCCGGCCATTCTCACTGACTGCGCAGAACGGCAAAGTCTATGCCATGGATTCCTACCTAGAAGACATTTGGAATCAATATGCAACGGCTGACGTCTTTCCATATCCGAGCCAGGCGCACCCGTATTTTGCGGTCAATCAAGCACAAGGGAATTCGTACGCACCGTTTCTCTCACTTGCGAATTACCGTGCGCAACCAGGGTCTCTGCAAATCTATTCGGTCTGGCGACTCGATGGTGCTACCGCAGCCTTGGCTCAAGGCTTGGTTGACCAAGCGATTGCCGCAGAAAAGAATGGCTTAGCAGGCCAAGCCTGCCTCGACCGTGAATATGGCCCGATCGCGAACCAGTTCGATGCGGGCGACGGCGCGGGGGAATGGTCCCTTCACATGGCCGCCGTGTTTGCCGGACAAGCTGGATTTAGCGTTACCGAAGACGACAACCCTCAGGAATTTGGGACCCCTCCGGCACCGGATTGTCCTAATGCAGCCCTTTATTCCGGCTGGTACAGCCTAGATCATTACAACAATGCGTTCACGTGGAACACCGGTGCGATTGGATTTCATTTGGATAGTCTGTCGGCAGCGGATCCTCGCATGGGTTCAAATTGGTCGGCGAATGCGATTCAGCATGGCATCACCGCTACGAGCGGTGCGGTGGCCGAACCGTATTTGCAGGGACTCGCGCAGCCTGACGGCGTTTTCTTGAATCTTCTCCAAGGTGCAAACCTAGGTGACGCTTTTCTTCGGAACGAGGCCTGGCTCAAGTGGATGATTCTGAATATTGGCGATCCATTGTACCTGCCTTTCCCGGACGGCTTGCCACCATTCAGTGGCCCGAATCCGCAGACATCCTTGCTTCTAAATCCTCAGTTTGTCGTGGGCCCTTTGCCCTCTGCCGGTACGGTCACACTGGCCTCGCCGGCACCCGCGGGCGGAACAGTTGTGTATTTATCAAGTAGCAAGACATCGATCGCCTCGGTCCCTGCAAGCGTGACAGTTCCCGAAGGTGCCACGCAGACGAACTTCAGTATTTCGACCGCGGCGCAAAAATCGAATACATTTCTTTTTATTTCGGCATCCGGAGGAGTGACTCAAACGACTACTTTGGGCGTCGTTCCGTTGCTGGGAGGGATTTCGTTAATCGGCGCGTCTGTGGTTGGTGGTGGTCCGGTTACTGCTGCGGTCGTTTTGAATAACAACGCTCCCGCAGGAGGTACCATCGTCGCTTTGACCAGCAGCAAACCGTCGGTATTGCCAGTCCCGGCTAACGTCACAGTGCCTGCGGGCTCGGTCCAGGCAGTTTTTACGCTTAATAGCAATCCGGTCAGCTCAAATACGACGGCCACGATTGAAGCATCTTTGAGTGGGACCACCACCTCGACTTCAATCAGCGTCACTCAGGCGCTCGCGTCACTGGATATCTCTCCGGATTCCGCACTAGGAGGCAAGACTGTCAACGGAACGGTTAGGCTGACGGGCCCGGCGTACCCTGGTGGAGTCACGATCTCGCTAACGTCGAGCGATCCGTCTGTCGTCGAAGTTCCACCGAGTATCACGATTGCCGCCGGTGCGACACAAGGATTGTTCGGTGTTACGACCGCTCCCGTCTCTTCGTCGACTCCGGTCACTATCGCGGCAAGCAGCGGCAGCTCGAACAAGTCAGCCACCCTTACATTGACGGCTCCGTTGTTAAGCTCAATGTCGCTAAGCCCCAGCTCAGTCCTTGGCGGCACAAGTTCCACCGGAACAGTGAAACTAACAGGTATAGCTCCCATCAATGGCATTTCTTTATCGCTTACCAGCAGCGATCCCTCGGTGGCTATGGTTCCTGCAAGCGTTTCGGTTCCTTCCGGAGAAAATAGTGCGACGTTCAATATCGATACTTCTTCAGTGTCCACTTCGACGCCTGTGACAATCACAGCCAGTCTTGGCGCGACAACAAAAAAGTCCACGCTCTCGGTGACGCCGCCTCGATGAAATTATTTCGTGTAGCTATATAGAAATACTCCTTGGCTACCTGCATACAGAATGTTGTTCTGAAAAATGTAAGGGTGGAGTTTCCCAAATACCGGAAGGCCTTTCGTGCTTATCAAAGACACGAACTCCCGAAATCGGTAGAATTCGCGAGTCTTGCTCGGTTATTCGACATCGAGGCGCCGACCGCTGGTTCCAAAACCGGCGACCCAGTGCACTTTAAACAGCAATTGCTTAAGGAAGCTAAGGTTCGACGGCGACCGGAAGCTAAGATCGTACAAATGTGGAATCATATTGCATCTAGATTAAATGGGTCTCGGCTCTCGGAACCAATGAGCGGGGTACGCTGCTGAATGGGCAAGATCTCTGACTTGCTGGAGGTTAGACGGTGCCCTAAGTGCGCAGGGGAGGAAGTGTACCGCTCGCCGCGAAGCGGTTTTTTTGAGTTGGTCTTGCTGTCGAGCATAAGTGTGCGTCCGTTCCGCTGCCAAGGGTGTTCAAATCGTTTTTACGCTTTTAGACCGCGCCGGCGGAAATGGTCTCCTCGGGACCGGGACTTGCGGCCGAGCTCGGACGCGAGTTTATCTCTGTTGGTTTACGGGCACAAAATTGATAACGAGCCTTTTCAGGAAGAGACCGACGTACGTCTAGTTGGTATGCATACCGCAGAGCTTAGCCTTGCAGCGAAAGTAGAGCCGGGCCAAAAGCTGTTACTGCTGGATCCTACGAGCGACGAAGAACAGCGCTGCCGCGTGGTATCTGTAAACGAGCAGCCGGGCGCAAAGAGCATCGTTGGGGTTCGATTTCGGCAGTCGATGTGGGAATTCTGGACGGTCGCGAAGCTTTCGCGCCGGCAGTAAGAAACGAATGCTCGTTGAAAAAAGAGCCCCATGATTGGTTCCCGCGCGTTCCGCCGACAATTGGACGGAATTCGAGCGCCTCGACTGTAGTAAGCACGCTTCAGAACCAAATGATGCGGACGCCATGACCATTAGCGCCGCAGCGATGACGCCCTCAGGTACCATCCGCGGGAGCAGCCCGTGGAGATGGCTAGCAAAGTGAATGGCGGGAATCGAAACGCCTACCCGACAATGCTGAGGACATGCATGAAGATTTACTTCTCGATGTAGCCCAGTTTCTCGAGACGTGCGCGAATTTTTTCCGCTTCGGCCGAGGTGTAAGCCGGCTCGTGCGCGGGCTCGACCAAGCCCATCCGCTCCAAGCGTCCTAAAATGCGAGCGGCGGACTCCTCCGCAGATTCGTTCTGGGTATGAATCACGATTTCAGGATGGAGCGGCGGCTCATAGGGATCGCTGATTCCGGTAAAGTTTTTCATTTCGCCGGAAATGGCCTTTTTGTACATTCCCTTCACGTCGCGCTGGATGCAGAGCTCGAGCGGTGTATCGACGAACACTTCGACGAAGTTCTCAATCTTCGAACGGACTTCGTCTCGGACCGAGCGATAGGGCGAGATCGCAGCAGAGATGGCAATTCCGCCGTGTTTGCTAATCAAACCGCAAACGAAGCCGATGCGGCGAATATTCTCATCGCGGTCTTCCTTGCTGAATCCGAGCCCTTTGGTTAGGTTCGTACGAACGATGTCGCCGTCGAGAATCTCGACACCGCGGCCTCGGCGCGAGAGTTCCGGAGCAATAATCTCCGCCAGAGTGGATTTGCCGGAGCACGGCAAACCCGTAAACCACAACGTAAAACCTTTATTCTTTGTGTTCATTCTTGGGGTCCCCATTGGAATACCTCAATTATCGCGATAAGCTTCGCGTAGAATTTCCGCAACTTCCGGCCGCGTGAATTCAATCGGCAAATTCTCGCCGGCGCGGAGTAGCTCACGTACCTTGGTGCCACTAAGTATCAAACGTTCCGACGGGCCATGCTTGCACGTTTTTTCCGAGGCCATAGCGCCGCATTTCTTGCAGTAGAAGGTTGCGTCGAAACAGATCGGCGTGATGCCAAGCTCGCCGGGCTCGAATTCCAAAAACTTCCGCTGCGCGTCGTAGGTTCCGTAGAAATTCCCAACGCCGGCGTGATCGCGTCCAACGATGAAGTGCGAGCAGCCGTAATTCTTGCGCGCGATGGCGTGGAAGATCGCCTCGCGAGGTCCCGCGTAGCGCATGGCCGCGGGGTACAAACTCAGTACGGCGCGGCTTGAGGGTAGCGCACTATCAAGCAACGCGACATAGCATTGCAGGCGCACTTCCGCCGGCACGTCTTCGGATTTGGTTTCTCCTACCAGAGGATGAAGCAGCAGACCATCCACCGTTTCGAGAGCGCATTTCAAAATGTATTCGTGCGCGCGATGCACCGGATTGCGCGTCTGGAACGCAACCACTGTGTTCCAGCCGCGGTGTTCAAACAGGAAGCGGGTTTCTTTGGGATCTAGCAAATAATTTGTAAATTCACCGCGATCAGGCCGTCGCAGCAGGCTGATGGGACCGCTCAGGCAGTGATCTCCAACGGTCGCCAGGTATTTCACGCCGGGGTGTGTGTCACTATTGGTCTTCAGCACGAGCTGTGCTTCGTGATCACGGTCGTAGCGATATGTCTCTTCGAGGTGCAGAATCGCTACGATTTGGTCGAGATCGTCAAGCAGAGCGATGTCGGGGGAGGATCGGAGGCCTTTGGCATCCTCTTCGGTAACGGCCAGCGTCACCGGAATGGTCCAGGGCAGTCCGTTCTCCAGGCGCTGATGGTCGACTACGTTCTCATAGTCCTTCTGCCCCATGAAGCCCGTCAGCGGGGAGAACGCGCCGATGGCAATGAGTTCAACGTCTGAAAGCTGCCGGGAGTTCAACTTCAGGCGCGGCATTTGTTCGCTCCGCTCGAGCCATCGCTCGCGATCGCGCCCCTCTAGCACTTGATTGATAAGCTTGCCACCGTGAGGTCGAATAAGTTTGCTAGTCATGTCCTCTCTTTTTTTCCGCCTTCGTGAATGGCGTACCTGTATTTACGGAATCTCTGTTCGAGTGTGTGCGCCGGACAGTTTCTATTCGCGGCCACTCCAGGTTCTGAAGCTGCGGATTGTGCCTAGGTCTTTGCGCGCGTTGCCGGAGTAGGAGACAGCGCGATCATCCCAGTACAAGTCAGCGACAGGCTTGGGTCCAGCAGTTTTGTAATCCGAATTTTGATTGATTTCGTCAAAAGGGATGGTGTGCCGCTTGAGGTAGTCTGCGATTTCGAGCTCGCCGCGTGTAGTATGAATTATTATCTTCCAGCCTTCCGAGCGTAGTTCGCGCAGAGCTTCCCGCACGTCCTGACGCGGATCGCCTAAAATGCCGGGGCCTTTATAGCCGTCATACTCGGCTATGACTCCATCAAAGTCGACCGCAATTGTTCTTCGAGAATTGTTCAGCTTATGGGCCATGTCTTCCCAGGACTTCTTATTAGTTGTGATCCCCCCTAATTTTAGCAAATCCATGTCCAGATGGGTCTCGAAAAGGAAGAGTATAAAACACTGATTCCTAGCAGTTTAGCGATTCAGGCCCAGCTTATCTACGCGATTGACTGACAATCTTTTCCACTTATAGACATTCTCATTCCAAACTTCGTGGTTTGGCGAAAAACACGGTAGCGACGCGGTCCAGTGAGGAGAGGGCTCCTCTCAGTTCTGGGATCTAGTGGAAGGTGGGTCCAAGAGCCACAGGGAGTCCTATTATATGCAATGCTTTGCACACACTTCAACTTTATCGTCTCATAAGTGCTTTAGAATGCTGAGACAACAGATGATCAGATTTGGAGCCCTAACTGCTCCGGATCGCACGGGGGTTTCTTGGTTTGTTTCCCTTAATACTTCTGCAGGGAGAGTCGGGATGAAAGCAAAGCTAGAGACGCGGCTGAGCATCGCCGTACTAGTGTTGTTTGTACTGGCTATATCGCCGAGTGCGGCTCGCGCGGGCTCGACTCAAAAGCTTGACTTTGCAGGTTCTGGTGGAACGGTGTCGTATACCGAGGGCGTGGGCAATCCGTTTCTGGCCGAAGGCGGCATTAGCGAGGTCATTAAACTGCCGGACGGGCAGAAATTCACGATTACAGACGGCGCCGTAAGTATCACGACGGGCGGCTGCGATGTTGGAAAGAGCTGCTACACGAGAAACGGTGTTGACCAGCTTGTGCTGGGTTTTGCGAATTCGGCTTCGAACGGAATCACCATTACCGGTTCAGTTTTCGGCCTTCCTGCCAACACCGATTTGATTTCCGGCGAGTTGATCAACACGGGTGCCGTGATTCGTGGTCCCGACGCTTCGATGAAAAATTGCTCGTCGTCGAAAGAGAAACTAGGGCAGTGCGGTCCGGACACGGGTGGGCTGAATGCAGAGGTCGTTGCGACTTACGTGAATCCGACGCTTCTGAGGGATTTGGGTTTTGTAGTGGATAACGGCTCGAACCCGGCGAAGAGCATCGAGCAGATGAATTTCACCTTATTGGCCTCCGCTATTTTTGGAAACCAAGACAACATCGGCGGCATTGGAAATGTACACGACTCCAGCATCCAATTGACGGACATTAGCATAACGCTCTCTCCTGAACCGACGACTCTATTGCTCCTGGGCACAAGTTTCTTAGTCGGCGCGGGGCTACTCCGCAGGAAGCTGGCAACCAGGGCTTAGTAGGGTCCCGTTCAATTTTTTGCGCGATCGAAGGCGAGTGAAATATTTCACTCGCCTTATTTTTTTGGATATGTTCTTGAATTTCAATTGTTCATAGCTTCCGGACAATCGAAGTCGTAATCTCTTATGAGAGATGTGCGGCCGTCGAATAGCCCTTCTTCCTAAGGTATGATATACATGAGAACCTTGGCCTTGGGCGTATCAGCCTGCGGAATTTGGTTGCGACGGCAACGGAATTGCTGATCTTCTCGGCGACCTCGAAGGAAAGGTAAAATCCTGCCAGATGGACAAAGGATGAAAATCTGCGTACTCGGGTTAGACTGTGCTGCGCCCGAAATCATCTTCAACGACGAGCGGTTGGTAAACATCCGCCGCTTGATGGCGAAGGGCGTACACGGGCGTTTGGAGAGCGTAATCCCGCCAATTACGGTCCCCGCTTGGATGTGCATGGTTACGAGCCAGGACCCCGGCTCCCTGGGAGTATACGGTTTCCGGAATCGCACGGACTATTCCTACGGTGGCCTTGGATTCGCGACCTCTAATTCCATTCAAGCTCCGGCAATCTGGGACCATTTGGCGACCGCAGGGAAGAAATCGATTATCGTGGGCCTGCCGCCGGGCTATCCGCCGCGCAAAATCAACGGGATCAGTATCGGGTGCTTCTTAACGCCCGATACGGTAAAGGGCGAGTTCACTTATCCGGCAAACATCAAAGCGAAAATCACCGAGCTCGTGGGCGAATACCCCACGGACGCGAAAGGATTCCGCACGGAGGATAAGGCGTGGTTAAAGAAAGAAATCTTCGAGATGAGCAGAAAGCAGTGGGAAGTAGTTCGTTGGCTCCTGAAGGAGCATGAATGGGACTATTTTCATTTTGTCGATATCGGGCTTGACCGCATGCATCACGGCTTCTGGAATTATTTCGACAAGCAGCATCTGCAGTATGAACCGGGCAGTCCTTACGAGAGCGCAATTCCAGAGTACTATCGCTGGATTGATGAACAGATTGGCAGTGTTCTTCCGCTCCTGGACGAAGAAACCGTAGTGTTGGTTGTATCCGACCACGGAGCGCAGCGGCTGGACGGCGGGTTTGCTGTGAACGAATGGCTGATCCGAGAAGGTTTGCTCACCGTAGAAGAATTTCCGAACGAAGTTACTCCGTTCAGCAAACTCAAGATCAATTGGGCGAAAACGAAAGTGTGGAGTGAAGGCGGCTATTACGCCCGCGTTTTCTTCAATGTGAAGGGCCGCGAGCCGCAGGGTGTAATCCCACCAAGCGAATACGAGGCTTTTCAGGATGAAATAAAAGCCCGCTTTGAGGCTCTTAATGACGACAAAGGGCGTCCGCTCAATTCGCTCGTCTTCAAGCCCAAAGAGATCTACAAAAACGTGCGAAACGTAGCTCCCGACCTGATCGTGCATTTCGGCGGGCTCTACTGGCGGTCGATCGGGAGCGTCGGATATGGCCGCATCCATGTGCAGGAGAATGATACCGGCCCGGACGCATGCAATCACGCGCAATTCGGAATGTTTATACTCTCGGCTCCGAACTGTGCGCTTCGCGGCGAATTTCAGGGCGCTAAGCTGCTCGATATCGCACCTACCGTGCTTGAGCTTGCTGGCTACCCAATTCCTGTTGCGATGCAAGGAAGATCGATCATTGGCGGTGGACGATAAGACGCACTGAACTTTTTGCTGATACGGGGCCCCGCCACACCGAATGATCCAGTTCAACGGGGATCTAAACTGATTTCTTAATGAGCACGATTTCGCCAAGAATTCTGCTGACGGGAGGCGCGGGCTTCATTGGCTCGCACGTAGCGGAAGCCTTGCTCCGTCAAGGGAGCGAGCTCACCATCGTTGATAGCTTGGACGACTATTATCCGCCGGCGTGGAAGCATTCGAACCTGCAAGAAATCCGAAACTCTGGCAATTACGAATTCGAAAGCGTAGACATCTGCGATTTTGAGAAGACCCGTGAGGTAATTCGGCGTGCAAAGCCACAGGTGATCATCCATTTGGCGGCACGCGCGGGTGTTCGACCTTCCATCGAGAATCCGCGGCTTTACGAGCGGGTGAACGTCGGTGGCACAGTGAACCTACTCGAACTCTGCCGAGAATTTGATGTGGCGCGATTTATTTTTGGCTCCTCCAGCTCTGTCTACGGCGCGACTAGCCGCGCGCCTTTTTCCGAAGAGCAACTTGAGATGCGGCCCATTTCACCTTACGCAGCCACGAAACTCGCGGGTGAGATGCTTTGCTACACGTACGCACATCTTTTTGAGTTGCCCACGGTCTGCCTGCGGTTTTTCACCGTATATGGACCGCGGCAGCGACCCGATTTAGCTATCCATAAATTCACGATGCTACTTGAAACGAACAAACCGCTTCCGATTTTTGGGGACGGCTCAAGCGGCCGGGACTACACCTATGTGGATGACATTGTCGCTGGAGTGCTCGCGGCCATGAATGTAGACCTGAAGGCAGCAGGAAAAGTTCCGTTCGAGATATTCAACCTGGGCAACTCGCATCCGGTGAAATTGACAGAATTGGTCGAACACTTGGAGGCAGCGACCGGACGCAAGGGGCTTCGGGAACAGAAGCCTTTTCAGCCGGGCGATGTGCCGCTTACTTGGGCGGATGTGTCAAAGGCCGCACGCATGTTGGGATACCGCCCGTCTACCGGTATTGAGGAAGGCCTACGTCGTTTTGTGGCATGGTATCGAGCTGCTTCCGCTTGTCGCGTTTAAGCTATTGTCCTAAGGTATTTCACTAAGCATGCGCGTGCTCACCTTCACAAGTTTGTTTCCCAACGCTGCTCAGTCGCTGCTGGGAGTTTTTGTTCAACAGCGTATGGCGCACTTTGCGGAACGCAGGGGAAACACGGTCATAGTAGTGGCGCCCGTGGCGTACTTTCCTCCTTGGCTGCCTTTTCCTCGCTGGGAAAACATGCGGCGAATTCCGGTGCACGAAAACATCCGCGGGTTGGAGGTCTACCACCCGCGCTATCCGATGCTCCCGAAAATCTCGATGCCGCTGCAAGGATATTCGATGTTCGCTGCGAGTTTGCCGTTGGTCCGGCGGCTTCATAAGAGCGCCGCCTTCGATTGCATCGATGCACATTACGTCTATCCAGATGGTTTTGCGGCAATGCTACTGGGCAAGCGGCTGGGCCTACCCGTTATCGTTTCGGCGCGCGGGACGGACATGAATCTGTTTCCATCTTTTAAGCTAATTCGTCCGATGATTCGCTGGACGCTGGAGAACGCTGCGGGCACCATCGGGGTTTGTGAGGCTCTGAGGGAAGCGATGGTGGCGATGGGGGCCCTAGAAAGTCACTCCACCACCATAGGAAATGGAATCGATCTTGATCGTTTCAGTCCCGTCGACCAACAAGACGCCCGGCGCAAATTGGGAATACCGGTTGACTCGGAGGTCGTTGTTTCAGTGGGCGCATTAATCCCCCGTAAGGGGTATCAGTTCTTGATTCCTGCATTGGATCAGATTTCCTCAAAGCATCCCAAGCTGAGGCTGTACATCATTGGTGAGGGGGAGTCGCGTTCCCAGTTGTCGGCAATGGTTCGAGCGAAAAACTTGCAGGATCGTGTCTTCCTGGTTGGGAGCAAACCCAATGAAGAGTTGAGAAATTGGTACAGCGCCGCAAATATAAGCTGTCTCGCGAGTTCACGGGAAGGTTGGGCCAATGTGTTACTCGAATCGTTGGCCTGTGGCACGCCCGTAGTGGCCACCCGAGTGTGGGGCGCTCCGGAGGTCCTAACTTCACCAGAGTTGGGTGTTCTCGTGGATCAAGGTGTACAGCCGATCGCAGAGGGAATCGAAAAGGCGCTTTGGAAATCCTGGGATCGCGAGGTTTTGGTTCGCTATGCAGCGTCTCGCACATGGAACCTGGTGGCCAAAGAGGTTGAAGACTTTCTTAGTGCACACGTCGAGGTAGAGCAGCGACTAAGCCCGAAAATATGCGACGTTCCATAGGGCCGGAGGCGAAAGACGCGGCGTGGGAAACTTCCTCGTAGTGATTCCTACAAAAGATGCGGTACCGAGTGCGGAAATGATTTTCCGCAACGGTCTCGTTGCCGCGCGCGAAATCAGAAACCAGATTCCTCGCAATATTGTGGAAAGCGAATGGGCTCTCGCAGCGTCTTTCCCGAGACAGAATGGTTCTGGCGGCACTCTTGTCACCGATCCATCCAGCGGGAGTTGGCTGCTCGCAAGCGGCACTTGGTTCCATACCCAAGGCTATAGTAGTGGATCTGAATCGCAGCTTTTGCGTCGCTTGCTGGAGACGAACCCCAGCGTGCTCGGCAAGGAACTCGAAGGGTTCTTCGTTCTTATTTTCGGTGATGCACGCAGCCGTGAAGTAGTGGTACTCACCGACATCGTCGGAAGTTGCCACTGTTTCCAGCGATCCTTCCATGATGGGATTGTTCTCTCTGGTTCCTCACTGCTTTTAGCTAGCCTGGAAAATTGCCATCTCGATTTAGTTGGCTGTCAGGAATTCCTCTGTACTGGCATCATTTATGAAAATCGAACCTGCTATCAGGAAGTGCGAAAACTTGCTCCAGCAACCGTTTTTCGATTCGCCGAAGGTAGGAAGAAAAGCGAGGAGCGTTATTGGAGAGCGACGGATGCGAATCCTGAATCATTGCGTGGTGACGCAGCCGTCGAAGCTCTATGGGAAGGAATGGCGCGCGCAGCAAAACGGATACATGGTCTATACGGAAATCTCATTTGCGATTTGACGGGCGGCTATGATTCCCGAGCGCTGGTGGCTGCGTTTCTGGGAGCCGGTGTGCCATTTGCTACAGCCGTATCCGGAGCCGCCGGTAGCGCGGACGTTCGTATCTCTCGAGAGCTTGCGCAGATGCTCGGCTTGGCGCATTTTCACAGCGAACCGTTGCAACAGATTTCGTTCGACCAAATACAAACGTGTTTGGCGCTCACGGACGGCGAATACGATCTCGTCAATTACGTGCAGATCCGAGAGGTTCATCGAGAGCTCTCGAAGAAGTTTGATGTCAGCATTAACGGGTCGTTCGGGGAAGTGGCTCGCGGATATTGGTGGGAACTACTTTTTCCCAGGATTGGCGCGTGTAGCCCGCTCAATGCACACAAAGTGGCGCAGCGCCGTTACGCGGCGCACCGATTCGATTCGTCCATATTTCCCGTGAGCGAGCGGCTGGATCTGGTGGATCATTTTGCCGGCGTTATCGAACGAACGAATGCAGGCATCTCCGATCTTCCGAATACTTTTCAGATGGACAATGCTTACCTCATGATGCGCATGCAGAGATGGCAGGGACGTATTGCCAGCAGCACAAATCAAATCTGGCCATGTCTTTCGCCTTTTATGTTCCGCTCGGTTCTGGAAACAATGTTGGCGGCTCGTGCGATGTCGCGCTGGCGGAGCTTGATGATCCGCGAGATGCTGACAAAATTCTCGCCGCGCATTGCAGATTTTCCACTCGAACACGGCTTCCCCGCGCAGCCTGTCACCTGGAAGAATTTTTATCGATTTTTCTCTCTGGCGACTTACTTTGGCGGAAAAGTACTGGATAAGATAAGCGGCAAGTTCGCCCTGCCACGAGCCGTTCAATCCGAGCACACAAACTTTGATCCCCGCGTGCAACTCTGGGGTGCAGAGCAAGTAAAGGAAGTCTTGCGTCCGGCGACCATGGAGCTCGCCGCTTCCCTCGATTCGGCTGCGCTCGAGGATTTCCTAGTACGCTCGCAGCGACAGGATTTTGCGCTCGGAGAACAGTGGGCGAGAATGTTGAGTTTGGAATGTGCGCTGCGGGCGGCCAAAAGCGCTCGTAAAAGGTTGACCTAGATCTCGGTGGCTCTGCGCGACGGGCAAAGCGGCGCGAGCGTACAAGGTGTCGAATATCATTGGCGTGCGAATCTTAGGGTGTCTTAACTTTAATCGGATGGATCTTTCAGGAATACTGGGTAAGAGCTAGGCCTGATTTCTAGACTGACGGAAAACGATGTGTTGCGAGAAGTGACCATATGCGTCCGCGTCGGGCTGATCCTAACGTTGCTAGGAGCCGCCTCATGCGGCAATCTAAACCAAAAGTTTTTCTCCGAGGATCTTGCGACAATTACGACATTTCAGGTTGCTGGACACCGGGCCTTTCTCCTAGTCCCTAAGTCTCAGCATGCTCAGGATCAGGGCCCTTGGATATGGTACGCGCCGACTTTCATTCATAAAGATACGCCCGGTCAGGTTAACCGATACATATTTGATGCCCTCTTGAAGAACGGCATTCAAGTCGCCGGCGTGGATGTAGGCGAATCGTATGGCGGTCCTGAGGGAACTAAAGTCTATTCGAGTTTTTACCAGCTAGTGGTTGAAAAATATCGCTTATCCTCAAAACCTTGCCTCTTCGCCCAAAGTAGAGGTGGCTTAATGCTCTACAATTGGGCAGAAGAACACGCAGATTCGGTTCTCTGTATAGCGGCGATCTTTCCGGTAACCGACTTGAGAACGTGGCCGTTGTCCAAGGACTCCCCTCAACAGTATGACCAGGCTAGGGACGCATACGGGATGAAAGGCAGAGATGAAGAATTCAGAAAACGTTTGGAAGAGTTCAGTCCCGTGAGTCATTTATCTAGCTTGGCACAATACAAGGTACCGATATTTCATATCCATGGTGATTCCGATTATTGGGTGCCCCTTTCGAACAGCTGTAGCTTGGCGAAACGCTACGCGGCTTTGGGAGGTGATGCGAAAGTCCAAGTTATCAAAGGAAAAGGCCACGAGTCGGCGGATGAATTTTTCAAATCTTGTGATTTACTAGAGTTCTTTCTTTCGCATTTAGTGCATCAGTCCGCTAGCGCAGCTCCTCACTGCCCGCAGATTGATATGGGGACATGCCCTCAATAGATATGCGCCCTGAGGAAATTGGGCAATGTTAATTGCAGGGCATGAGCTGAAAATCGGCAATGGTCATGAATTCACGATCAGGAATTCATGACGCCAGAAAATACCCCAACTGGGACGGGAGTTTAAGCAGGAAGATGGTTGATTGAACGTGCAGCGATGCCGCTTATTGGCTTCTTAGGCGGCATTTTCCCCTTGGACAGGCGTTTTCGGCAGCCTGCGAATTGGCAAAACGTGGTGTTTAGAACCTACTAACGGGCACACAAGTGCTAATTTTCGTGGAATAATGGCCTAAGCAGCCGATCACGAAACGGCTAGGAAGGCTGACACAATCTGTAGTCCATGCGCTGGACATTTGAAGCCATCCAATATATTGATTCGACAAGGCTTCCCCGGGAGAAGCGATCTGTTTGGAGATGTACTTTGGTCAAAACCTAGCCAGTGCAGTGTTCCGGCTGATTAACCCTAGCGAGCCGTTTTAGCCTTTGTTTTCAATGCAAGCTGGGTTCGACCTGAGTGTAGCGTCGACCCATTGAGGCCACCGCTTTAATCACTCCGAAACTTGCAGCCTCCTTCACTATTCCGCATGGACGCCCAATCTGGATGACGGTTTTGGACCGCAGAATCCGCTACTAATGGTAGAGGGAAGATTTACAGACCGTCTCCAACTGGAAGTGCCGAGCGCTCACGACAAACGAGAAAGCCAATACCTTGCTCGTGTTATGAGGGGGACACTCTCTTGCCTTCATGTTCTTGAGGGCCAGCACCACGAATGGAAAAAGGAGAAAATCATGAAATTCAAAATTTGGGTCCTTCCCCTGGCGTTTCTCGTAGCTCTCACGTTGTCCGCGGGATCCGCGCTCGCGCAGCGAGATGCTGCAACTCCAGGCCCTCCGATGCAGCGCTACTCTCCTGGACAATCGGTAACGGCAAAGGCAGTCTTGCCCGACGCTTCAGGCAGCGCCAAATCGCAACTAAAAACGAAAAGCAACGCCAGTCCTGACGCCACCGATACCTGTAGCTACACCTTCAGCACCGGCAGCGGCTATACCTATTTGCAGTTCTGTGTAACGGTGAACGGCAACATTACCGAGTTTCAAAGCCCGTCGGGGATCGAACAGCTTAGCCCCGGGGGCAGCAACGCCTTTGAAGGCTACGGCATTTGTGACGTTACTAACGCAAACACAGCGTATTGGGACTATGCAGGAGACGGCGATAGCGGAAATTGGAACGCGCCGACCACGCTTTCGCAGACTGCAACCTCTGTTAAAATCGAGCGGAGCACAAGCGACGGAGTATGGATGCTGACTCAGACGTTTACCTTGGTACCGGGCCCCAATCCCTACGCCAAGATTACGATGGAGCTGAAGAACACTTCTGGCGAAACCAGGAGGGTCCTCCTGCTACGCTATGCCAACGCCGTCCCCAATACAGGTTCCCCGTTCGCGGAAAACTACAGCGGAACCGACGAAAGCGCATGGGGTTGGGGGGCCGGGTACGGTTTGATACTCCAGGATGTTGGGATCCCTGCTCCGATTTTCGACTGGTTCCGCACAGCCTTTGCAATTAGCACTCTCGACGGCCCGGCACCTTGCAACAGCGAGGCGAATTATGAAGCAAACATAATCGACGGTGTAGGCTCAGTGGTGAATGAAGTTACCTTCCCGGGTCTATTCAAAAACCAGAGCGTTACCGTCAACCAAAGGTATATGCAGTTCTAAAGCAGGGTACCGGACGACGTGCACGGCGACGCGTCACGCACGCCACGTTTTCCGGGCGCGCTTTCGCCCTCGGTTACCATCCGAGCAAAGCGAGGCAAGCCTATTCGGCGAAGTTGTTCGGGAGATAGTTGAGACTCACGCAGGGTTGTTGCAGGGACCGGCCAGTCAGGCAACTGGCTTGCCTTTCTGGAGTTCTGCCCGCAGCCGTAAAGCTCCTCTGTGGCGCATAATCAGCCGGAGACCAAGGGGAGATACTGCGCCGCGCTGAGGATACGCGCCGGACGGAGCAAGCTTCTCTCGCCGAAGGTGCGGCTATACTTTCCCCGACGATACCATCGTGCAACTGATATGGTTGCCGATGATTCATGCCCAGGTTGCGCTCAATCACAAGGATGCGTTGAAAGCGATTGAAATTCTTCAGGTCAGCACCCCTTCGAGCTTGGGTCGTCCAGGCCTGACACATTTATCCCGACGTTGTGTCCCGCCTATTTTCGCGGTGAGGCCTTTCTGGTTGCTAACCGAGGAAGCGAAGCCGCGGGGGAATTTCAGAAAATTCTCGATCACAGAGGCATCGTAAAGAACGACCTGATCGGCGCACTTGCGCATCTGCAATTGGGTCGCGCCTACGCGACGCAGGGCGACAGGGCCAAAGCGCGTGCTGCCTATCAGGATTTCCTCACGCTGTGGAAGGACGCCGACCCGGAGATCCCCATCTTCATCGCTGCCAAGTCTGGATACGCGAAGTTGAAATAAGGACTCCTGGCGAAAACCGTGCACTTATCAAAAAGATCATCATCCGTTTCCCGTTTTCTGTGGTAGGATTTTGCCTAGGCGTGCACGGGACTCCCCGCCCCGACTTGAGGAATGGATCAAGCTCATTAGACTACTTGCTAGAACCACGCTCGGTAGCGCTCGTGGCAGAATTTTCAGGAGGAGTGATGAATCGTTTTCGCGCGTTCGCTACAGTTGCGCTGGTTACTATTTCACTGGTGGCTCTCTCAAGCTGTATAAGTAGCAGCAGTTCGACCGCAGGTGCGCCGAAAATCACCACGACCACCATTCCGTCGACTGCCACGATCGGCCAAGCCTATGCCGGAGCGACGATCAGCACATCCGGAGGAACTACTCCCCTTACTTATTCGGTAGTAAGCGGTGCGCTGCCCGTGGGCCTTGCCTTAACTTCCAGTAATAACCAAGGGACTATTGCCGGTATACCAGGAAGACAATCGACTGGTGCTTACACGTTTACCGTGCAAGTGCAAGATTCAAACAATCCCGCGCGCACAGCGAGCCAGCAGTACACCATCACGCTTAGTAACCCAGCACTGCCTGCGGTGAAGTGTCCCACCGGGAATGCTACCCCCTGCGTCTTAATGGCAGGCACCGCGGGAGTAAGCTATAACGCAACATTCACTGCAACAGGGGGGAGTCCTTTTACCTGGTCCCAAAACGGAGAGCCAACAGGATTAAACTTGAATCCTGCAACCGGAATACTCAGCGGAATACCATCGCAAGTCGGTACAATCCCGTTCACTGTATACGTGACGGATATCGTAGGCCAAATATCTCCGGGTTTGCAGTGCACGATTACGATTGCTCAAGCGACGCCTACATTGGCTATCAACCCGCCTGGTACGTTACCTGATGGAGTTGTTAATTCGGAATACGGCACCAATGGCGGTGGTTTCCAGTTAACAGCCACAGGTGGGGTGCCCCCCTACTTTTGGGGACCTCCAAATTCCAATCCGGGCACGATACCCCCCGGTCTCGAGATCAGCTCCTCCGGCAATAATGGGCTAATCGTCGGCACACCAACAATGGCTGGTACCTACAATTTCCAAGTCGAAGTGGGAGATTCAGAATCGCCGGAAGAGACTAATACGATTTCCCTAACAATAACTGTTAATGCCGCCGCTGCTGCGTCATGTCCCACGGGGCGCGAATCGGCGATGAACGGAGGCTTTGCATATCTGATGAAGGGGTTTGACGCGAATGGCGGGGTGGCTGTCGCGGGGAGCTTCCATGCGGACGGAACCGGGAAAATTACCGGGGGAGTCGAAGACATCAACCGAGCGGGAACGGGACCACAAACGAATCTTTCGATCGATCCCAGCGGAAGCTCATACACGCTAGGCGCGGACGGTCGTGGATGCATGGTTGTTGCCACGGCAGCGGGACAGCAGACGTTCCGCTACTCGGTGGCCGCGTTTAGCAATGGCGCACCGACGGAAGGAAACATCATCGAGTTCGACGATAAGACTGGCGAGGGGACGCGTGGCTCTGGAATTATCCGCGCTCAGGATGCGTCATCGTTCTCAAACGATAAGTTTGCCAGCAGCTACGCCTTCGGCCTCTCAGGATTTGGAGCCGCAGGAGAACACGTTGCTCTGGCCGGCACGTTGACGGCAGACGGCAAAGGAAACATCCTGGGCGGCAACTTCGATCGCAACGATGCGGGCACTTTGACCGCGAACAGTTCGAAGCTGGCTGGGACTTATAGCATTCCAGCAGGATCGACTACTGGGCGCGGAACGTTCAACACTACGCTCGACGGCACGCCGTTTACGTTTGCGGCCTATATGGTGAGCAGCGGCGAAGTGATTCTCGCGGGTGTGGACCAGGTTAGCGCGACGAATCAAATCACCAGCGGAGAAGCGCTCGCCTCAGCAGGGCCGTTTAACAATGGTACGCTCGCGGGGAGCCACCTACTCCGCGAGACCGCTACGAGCCGGTCAGGCAGCAATCCGGGAACGCGAGCAATGATTGGCGTGCTCACGTTTGACGGAAAGAATGCGGGCGGCGTGACTGGAACTCTATTCAACGACGAAGCAGGCGTCAGCAGCACGACGAACATCCTGCGCGGTGCGGCTACCTACTCGGTTGATATCGGCACGGGCCGGATCACGTTTACCGGTGTGGGCACCGATTCGCCGGTAGGCTATATCGTTCAGGGGGTGAGTGAAGTGACCGCGTTCCTAATGGGCACCGATAGTGGTGCGGCCGACGGCGCGCTGGAATTCCAGTCGGCGGCCAATGCAAACTTCAAAACTCCGACATTCTCCGGAGCCTACTCATTCGGGACTGACGAGAATGTCGACTACTCGACTACCAACGAATCACACTCGGGAAGCTTTCTGAACTCGAGCACAACGATCGTGAATGGCCACAGTGACCAGAGCCAACCGCATGCGAATGGCTTGGTCGCGAACCAGCCCTTCTCGAACGCTTTCGTTTTCAATTTCGCAGGAATCGGAACAACTGGTAAGAATCCGGCAGTTACAAATGGAACGCGAATCTTGTTCATCGACGAGGTAAGCGGAAGCGCACACCCGCGGATAACCATAGCGGAAAAACAGTAAGGCTATTCGCTCACAGGTTGATTTGAAGAAAGGGGACTTCTGCGGAAGTTCCCTTTCTATTGGGAACCCCATCTTCGTTAGGCAGAAAAAGTTTCGCGCCACTTGCGGAACATCAGCACGGACCAAAGATGCGCGGACCGGTCATATTGGCGCTTTTGATGCTGTTCCCAGATTTTCTTCAGAAAAGAACGATCCAAAATCCCATCATCGGAGGAAAACAAGGCGTCGTGTGCCAGATCGCGCAAATCCTCCCGGAACCAGCGATCTAAGGGAACAGCAAATCCTTGCTTTTTGCGCCCCAGGATTTCTGATTTCAGGATGGGAGCCATCGCTTTCTTAAAGATATATTTTCCCTCGCGGCCGACCAGTTTTAAAGAAGACGGAATGGTTGCGATCGTTTCCATCAATTTGTGATCGAGCAGCGGAGCACGCACCTCCAGCGACACGGCCATGCTCGCACGATCCACTTTCGCCAGAATGTCATCGGTTAAATAGGTCTTGATGTCCACATACTGAATGCGAGAAAGCAGATCGGGAGTATCGGCGCGATCGTAGTACTGCTGCAACACGCCCATCGAATCATAACCGTCCAAAGCCCTGCAAAAATCCTTCGTAAAGAGATTGGGTTTCTCTCCGGGACGAAAAATCGAAACGGAATTGAAATAACCCGCTAGTGGTGAGCGGGCCAAACTTTGAAAAGTAGCCTTGGCGCGGAGGAAGCGTGGCGCCCATGCCAGCGCGGGATAGGTACGCCCCAGCGGGCCGAAAATTGCGCTGCGTAACGGCGCGGGTATAAATCCCCTCATTTGGTTTTCCATGCGATCGAAGTAATAGCGGCGGTACCCGGCAAAGCTTTCGTCCCCGCCGTCCCCACCGAGCGCCACGGTCACATACCGACGAGCCACCTGAGACACGTAGTAGGTGGGAATGGCGGAGGAGTCCGCGAACGGCTCATCGTAATGCCAGACGAGCTTGTTGAGTACTTCCAGGGCATTCGGCCGCACGATCTGCTCATGGTGATCGGTATGAAATTGTTCAGCTATTTTGCGAGCGTACTCTGATTCGTCGAATTCCTGTTCTTCGAATCCGATGGAACAAGTGGTGACCGGGCGCCTCATGATTTTCGCCATCATGGCCACGATCGACGACGAATCCACACCGCCGCTGAGAAAGGCTCCCAGAGGAACCTCGCTCATGAGCCGCATTCTGGTAGCTTCGCAGAGTTGATGCCGGAGTATCTCGCACCACTCTTCCTCGCTGCGCTGCTCGACCTGGCCGAAGGAAAGGTCCCAGTATCGTTCCACGCGAACTTTGCTTGCGGAGGCCACCAAATAGTGCCCAGGCAAAAGTTTTTTTGCGGCCCGGTAAATCGTCTTGGGAGCTGGAACATAGCCCAGCGAAAAATAGTCCGAGAGCGCTTGCAGGTCAATATCGCGGGACAGGGAATCGCCGGCCAGCAAGCACTTCAACTCCGACCCGAACAAGAGACGATTCGAATCTGCGGCATAGAATAAAGGTTTTTTGCCGACTCGGTCGCGGGCCAGCACCAGCTGACGCGAGCGTGAGTCCCACAGTGCAATGGCAAACATTCCCCGCAGCCGCGCAAAACATTCTTCGCCGTATTCCTCATAGAGATGCACGATGGTTTCAGTGTCCGAGCGAGTCGAGAAGCGGTGGCCGCGGTTGACGAGTTCCTGGTGAAGCTCCGCATAGTTGTAGATCTCGCCGTTCAGCATCACCCAAACGCTGCCGTCTTCATTGGAGATCGGCTGATGGCCGCCGGCTACATCGATGATACTCAGTCGGCGGAATCCCAAGCCAATGCCGGAACCTAGAAATATCCCCTCATCGTCCGGGCCTCGATGGATAATCGTGTCAGTCATACGGCGCACGACTTCGGCGGGAATTTCCCGGGGCTGGTGGAATTCGAAGATTCCGCAAATGCCGCACATTTGTTTTTTCCCTCGTTACGGCTCTAGGACTTTGATTCCGCGTCGCGCAGCCAGTTCGAGATACAAATGGCTGTACTCCTCGAGCATACGGCTAAGGCTGAAGCACTCGACGATTCGTTCACGTGCAGCTACGCCACATCGTCGTCGCAAACTCTCTTGGGATGAAAGGATGGCCAAGCGTGAGGCGAGCGCCTCAGAGTCCCCGGGGCCAATGAGCCAGCCGGAGTGGTCTTCCACGATCACTTCCGGATTTCCCCCCACGCGCGTAGCGACCACCGGCAGTCCAGCCGCCATGGCTTCCAGTAAAGTGTTAGACATGCCCTCCGAGATCGAAGTCAGAGCGAATGCGTCCATGGCATTGAGCAGTTCGGGAACCTCATCGCAAAAGGGCAAGAATGTTACGCGACCCGCCAGGGCAGGAGAGTCTGCAACGAGCCTCTGATTGCGTTCAAGTTCCGGTCCCGAGCCAGCAAGAACAGCATGAGCATCGATGTTCTGGCGCACAATTGTCTCTACAGCGCGCAACAGTGTGGGGTGATCCTTGATGGCCACCGCGCGTCCTAGGGTCCCGACAATGAAACGCCCTTCCGGCAACCCGAACCGTCTGCGCAACAATATGCGTTCCTCAGGTCGCGGAAAGAATCGTTGCGTATCGACCCCGTTGTAAATTACTCGAATTCGCTCCGGAGAAATCCAGGCTTGTCGAGCGTGATAGTCACGAAGCTCACGCGTGACAGCGAAAACAGCATCAGCCATGGTGTAGGCCAAGCGCCGGAAAATTCGGCGGCGCATTGGCAAGCCAGTAAGCATCTCGAGCTCATATCCATGCTCGCTGTGGATGGCGACGGGAACCCCGGCAAGACGCGCGGCCGGGATAGCTTCAATGGTACCCCAGTTCCTGGAATGCACGACGTGCGGGCGATAGATGCGCATGATACGTGCAAGGCGAAACACCGAAAACTGAAAAGCAGTGTGATCCGCTCCGGCGGTCAGCAATTGGCCGCCCGGCAACGGGGTGTCCTGAAGAAGCGGATCCACTCCCCGCAGGGATCCCAGTCGCTGCTCGAAAGTACTTTCATTCAGCCCACGTATCAACCTCAGAACGACCAGTTCGGTGCCGCCCGGCTCTAGCCGGTTTAAGATGTGCAGGACGCGCAGAGGCTCGCGTGCCTGCCGCGTGCGCAGACTCCTATCGCGGTCCTGTGAAACCCCTGGCGGGTGGGGCAACGCTGATGTCGGGCTATTTTGCAAGGACGCTGTGCTACAGCTCCGCAGGATCGGACCTCATAAGAATCTGGCCCAAAGGCGTATTGATCTTCATCGATCGCTTCGAATCCCAGCAAAGGCGGTAAATAGTGCGCATCGTTTTCAACCCTGAGAGGTTGCGGGTACCATGCTCAGAACAAGTCAACGGATATTGCAGTTCTGTCAGGAAGGGTCCGATCATCTTTTCGAACGCTGCCAGCTCATCGTTCGAAAACGAATTTCGCCACCGTCCGACAGGACGGAAGCCGCCTTCTTGATGCTCGCTTTCAAAAGATGTGTTCGGCTCGCTCACTGAGCCGATCGCCACCCGTTGGATTCGGTCATAGTCCAAATCGTGGCCGATGAAGCGGCCCAATTTCTGCAAGGTTAATTGCGGGTCAGAAAGCAAGTCCTCATAACGCAACTCCACATAGTCGGATCCCAGGGAGCGGCCAAAGTGTCTGCCCTTACCGACAATCCATTCCCAGTAGGCGCCGGCGACCAGCAACTCTTTATTTTCATCCCATGGAAAAGGTCGGACCCATCGTTGCTTTTTCAAAGAAAGCGCGACATCGCGGCCATCACGAATGATGTGCACAAACAGAGCATCCGGGATTTCCTGCTTGATCCAAGGCATGTAAAGGACGTGCTCCGGTGTACATTCGGCCCAACGATCCACATTTTGATCGCGCGCGATCTGCTCCATGAAAATTCTCAGAAAGTCCCCTGCGCTGTTGCATTCGGCCAGGATTTTGGTCTCAAATTGCTTAGCATCTACGCCGGAGACGCTGAACATTCTGGTTTGAAACCATAGATCCAGCATTTTTCGCTTGTTTCCCACCTGCCGCAGATTGCCACATCGCGGCGCGATAAGATCGAAGACCTTTCCTTCGCTGCGATAGACAGCAAAACCGCCTGCGGAGAGCAACATGTGATACAGAAGCGTGGTTCCGGAGCGCGGTGAGCCGAGAACGAAGACCGGCCGCCTCATTTTGGACTCCAGATTTCTCGGAGTATCGTTCGCGATTGCTGGTTGGGCTCCCTGAAGCAGCGACATGTTTGACCTGGATTGGATTTACCGTAATTGCGGTCGCGTTATTTTGTGACAATCTCGTTGATTTTTTTTACCCAGCGCTCGGGGCTGGTTTCATAGAGCTTAGAAAAAATTCTTGCCATCGACCATTTTCCTCTCTGTCTGTCCATGTATGCGCGGGTGTAGCGGTTTTCGGGCAAGAGGCTTTCGAGCGAAATGTCTTTCCGCGCGGCCTTGCTCAGCGCATCATCCAAGACGGAGATCGCAAAATCCACCTCTTTTCTCACTAGAGTGAGCGGCGGAATGAACCTCAAAACCGGTTCAAAATAGGTGTAAGTCAAGTGCACTCCATTTTGCTTACAGAGCGCCACAATGGCCAGGGTCAACTCCGCATCACTGCGCCCCCCGGCACCATTGCCGGCAATCTCCATGCCGAGCATCAGACCTTCGCCGCGGGCATCAGCAATAATAGCGTGCTTTTGTTTGAGCTCTCCAAGTCGAGCCTTGAAATACGCCCCGGTCTTAGCGGCATTTTCCACGAGACCTTCTTCCCGAATGATGTCAATCAGTGCCGAAAACGCAGCCGCAGAAAGCGGATCAAACTGGTGACTGGCGAGGTGACTAAAGCCTTCCTTCTCAAGCTGGTCGGCAATTTCGGAAGTGGTGATGAAACCGGAAACAGGGAAGCCGCCGCCGGCACCTTTCGAAATGACTAAGATATCTGGTTCGATTCCATGATGTTCCACGCCGAACCATTTCCCCGTACGGCCGAAGCCTGTCTGCGCTTCGTCCACAATGAGCATGGCTCCATGCCGGTGAGCGAAATCCTTGAGCACTTTTAGATAGCCAGGAGGGGGCACAATCATGCCTCCGGCTGACAGGATGGGCTCGATGATGACAGCAGCGATCTCATCGGGCGCACGAACGCTGGATTCGAGCGAGCTCTGAAGACATAGAATATCGCACTCCGGAAAATGACTGTTTACCGGGCAATGGAAGCAGTGAGGTGCCAACAGATGATAACTTTCCGGTACGCAGGGGCTATCTCCAATACGGCCGCCAAAAATCGAAGTGAGACTCTTAGTGGTGAGCGACAGCCCATAGTATCCACGGTCGAATCCGATGACGCCCTTTTTCCCGGTGCAGATTTTGGCAACCGAGATAGCGCATTCGTTCGCCTCGGTGCCGGTAGAAAAAAACATGCAGCGCTCTAGCTTGCCGGGAGCCACTTCTGCAAACTTTGCTGCGGCTTCCAACACCACAGGAGCCAAAAATTGACTACCCGTGTGAGGTACGCGACGTATCTGCTCGACCACTCTCTCTACCAGTTTTGGATGACTATGCCCCAAGATCGAGCAGAACTGGCCAGCAGCTAAATCTAACGTCTCGTTTCCGTCTATATCCGTGAATGTACAGCCGTGAGCTTCTCCGATCAAACCATCCGCATAAGGCATGGCCATCACTAGATAGCGGCCGTATTTTTCCCAAAGCTCCAGGCTTTTCTTGTGTTGTATGGTCATAAACGCGCGTCGACCGAACCTTTCGCTATCCTCCAGAACTCATCGCAGCACCCCAGCGGTAGCGCGCCAGGAGCGTGTTAAATAGTGACTTTGCTTTCGCAATTTCATCTTCATCGAAGAAGCCCAGCAGATAAAGGGCCGCCCAAAACGCGGGCACCAGAAGGAGCTTGACGGCGATGGATAGGGCCGGTGTAGGAAGCGTAATTAAGGTCGAAATAAAATAGGCCACTATGCCGAGCCCCAAGGGCGTCGCGAACTTCGAGAGTTTATAAGGGATCGGATACATTTTCTGAGAGAAACTGTAAACAAGCATGGCCAGCAGTAGAAAACTCAAAGCGGTAGCCCAAGCCGCTCCCATACCTTTAAATCGGGGAATCAGCAGGAAGTTCATGGCGATATTGAAGACGGCGGCAATAGCGCCTGCCATTCCCAGGTAGGAAGATTTCTTCTCGATTAACATGCCTGTTTGGAAGTGATAGCCCAGTCCTTGAAACACGTAGGCCAGGGCGATTATAGGGACGATACGATATGCGGATCGAAAGTCAGGGGCTGCCATAAACCCGATTACGTCCTTGATGACCACAGAAATGCCGATTGCAACCGTAGTGAGAACCAGGCAAAGATAAGCACCGAACCGGGAAAACAATCTTCTGGCGTCCTGCATTTTGGCGATGTCGTACATGCGCGCGGACCAGATCATAGTGAATGGCTGGATCACTAAAAAGCTCAGCATATAGCCGAACTTGTAGCCCAATGCATAGGTGCCGACGACCGAGATAGTACTGAAGCGCTGTAGAAAAAACCGGTCGGAGAAATTCAGGACAAACGCTCCGATGTTCGCAAATACCAAGGGGGCGCCAAAGGCGGCCACGATCTTCATTTTATGTTTATCGAAGCTGAACCCAACCTCGCGAAGTGTGACAACGGTGAGCAGGCCATTGATGACATAGTTCCCGAATAAGCTGCCGTACAAGATTCCTAAGACGCCCATCTTGAAAAAGCCCACCAGGAGAATATTAATGACGATCATCGCGATCGAGGCACAGAAACTAACCGAGACGATCAGGATCGAGCGCTGCTTTGCGCGGATATAATTCCAAGCGACGCTATTGATGCAGGAGAGGAAGAAGGAAATTGCGATCACCTGAACATAGTAAGAGAAGTCAGGAGATTTTAAGACCGCGGTGGAAATCCCCTTGGCGAAGATAAGCGCCAGGCAAGAGATCGAGGCGGCAATGACGGCAACGATCCACATCGTCGTACTGACGACTCTTCTCCTCTGCTCTTCGTCTTCATAATCATTGTAGAATCGCACCAGGGGAATGGTCACCCAGACGTTGATGAGCATGGAAATGAAGCTCATCGATAGGTCCAGTAACTCCAGGGTTCCGTATTCGCTGGGCCTGAGGTGATGCGTGTAGAAAGGAATCAGTAGGAAGCCCACAGCTTTGGCGAACAGGCTCCCTGCGCCGTAGATCATTGAGTGCTTAAGTAGCTTTTTAAGTTCTTTCCACATGGTCGCTGGTCTGAGCCTGGAACAGGTAGGACTATTTAATTGCCGACAGGCTGTCTAAGCACATCTCGAAAACGATTCGGATTTATGTAGCCTGCGGCGTTTGGCGATGCAAGCGCAGTTCATTTCCGGCCCTGCATAGAAACGGAAAAAACCTCTATTCGAGATAGCCCAGACCTTTTAGCCGTTGCTCGATTAGGTTTGCCTCTTCCGCATTATAGCCTGTCTCCACCTGTTGTGACGCGGCGTCGCCCGCATCGTCATAGTGAATCGTTTGAGGCTCGCGCCATATAGTTTCAAGCACGCATCCATCCATGTCCCGCGGAATGCTCATCCCCAAAAGTTGTAGAATTGTGGGCGCCATGTCAATCAGTCGAGGTTTGAAATCCGGGACTCTGCAATTCAGGCCGTCGCCTTGAATAAGAAGTACACCCTTAGGACGGTGGCAGCCCTCGGGAAGAGGCTGGGGCGCCGAATCGAAAACGCCGAGAGAAAACCCATAGCCGTGAGCACCGATCAACACAATATCCGGCAGAAGAATGCCCGCACCCGTCTCCGGGTAAATGTCTCTGCCACGAGCGACTCTATTGAATAGTTTTTCCCCCGTTTGGGGATGTCGCAGTCCTTGAAATTTGTCGATGATGTCCGAGACCAGACTCTCGTATTCTGCACCGGGCTCGACGTTTCCCAACGGCCCTCGGCCCTTGACATTTACGTAGACGAATCCAACTTCACTTCCAGTCACCAAGGCTGCCTTCGTTCTGGTCCAATCGATTGGTAATCGATGTTCTTCCGGGTTGTCGTGTACGTATGCAGCCCAAGACTTGTATTTTCGTGCGTCCAGTATGCGGTGCTTCACTTTGGCCGCAACGCTATAGAGATATCGCATCGCTTTGTATCGAGACTTGCGAAAGAGATCCCTGGTGGGACGTTGGGCTCCATCCTCGAGGAACAAGTAGTTCCATTGGTTTAGGTAGTAGTTGGCACAAATATTTCCGTTGTCTGGACCGAAACCGTGATCCGAAAGAACGATTTTTACCGGGTTCTTGCTGGCCGCCTTTTCCATAAGCAGTCCAACTAGCTCGTCAAATCGCCGATAGCATGCTCGAACTTTCTCCAAGCGAGGGTCCTTGTTGTCTATTTCTGAACAAGCCCGCGCGATGTAGGGCCACACTTTATGCTGCAGCCAATCCGTCTGCTGAAAGTGAGTCATAAAGACATCCCATTCCTGCGTTTCAAGAAAATGGGATGTCAACTGGACTTCGCGCTCAAAGCCAAGAATTTGTCGATCGATGAAGCGGTTGAATTGGGCGTCGGTATTGATGGCGACATGTTTCCAAAGCCATACGTCGTGCGTGGAGCTGTAGTCCGGTATCGTACTCAGCAATTCGTTGCGCAGCTCAGAGGGAAAGGTGAAATTCGCTTCCACCGAAGGAGCGTCCCAACCGCAGACCATTAAGCCGTTAATCTCGTAGGGAGGATAGGTGTACGGGAGGTTCAAAACGATGACACGCTTTCCCTTTTCGCTCAACAAATTCCAGATTGTCTTGCCGCGAATGGACCGAGAGTTGTTCAGTTTCCAAGCATATTCTTGCTCGTCGAATCGGCTGAACTCAAAGACACCATGTTTGCTAGGATTCTTTCCGGTCATAAACGAAGTCCAGGCGGGCCCGGTCACCGGGGGAATTACGGATTCAAGCTCTGCACTGAGACCTTCTCGCATCATTCGCGCAAGGTTGGGCATGTATCCTTGCTGCATGAGAGGACGAAGGACATCAAACGTGGCTCCGTCGAGACTAACGATGAAGACTTTCAAACCGGAATCCACAGCGTAGGCTCCTGACCGCTCGAAGCATTCAATTCTTGGGCCAGGCAGGATTCGACCCTATTGTGAAGGCGATCCCGGATGACAAACGGGTGAGCAGCAAACATATGCAACGGACGGGTGCAATCTGGCTGCCAACTAACCAAAGCAGAGCTCCTGAAAACAGGAAGTTTATGCCACTTCTTCGCAGAAAAGAGCCAAAGTACTGTTCGAGTGTGCAACAGTTTGGACCTGGCGTACAGTAATTTTCCGTGTGGATGATGTTCTGCTGATAACGAACTGATGCACGCGTAATATACTATAAATAATAGAGTTAGCTCATCTTGCGCGACTGGCCAAGGCAGTCCGGAAGCGATTTTACCTTTTGAGGGGCCAGAGGCGCGCAACTCGAGGCCCAAATTTGCCCGGTTATGTCATTTAGACACAGTGTGATATATACTTCTCCGCGCTGGAGGATCAAAGCTATGTCGACCAAGCATTGGTAAGCGGAATGCTTGCAGAGCAGGTGTCTGAATGGTTGGCCGACCGGGGCACAAATGAATCGTCATATCATCCTTCTTATGGGACTTCCACGCTCTGGCACGACTTGGGTCGCCAAGATCTTGGACAGTGACCCGCATACCGTGTACCGCCACGAACCGGACCGTGGCACGACCTTAAAAAGTATGCCGCTAGCGCCCAACATCTCAGAATCGCAAGCACTGCGACCGGCGGCCGAGGCTTTTGCCAGCCGCCTACTCAATATCACCAAACCACACGTGGTTGGCTCGCAACCGAAATTCCCCAAGGTTTATCGCTCGCGCGTAGTCTCGGAGTTGTACGACTGGAACGTGAAAGCAGCAAAAATTGCATCGGCCGCCCACCTAAACGTCCCGATCTTTTCCATGGTAGATTGGGACAAGTTCCCTGACCTTTCCATCGTTTGGAAGTCGGTGGGCTCCATCGGCCGCCTTGGTGTGTTTGTGCGAGTACTCGAAAATCCTCACGCGATCATCCTGCTGCGCCATCCGTGTGGCCATGTGGCATCGGTATTGAGAGGAGAGGCGCAACGGAAATTCGCATACCCACCAAGCGAGGACTATGGGATGTTCGAGATCCTGCTCAACACGGAAGCAGCGCGTCGTCACCGCTTAAAACTGGACCAGTTGATGTCGATGCACCCCACCGAGCGCCTAGCCTGGAGATGGGTGATTCTGTACGAAAAAGCTCTGAACGACACCGAAGGAATTGATCGCTGCATGAGCATCCGATACGAGGATATTTGCGCCGAGCCGGAGAAACATGCCAGGCGTGTGATGGAATTCTGTGGCCTTTCCTGGGGTAATGTAACGGCCGATTTCGTCAAGAATAGTACATCGGCAGAAGACAAGAGATATTATAGCGTGTTCAAGAACCCTCTTCGATCCGCCATGCGCTGGCAATCGGATCTGAGCACAGAAGATATTGATCGCATTTATAGGGTAGTAGGAGAAAGCGACTTGCTTCGCCTGTATCCCCGGGAGCCAGAGTGCGAGGACGCGAGCTCCACTGACAAGATTCTTCAGGGGGATTGACATGCGCTGCGAAAAAGTCGGTGGCGCCGATTTGGCGCAGATCCTTCCTGTGTATAAGGCCTTCAAAGCAAGCCATCAGGAGATCACCGTGGTGCAGGACTTGGAGTGGATTCTGCACACTCGCAAAGACGAACTGGACCAAGCCGGCGCCTACGTTCTTCGCAATGGCGGTGGTACGATCAGCGGCTATGCTCCCTTTTTGATACAGAATAGGCCTCTGCGTTGTTTCATTGGTGAGTTGAAGCTAGGTGAAGTTCCGCTTCGATGCTTGATGCTACTAGGCGCTCCTCATTTTCCGGATAACGAAGAAGCCTATGCCGCATTGATAGAAGAGACCGACAAACTTGGCTCGGAAATCGATGGTCTTTTTGTGTTTGGGTTGCCCCTGAATTCGTTCCTGTGGAACTACCTGGAGAAGAGCCCCGCGATTTCCCAGAGATTCATCCGCTACTTGCCAGAGAAACCAGACAGGCGGATCATGATCGACCTTCCCAAATCGCACGAAGAGTACATGCAGAAGCTAACGCCGAAGAATCGCAACACGCTGAAGCGCCGGGTCGCGAGATTAGAAAAGGAAAGCGATGGTCAGCTGCAACTGGTTTGCGCGACTTCCGCCGATCAAGTAGACGGCTTCCTAGAGGAGGCTGTCAGAGTGTCGCAGAAGAGTTACCAATGGCACCTTCTCGGTCTGGGTCTGCGCGATCTGGAACGCTGGCGGAAAAACCTGAAGTTTCTGGCCGGGAAGAATTGGCTCCGTTCCTATCTGTTGCGATGCCGCGGCGTACCGGTGGCCTTTACGATTTGCTATCAGGATGATCGCTGCTGCTACTACGTGAACACGGGCTACGATCAGGACTGGGGAGAGTACAACGTCGGCACGGTTCTTCAGTTCATGATGCTCAAGGATATTTTCGCCCATAACCGCCCGGTCGTGGTAGATCTGGGCCGGCGTTCAGGCGGGCATAAGAAGGTATTCGGCAACACTTCCTTTCTCGATTGTGACGTCTACTTGCTTAGACGCAACCTTCGCTCCTCTATCGCCTACAACACTCACCGGGCAAGTCAATTTGTGTCCGAAGGTATCAGTGACGTGTTAGATCGATTAAAACTTAAGAGGCTTGCCAAGCAGACATTGCGGAAATCCAGCGTTTAGCCCGTGATCGAAATTAACGACCTCAAATTCCAGATTCCCGGATGGAAGTTCGTCAGCCGTAACGCAGAGAATAGGCCGCCAGCTTTCCGTATTCGGCGCTAAGATATAGCCAATGATCAGGCCGTGTCCACCATCTTTCGCGGCGGAAGGGACTCAATTTTTCCGGCACCGCCGCGTAGCGAATGTTCCAGCGAGCGAAACCTTCAATTCTTTGGCAACACCACCGGACACGGCGCAGGTGGATGCTCGTGCTAACCACCAGCAGCGTGCCAGGCGTTTTCGACTGTAGTTGGTGAGCGAAGGACGTAAGTTCGGAAAAAGTGCCGCTGCGGTCCATGCCTGCCAGTGAAACTTGCCTCGATCGTCCAGCCATTTCGATGAAGAAGTGACGCTGTGCCGGCGGAGTGCGAGCCACGAGTTCGCGGAGGTTCAAGTCCTGAAATCCAAGAGAGATTGTTTGCCGGACTTCGAATCGCCCGACACTTAAAATTAGTCGCGGTGCCAACCCCTCATGAAATAACTGTAGACCGTACACTTTGCGCTCGGGCCTTCCAGCAAGAACGAAAATCAAGTCGGACGGGGAGAGACGATTACGGATGGCTAAGCAATCCCAAGGAAGCGAGGCGCCAAACGTGGGCTTTTCCTTTGTCCATCAGGTGGCACGACAAAAAAGCGTCGAATGTCTAGCTGATGAACGCTATCACACGGTCGACCGTAGAATCGTAAAATAAGCGGCTGCCCTTACCTAGGATAGTCCAGTGGTTCGCTAAAGTGCATCTCTCAATTATTGACATAGGCCTTCAATGCGAAGTTCCAAGTTTTGGATGGATCAAGGCCGGTGATGGGGAACGTCTGTACGCTTCCGGGCGCGCCCGGGGCAGGCGCGCTGTTGATATCGGGGGCCGCAAACCAGGGCACATTCGTGGTGGGATCCAGGCCGAAACTGTTTTCTAGCGGATCGAAATTCAGCCACTCCACGATCTTCTTGTTTGAGTACTTCAGGCGGTAACTAAGTGCTCCCGCCGGAACGGTCCATGACAATGACGCCGAGCCGTTGCCAAGGTCTTGAACTTTCACGGGAACATTAACCAAAGTGGTCACTTGCGGGCGTAGTATTTCATCGACCATCGTGCCGATAATGATAGTTCCGTATTCGTCGAAGTAGTTGTGGCCGCCACCCAGCCGTTTCAGCTGCTGAGGGAACTTTGCCTTCCAACCATTCCACGCATTCGGATCGCCCGTGTACTTCGCTGCGACATAGAAGTTAAACCAGACGGTCTGATCACAACTTGCCGTCAACGGATTGTTTGGCTCATCTAGCAGGATTTGGTACGCCAGCCCCGTACCCCCATCGCAGCCGTCTTGGAAAGGCCCCGACCTCCAGCCTTCGCTCAAGGCAAAGTTCGCGATCCCGTCGGCCAAGTCGAAAGTCTCCTGATACTTTGGCCAAGTGGTTCCCTGCACCTGCAGATACTCCCAAAGACCCTGGTTAAGGATGCCCAACTGAAACGGTTTTGCCCATCGTGGTGTCCCGCAACAACCCCAAGCCGCTCCGCGAGTGCGACTCACTCCCTGCGGAGCTGTTCCGAATCCCGATACTTGCAAATCGGGCCAAACCTGGTTCTGCAGGGTCAAGTCGCCGGCGATGAGTGCATCAGCAGCAGTAGCGGAATCTCCTATCGCACTCAAAAATCGAAATAATCGGGCGTCGCTAATGAGAGCCTCGCCGATGTTGCGGGCCGCCCAGTACAACCCCTTTTGTACGTACTGGACCTTCGGGTTTCCGAACTTGTCGCTGGCCCCCGCTTCGATCGCATCTTTGATCGATTCATCTCCGGTCAAAAAATAATAGTCGATCATGCCGTACCAGTGTGCGTGCTGGTCATCGATCCAGTTTCGACCGCATTGCGCTTCACCCGGGTCACATCCCAAATTATTGTTCAGAGATTTGATGTTTGAGGGAGACCCACCATTGTCGAAGTCAGATTCGGGCACAGAGGCATCGCGCCAATGAAATGCCGCCGAACTCTTATAGTCGGAACGGGGAAAGACTTGTTCGGTTTGAAAAAGATAGAAATTGGCCGAATCGATGTAACGTGCCGTAAATCCTCGTTGGAGCCACAGCATTAGGTTCGCCCAACGAAATTCCGACTGATTCCCGCCACCTCCGGCAGCCCAGGCGTAGTGACGAAAAACATGGGGGAAAGGAATGTCCTCGATGCAACACCACATGTGCAGAGACTTGTAGTAGTCATCCTCTTGCTTGGAATCCATGAGCGCAAAAGGGAGCACGCCTGACTCGCTGTATTGTGCTCGTGGAGCTCGCGCAATTAGGTTGTATTGGAACTTGTCGAACTCATTAGAAGGGTTCGCCAGGGCCGCACTGTGAAAGTCAAGGTATAGCGTGTGAATGGAATATTGAGGCCAGGATTGAAAATACGGCTGTCCGCCCCCGGTCACAAACAGAGATTGATCCGGCCAAATGCCGATGCGGACTTCATTGCCTCCATTCATGAACTGTAAGGACTTGGGCCAATAGCCGGCCATCTGGTAGACGCCAATCTCGATTCCCGCGCCGCTCGCGTCATAAAGGTCTGCCCAGCCGGCCGGATATTCTGTACGCGACCCCCTTGCTAGGGTCGAGGTTCCCTGAACAATCTGATAACCCTCCTGTGCATACGACCACACGGATTTGCAGGATGCTTTGACTACTTGAGTTCGGGCAATATACGAGCGGGGAGCGAATTGCGGCCGCCTGTCGGGGGCATTCCAGCCGCAGTCTTCCATTTTGTTTGAATAGGCCTGGTAGAGATAAGCGTTTTCATCCGCATTGAAAGAAGACTTGAGAGCGGAACCCACGGTCCCAAAAGAAAAAGACCGCTGCGTGCCCAGCGACAAAGCGAGCCGAGCTTCGTAAGCAGAGAAACCTTTGTAGGCAGAAACAATGCTCTTAGACGGTCCGTAGTCCGCGTTCTGCAACTGGCTGACAATTTTGATATGGCTGCGATTCTTGTAGAAATGCATGCGCACCGTATAACGCATGTAGGCATTGCCGGTGGAATCCTTGTGTTGGCCAGTGGCCTTGACGACAGTCCGCGCAGGACCGTTCTCTTCAATCACGGCCGTAGAATCCGCATCATTAGAGCTGGAATAGATCGTGGAACAGGGACATGTTGTGTCGCCAGGCGCGGGTCCGACTACAACAAGGCCGGCACTACTACCGGACGAAACTAGAGTCCGGCCGTCCACTACAGCAACATCGATTAGATTAAAATTGGCTTTCTTTATCGTGAATTTAGCCGCTCCTGTGTTGATGGTAATGGTCGCACCATCATCCAGGGCAAGATTGGTTCCCCCGAAGTTACCACTTCCTGCGGTAAGAGCGATGCTTCTGTTGTTTCCGCCGGCTGGTACATCTGCCTGAGTGTCAACCAATATCCATTTGACGTTGCCCGACGGCCAGCGACCGAGAACACGAAATTGACCGACCGAAGCACTATTGAGTCCCAATTGAGAAACGCTATTGACGCCCGCAGAATCCGGCAAAGGTATTCCCACGGTGACGGGATCCTCACTGCGGCGAATTCCCGAGACTCCTGCATAAATCGCCTCTTGAATAATCAAGGGCACATTCAATTGGCTGCTTCCTCCCGCATCGCTTCTGTCGCGAGTTGCGCTGCCACTGTCACGGTCAATTCCTGTCGGAGGTCTTGGGTCCAAACCAGCTGCGCCGGGAGTAGGGCTTTCGAGAAGCGCGCGGTCGGTGAGTGAAGTAGCGGTGCCCTCGTTGCGGACGTTCGCAGCGACCGGACTTGGACGGGATGACTCCGGGCTGCCCTTTGGCGGGATTGATACGTTGGGGCTGTTGCGTTGTCCGGGACCTGGCAATGATAGAGTCCAGATCGTGCCCGGGTCCGGGTATCCCTTACTCGTGAACAGTACAAAACGATTGGCAGCAACGTCGAAAGCTCCCACGGAATTTTTCGGCACATTCGGGTCTATCGTCGGTCCTGGCGGAACGTTCAAATCCGTCCATTCCCGGCTCGCGGGATCAAGAGCCCAAACATGGGAGGGACCGTTCTGCTCGTTGCCGATAAGAATGACCTTCCCAAGCGCAGGATCGTAATCCATGGGCGGGAATTTCGTGGCTGGCGGAGAAAGCTTCGAATTCAGCCTAGTCCACTTCTTTGTGGACGTGTTGAACGTCCAGGTAGCATTTTGCAGACCGTCAGCGCCGCTCTTTCCTCCGAACATGACTATATTGCCGTCGCCAATCGAGACCATCGAATGGCCATTGAGAGGCATTGTGCCGCAGGATTTCACGCGCTCGCCGCACACTTTCTTCCAGGAATTGGTTGCAGGATAATAGAGCCACGTGTCCGCCGTAGGCGATCCTCCCTGCAATCCTCCGTACATCACGACGACATCGGCCGAAGGATCGTAAGCGGCTGCGCTCTCCTGAATAACGCCTGGCGGACATGCCGACATGCCTTTGCCGCAGATCTCCGTCCACACCCCCTGCCCATGGCTGGGATCGAACTTATAGAGGTCACTGATTGCGCAATCGCCGCATTCGCCTGCCGCGCCGCCCACCTGGCCAGATCCGAACCCAGTCCAGAGCACGTTGCGAGTCGAATCCCAAGCCATCCAATGATAGGGATGCCGGTCTGCGGGTGCGCTCTCGGCATCGGCCGGTCCACCCGTGTTGACCACCGTCATATGCGACCAAGCGAGCGACCAAGTGTTCAAGTTCGTGTCGTAGAAAAAGAGGGCATTGCTAAACGTTCCACCGCAACACGGAGGGTTTGCAAGATAGAGCAACAGCTTTTTATTGAGCGTGTCGTAGACCGGCTTCTGCCAGCCTCGCCAGAATGGAGAGGCGTTCGTGGGCTCATAGGCACTCTTAGCTGCGATGGGCGGAAACGGCGCGCTCCCCACTTGTTTCCATCCTTGTCCCCAGGCGCCTTTCCCAATACCGAGCAAATGTAGACAAAATAGGAATGAGATCAGAATACGGCGGGCGCTTACGAGTTGGTGGCTGCCGGTTCTCATGGCATGCGATTTCTCGGAGACACTAATGTATTAGCCCGAGCGCACAAAAAATAGTGATGTCGAGGAGCGTTGGTCGACTTTTTCCGCCCACCCGGTGGCGATAATCTCCTGCGGTCTGGGTCCTTGATAGATGATTATAACGGGGAATCCACGATCCAATACATCCTGCCTGAGGTGAAGCAGCACAGCATCGAGGAGACTGGAACTGAAAGGATTGTAGAGAAAAAGGAATGTCGCCTGAGATTTGAAGCGAAAAGAGACAGCATCCTGGCAGTGCAATTCAGATCGCTCACTTGCACCGATATGCTTTAGGTTCTCGCGAGCGGTCTCGACGAAGGGAAGGGAATAGTCCACGCCGATGAGCCTCCGGAATGGATACTTGGAAGCGACAACGAGGGCGCGACCCTTGCCGCAGCCTATGTCTGCGAAATCAAAGTTCGCCAAATCTGCATGGGCACTTTCGATGGCCCAGCGGAGATTTTCGGGATTGCAGGGCTGATAGCGAGCGCCGTGGACACGATTCGGGCTCTTCGTGTCCACGACGCGGATAATTCCCGAAGTGTCCACGCCCAGCGAGGCATCGAACTGGTCGCGACCGCGCAACCGATCGCGGAGGTCGGCTGCCTTCTTGCGAAGAACACTCAACATGTAGACACAGCGACTATATCTGTCGGTGGTAGCTCCGTCAAGAAACTCACGACGGAGCTCAGCCGACATACGTCCGGCCAAGGGCTGTTGGTTACTCCGAAAATTCTGTGATCCAAGCCTCTGACCAGACTCATTCTTTGACCCTAAGGAACGTGGGAACTAGCGCTCGGCGGAGGAAGCTGCAACGACCAGATGGTTACGTCCGGATTCTTTGTGAACACGATGAAGAGGCCGGCTGTCTGATCAAACGCGCCGAAGCTCTGAAACGATGGGCTTGCCGCAAGATTGGGTCCGCCCGTGATACCCAAATCGTGCCAGTTCTCATCTCCTTCAAAGGCCCAAACGTGCGCCCCACCGGATTCGTATCCAATTAGTACAACGCCGAATCCTGGTACATAGTCCATCACCGGAAACTTCACCCCAGGCGGATTGGCTGTTGTTGTGGCTTGGGTCCAAGTGCCAGTCGAGGAGCTAAATAGCCAAGTCGTCGTATTGAGGGGCTTTCCCTTCTGATTCGAGAGCAGCCCGCCAAAAAGCACTGAAGCCCCCAAGTCAGGGTCGTATACCAAGCCAGGGGCATCTAGCTGCGGGATCGGGCAGGGATTCGGATGAGCAACATGAAGGCCGGGATCGGTGCAGATCTCCGTCCAGGTATTTGTGGATGGCACATATTCCCAAGTTTGAGCGCTTGCTGTCGAGCTATATAGCCCCGCAACATGAATCAACACGTCAGCTACAGGATCATAAACGAGGGTCGATTCTTGATTTCGTGGAGGACCACAGGGAGTAGTAAAGAGACCGCAGATCTGAGTGAACACGCCAACGCCAGACTGTGTGTTGAATTGGTAAAAGTCACTTCCTCCGCAATCTCCGCCGTAAACGCCAGCAGAATTCACACAGGTGGCTTGAGTGCCAAAGCCTTCCCACAAAAGGTTACGGCTCGAATCCCAAGCTTTCAGGTGATACTGGTGGCCATCGGCCGGAGCATCAGGCCCACTGAAGGCTCCCCAAGCCAATCCACAGTTGCCTACCGGAGTGCAAGTCGGTGTCGAGTTTGGCAACCCAGTCTGCTGAAAAGAAAGATGAAGTGGATCGATCAAAGTTCCCAGGATAGGCGTGGTGTCATTAAAACTGGGGTCACTGACATTTGTAATTCCGATGGCAATATCGAGAGTAGGATCCGAGGGTAAAGAAAGTGGAGATGCCAACGTCAACGTGACCGTACCATTCGAGCGACTGATCGCTGTGATGGTCTGATGTGACCCACGTCCATCGGTCATGTGCGAAAACATCATCTGCCAATGAGTAGGGCTGCCTACCCGATAGACGTATACAGCGTTGGTGTATACACCACCGCAACACGCTGGATTTGCGAGAAAAGTCAATAATCCGCCGTCGACTGGACTATAGACTGGTTTGTTCCATTGGCGCCAAAGGGGCGTCGCATTCGTCGGACTGTTCTTGCTCGCCGCGGGTACGACCTTCCCAGTAGGAAAGCCCCCGAGGTTGGTCCAGCCTTGAGCTGACACTGTCGTGGCCAACGCCACTTGTAAGAGTACTCCCAGAATCCAAACCTTTGATTTCACAGAATCCCCCCTTTTGGATGTTTTCGCTGAATCAAATCCTGGCTTGCCACTCATGTCGACGACAGGAACTAGCGTGGCTAAGTTCCCTTTCGCGCGGTCAAGAGTGTAGTGAGCGACGGCTGCTTTGCCAAGCTAGCAAGCAGCTTGCCAACGCTCTGGGAAGCGATATGCTTGTAGGTAACTGAAAAATAAAGCCTTACATCTATGGGATCTTGGTCAATGTACTGCCAACATGAGTGTTGGCAATTCTTTTCACAGAATTCCTATTCGAGTTCTCAACTTGAAGGAATGATGAGACATGGACCAGCGGGCGCGCGTAACACTATCCCCGAACATCGACCCTTGGGGATCTGTTGCGAGCTAAGCAATTCCGATTCATAACGTTGTCTAAGAGTCGACTGAAATTCCGCCCGGTACACGGCGAAGGTCGGATCACCAAAAATTACCTATCCCACAAGAAGCGTCGCCCCATGAACGATGAACGACGCAATCGTTGCCGTCCTGTATGTCGATTGGCGGTTTGCGAGTTCTCATCCTCAGAGAGCCTTCCTTTGCCGTCTGAAAGAGCTATTTGCCACATATGTGCAACTCATTGCCATTACAAAGTTGCTGTGCAGAGGGCTCATTCCAACTAGCTGCAAAAGAATGGGATAGAACATTGGGCGGGCGCCGGAAAGCGATAGCAATGGGTGCCAAATTGCCTAGGCTCATGACAGATAATTCTGGAACCTATCTTCTGTTAAGGGCTGTTCGCTCCCGCCCTTGGTGAAGCCGCATATCCAACCTGGAGGGAAGATGTCAGTAAAGATCAAAACGCTGCCTATATGCCTGATCATAGGGATGGGCTTGATGGCAAGTTTATTCGGGCCGAGCACCCACGCCGCAACTCAGATTCAAGTTGGGAATTGCGAGCCGAAGGGCCAGAAGGCATACACAACGATCCAGGCTGCGGTGAACGCCGCAGCATCGGGCTATATTATCAACATTTGCCCCGGCACTTACCCCGAGCAGGTCGTGATTACGAAGAGTCTTACTTTGCAGGGTCTTCAGCCAACTGCCGCTGGTGTTGCTGGCGCGACGGTAATCATCGCCCCTACGGGCGGCATGATTCAAAACGCGACGGATCCATCCGCTGCCGCCCTAAACCCCAAGATCGCGGCCCAGATATTCGTTCAAGGGGCCGTCACTGTAAATCTGGCAAACCTCATCGTCGATGGAAGCAATAATAAACTATCCGGTTGTACGGCTCCTGCGTTGGTCGGAGTCTACTTCCAGAATGCCGCGGGAAGCCTAAAAAGAGTCTGGGTGCGAAACGAGACCCTCGATTCAGGGGATAGCGGCTGCGAAAGCGGACTGGGCATTTATCTCGAAGCTGGCAGTGCGTCCCCCGGCGGGACAGGTCCCGCGGTCACAGTTAACACTAGCACGGTGACCAATTATCAAAAGAACGGAATCACGGCCAATGGGTATGGAAATGGTAGCGCGGGGCCAGTGGTCACCTTTTCAAACAACGAAGTGATTGGCCTGGGGCCAACAAACGGCGCTGTGCAGAACGGCATTCAGATCGGCTATGGCGCCACTGGAAAGCTCACAGAAAACCTTGTCTTTGATGATATCTCGCAGCCTGATACAAGCGGCGATCCCGACGCTGCCGCCACCGGTATTCTGGTCCTCGCCTCAAGCAACGTCACTGTCAATAATAATGATGTTGGCTCTACACAGTTCGGGATAGCCGTGCGGAGCGACCCTGTTTTTGGAAACGCGGACACCAACGCTGTTACTGTGAATATCATTGCGTCGACGTTGATCTTTGACGGAGTGAATGTCTGCAGTAACGACAACACCGTTCAATTTAACGATATCTACAGCAGCACTGAAGCGGGTATCAAGGTAGATAACAGCTGCACAGAAGGGCCTGGAGGCGGAGCCAGCGGGAACGGCAACACCGTAAACAATAACAATATCAACGGAGGTTGCGCCGGAATTTTGGAGGGGAGCGGGACGGGGAATACGTTTTCGCCCCAAATTCTGGTAGCGAATGTTACCACTGCGCTTGTGGCCGGCGACGTTTGCACGTCGTCAGGATCGTCTGACCTACGGACATTCGTTGCGACGCATGGCGCGGGACATCCAGTGCCATTCCGTTAGGAAGGGAATCCGATTCACGAGAGGTCTGGACTTGCTTGCATGTTCCAGAGATCGCGTTTCCAAATGGAGGAATGATGTTTGTAAAGATCAAGATGTTGTGCGCGCTTTCAATCGCGACGACCGTAGCAATGCTGGCATGTTCTGTGACGCAAAGCGTTGAGGCCTCGGGACCCCAACCGGTGCAGGTCGGAACTTGCAAAAGTTCAATGCCTTCCTACACGACCATCCAGGCGGCCGTAAACGCTGCCGCAGCGGGAGCTACAGTCACGGTTTGCCCCGGCACTTACCCCGAGCAGGTCACGATAAGCAAGAACTTGAGCTTGCTGGGCCTTCAAAATGGAGGCTTGGGAGTTGCGCAAGCCGCGGTGATTGTTCCGCCCGCGGGGGGCTTGGTTCAAAACGCCACGGATCCTTCGCCTTCCGCCGTCAATCCTCGCATTGCTGCGCAGATTTTCGTCCAGGGCCCAGCAACAGTAAACATCACGAATATCGTTGTGGACGGAGCGAACAATAATCTCTCCGGTTGCGGTTCTCCGACGCTCATTGGAATCTACTACCTAAATGCCTCCGGACTGCTGTCGAGCAACTTCGTGAGAAACGAAGTACTTGATCCTGCGGACAGCAGTTGCGACAGCGGACTGGGCATCTACCTTGAGGCTGGAAGCGCCAGCGCCGGCGGGACCGGACCCACGGATACGGTGAACATCACAACGGTGACGAACTATCAGAAAAATGGAATCACAGCCAATGGCTTTGGAAACGGAAGCGCGGGGCCGGTGGTCAGCTTCTGGAGTAATGAAGTGGTTGGCCGCGGCCCGACGTCTGGCGCCGTGGAAAACGGAATCCAGGTCGGTTACGGAGCCACTGGCAAAGTCACGCTAAATATGGTCTTGGACGACATATGGGAACCTGCCACGAGCGGCGATCCTGACCAGGCAGCAACTGGAATTTTGGTTTATGCTTCGACTGCCGTCACCGTCACAACTTCCAAGATCGGCAATACACAGTTTGGAATAGCTGTAGAGAGCGACCCTACTTACGGAAGTGCGGATAGCAACACCATCACTTCTAATACGATCACCGCAACGCAAATCTTCGACGGAATCGATGTGTGCAGCAACAACAATGCCGTCAAAGCGAACCAAATCTACAGCAGCACCGAAGCGGGAATCAAAGTCGACAACCGCTGTACGGAAGGAACCAGTGGTGGACTCAGTGGCAACGGCAACACCATAATAAACAACAGTATTGTTGGCGGCTGTGCCGGAATTCTCGAGGGAACCGGAACAGGAAACACCGTTTCTCCTAACACGTTCCTAGTGGATGTCACTACTTCGATTGTGGCAGGTGATGTTTGCACGTCTGAGACGCCTGAGACCAAAACGGTGTCAATCCCTGCTGCACATGGCGCTGGACATACGGTACCCTTTCGTTGAAAGCTGCGCCCTCATAACCCGGAGGTCGTTGGTTCAAATCCAACCCCACAACCAAATATCTCGCACGCGCTATTGGGGTCAGGTCTTGTCGGCGTGGTTTTTCCGAATCCAATCCTCGGAATCTTTTCGGACTTGCAGAGCGAGTTCGCCACAAAGGTTCGCTTCGGTTTGCGACACTAAACCGAAGTCATCATACGAACCGATATTCCGCTTTTTTCGAAGTTTGTCGAGCACGGGAATGATCTTCTTCTGCGGATCAATCGAAAACTCGAGTGCTTCAATCGTTCGGTGATGCTCATTGCCACCCCGGACGACCCGGTAACCGGCCGCACGCAACGCCGCCGTAGCAGAAGCTCGAATTGCGTCGTAGGCCAGATTGAATTGAGAATCGGGCGATAACATTCCGGCGACTGCCTTTTTGTAATCCTCCAGCCGTCCATCGGCGAGTGCGAACAGGCGGCCAATCTCCTTTGCGTCGGAGTCGCGCCGTTCAAGCCAACTATTTCTCACCCAATTCTCTAAGGACATTTTCATCCCCGATGATAAAGAGCTTCTTCTCGGCCAGCACGTTCTTCAGGAAATTGCCGGTCAGCTTCGCTCGAAATTCTTCCACGGAATATACCGTGGGGTTGATTTCCCGATTAAGAGTTTTCTGGGCGTCCATCAGCGTAGAAATGACGCTGCCGAAATCGGTATCGCCCACGATCATCAGGTCGACATCACTGCTCTCCCGCTCAACGGAATGAGCAATGGAACCGAACACGAATGCGAGGTCTATCTTCCTTTGTAGTGGTTCGAGTGCTGCATAAAGGACATCGCGCATGCCAACCGTCTTGATAACGAGGCTCTTGATCTCCCCAAAGACCGGGCTTTCTTGATTGGCACTGTAAAGCGTCTGCGCTCGGACAATCCTCTTGGTGACAAGGCCCGCATCGACGAGTTGCCTTAACTCGCGTTGAACCGGCCCCAGCGCTATATCCGTGAGGCGCGCAAGCTGGCGCAAATAATAGGACTCGCCGATATGACCGTATAAGACCGAGAGCACAGCACCGCGAGTGTGTCCGAATAGCGTGTCCGATAGGACGTTTATCGTACCCATTTAGGGGTCAATTGTACCCTAAAAGAGTGCAGGAGATCAATTCGGATCTGTTCGAGAAAAACTCGGAAAGTTGGGCGCAAAATGGGCGCAAAAACCTGGTTTCAAGGGGCTGGATTCGAGGTTCGCGGAGAAAAAGGGCAAGAGAATCGGCGAGACTTAGCTGATTTTTTCCGCATGACCACTTGAACTCATCCCATTCCCCTTCAGCAACGTAGTAGCGCCGTGCCGCGTCGCGGGGTTATCGTGATCTCGTTTGTGTGTTTCGGTAGCTTCGCTCCCGGCTCATTCCTGTTTCCTATTCTCCCCCCGGCACTTGGTCTGGCTCGAGGGCCGCAGCGACGAAATTCACGCTGAATCATCCAACGGATGTAGGCCGAGCGAGATCAGCCAGGCTGTGGCATCATTCGGCATGAATTCCATCGGATAGAGGATCAGATGCCGGAATATAAAAAAAACGCAGACTCTGTATCCCGTTTGTCTCCCGAGCAGTTCCGGGTGACGCAACAGAACGGAACTGAGCGACCTTTTGAAAACGCTTATTGGGACCACGATGAAGCGGGCATCTACGTGGATGTCGTTTCAGGCGAGCCGCTTTTTTCTTCGCTCGACAAGTTCGATAGTGACTGCGGTTGGCCGAGCTTCACAAAGCCCGTGAATGCCGAAAATGTGGAGGAGAGGCCCGACAATAGCCACGGCATGGTCCGTACCGAGGTGCGATCAATCCACGGGGATAGCCATTTGGGTCACGTGTTTGACGACGGCCCGCGCGACACGGGCGGGTTGCGCTATTGCATTAATTCGGCATCGTTGCGCTTCATCCCCTTCGACGAGCTCGAAAGTGAAGGCTACGGCAAGTATCGCAAACTCTTCGAACATCAAGAAAAGGAGTAAGAACATGACGTCATCGCAAGAACGGGCAGTTCTCGCCGGCGGCTGCTTCTGGGGCATGCAGGATTTATTGCGCCGTCGTCCGGGCGTGATTTCGACGCGGGTCGGTTACACGGGAGGCAATGTTCCGAATGCAACGTATCGCAATCATGATGGTCATGCCGAAGCGATCGAAATCATCTTCGATCCGCAGAAGTTGAGTTATCGGAAGCTGCTGGAATTCTTTTTCCAGATTCACGATCCGACAATTAGGAACCGCCAGGGAAATGACATCGGAGCTAGTTACCGCTCGGCTATTTTCTACACGACCGAAAAACAAAAACGGATCGCGCAGGAGACAATTGCGGACGTCGATGCTTCGGAGCTTTGGCCCGGTAAGGTAGTGACCGAAATAAGGCCCGCGGCTGAATTCTGGGAAGCTCTGAGCCCGAACATCAAGACTATCTGGAGCACTATCCAAACGGCTATACCTGTCATTTCGTCCGACCCGACTGGAGCCTTCCGGACCGGCGGGTGGAAACTGCTCGCAACTCGGTTCAATAACCGCGGAGTGGCCGCTGGTTGCTCGGCAACCTACGAACCGACCAATTTCTAAAGGTAACTGAAAATTCTTACACGAGATCTAGCGGCCAGAAGCGAGCGTGCGCTACATGCCGTTTCAACTCCGGTTCTTGGTGATGGAAGCATTGCGATAGCGCAACGCTGTCTACGCGGCCTGATAAGTCAGGATTTCCAGCGATCACGACGTCAATTAATTAAAGATTGGAATTTCCGCGTCGAATATCACCGTCGGTGCAGTACTCTGGGATACTTCGCGGAACGGGGCTCAAAGCAATAGAAAATCGGCAGCGACTTTGTCGTAAGAGTCGGCACGGAGGCCTGCCTCTTTGGCGCAGGTAACCCAATTCTCTACCGCAGCACGGACCTGCGCTATTTGGTCATTCGCCCGTCGAACACCGAAACGATCCGCTTCTTCGAGTAGGTCTGTACGAGTAATGTCCTTGAACTTTCCGTTGACGCTCATCAGATGCTGGTGAGTCCACTCTCCTTTTGGGTTGTAGGCGTTTGTGATGTCATAGGCCGGGGCGAGTTCCCAACTACCGCCCTCCTTAAGGATGAAACTGAAATTCTTTGTATGATCGTCACAGTTGCGTGCCATTACGTTGAAAGCCATCCGACGAAAGACCTGAGTGATCGCGTCGTCGCCAAGACCTAACTGAGAAACTGCCATAAAGAGTTGAGCATACGCGTGGGTGCCGCGCTGCTTGAAATCCAAGTGACTCAAACCGCAGAGGGTTTGCAGGTGATGTTTGATGGTGCGTCCTTTGACGACCTCACGATCAAAGCGTCGCGTCATAAAGTGGGCGCGGCCATTTTCTTCAAGCAAATGACACTGAGACATCTTAATGCCAGCTTGTGTTGCCATCTTGTGATATGCGTATTCAATGCGGCCATAGTCAGCCCCGGGCCCCAATTCAGAATCCTTACCTACGCCGTCAAATTTCAATATCCAGTGCGTAAAGCCTGGTGCCGCTTCAAACTGGCCGCTTCGGATTTGGTGGGTCTTAGAGTTCCAAGCTATTACGGCTTTGGCGCGAGCACCGCCGGCGGAAGTCCCAACTCTGATCATGTTAGCCAAGGCGGCCGTGGCGTGCGCATCTACTGAAAGATCTCCCTCGACAAGTTTTCGTGCTTCTTCCACCAGCGAGCTCATCGCCAGGGGAGCGGCACTCTCTCTCTGAGATCCGCGAGCAGGTTTAAATTCAAGTGCACCCAGGCCTCGTTTCCCCATATAGGCTAATCGGTCAAGCGTGGTAATCTCGTTCTTCGTCACGCCGCGCTCTGCCATCCACGCATCTATGAGAGCGTTCCCAAATTCATCGGGCAGTGAATCTGCTGGCATGCCAGGTAAACGATGAAAAGTCGCCTCTGGGAGGTTCGGAAAGACAAAAACATCGCGGCGGTCTTGCAGGGGCATAGTTAACGGAGCAAGTTCAACTCTGGTTCGTCGCCATGCTGGCTGATAAGCAAAAACATAGAAACCGAGTTTTGGGTCTGGCGCTATCGCGCCCACCTGTTGTCCCCATATCCATACCTCTATGACGGGAATGTTCAAGACTTGGACCTTTTCGGGCCGCGAGGACGCCGGACCCGCTGTGGAGGAGAAGACCTGCGAACCAATGCGAGGGGATTCACCGTCGGCTCAGGCGCCAACATTTCTATCCCTTGCAAAAAATCCAGTGCTTTGAGCGTTCGTAATAGGGTCTGGACTGAGGAGCCGCGGCCTGCTTCAAGATTCCGATATGCAGCTTTGGATATGCCTGCCTTCTCGGCGGTTGTTTGCTGGTCAAGATTTCGGAACAAGCGCAGTTGGCGCACCCTGTGTCCGAGTTCAATTTGGAGTTCCATTGGGGTCTTAAATAGAAGGTCACTCATATGCCATAATTATATCATTTGATAGTTTTTATGCAAGCAAAGCGTATAAATATGGCATGTAAATAAAACTTAACTACAGACAGTAAATGATCGTAATCTAACACTTAAACATTATTTTTATATCTCTTATGATGTAAATGCTAGATGTCATCAGCTAGCCTGCCAGCTAACCCCTCCTCACAGAAGTTACGCACGCGCGCGGTAAACTCGAGCAGCAGATCACAAGCATAACTACTGTGGGGTGGGGATCCTTGCGGTGGGATTAACAGCGCGCGTGCATGCAGCCGCTCGCCGGCGCTAGGCCAAAATCTCAATGGCCCTGAGCTCCGTCTGCGCGGGCAGTTCATCACCGGCCAACTGCCCTGCCAACTCTTCTGACCTTAAGCGAGCGTTCCTACGGATGCGTGAAATTTATGGTACCGGTTCGTAACATGGCAGGACTCAACCAATTTACGAAAGTCACATTTTTGAGCCGAACAGGCCCAGCGACAGAATCGCCCCACGAAAAAACGTCCCAGGCTCAAGTACGGACCTGAACCTGGGACGCTGGTTGAAGTGATTCGTTACGGAAGCGGCTCACGAAAAAAGAGAGCCGATACCGGAAGCTTGTTTCGGATACTTACTGTAAGAAAATATTCCACTTTTGCGATATCGAATGCTTCTTGGTGTATGTGACTGTGTAACAGGGGTTGCTGGCGGGGGCACACTCTGCCGCCGTCGCCTTATAGGTATATTTGGGTGTAGCGAGTTCGGTTGTCACCGTGATGGTAGCCAATCCCGGGGCTGGGTCAACACAAGTCTTCTTGGCTGCAATACTGAATTCTACGCCTGCTGGATCTGCCGCTGTGGGGTAGTTGATGTCGGCATCGCAGTTGCCATTGTTCGGGCCTGCCGGTGTTTGCAGGGTGCCGAAGTTCGACTTACCGTAAATGACGACCTCGGCGGGCGGAGTGAGGCCTCCGAAAGGATTGGGGCCCATATCGACTGTGCCCGAATCCGCAATGATTTTCGTACCCTGCTCGACTTCGAAGGTGAGAAGGAGGTCATCAGTGGTGTCATTCGAGTCATCTTCGTAAAACGTTTCGGTTTCACCGCAAGGAATATATGGGGAGGCTCCGTCCACGCCGGACCCGTTCGTACTCCCATCACAGTCCGCTAAGGACCAAACATATTGCGGCGCACCAAGCGCTACTCCACCAGTGGGGAAGGTAACCGAAGGGTCGCCTATCATGGAGCAATCGACGTTGGGCCTGGATGTGTCGCCGAAGCAGGGCCACAGGGGGGAGCCGTCGGTGTTAGCCAGAAGGTTGGCGGCTGTAGCGGTAAACGCCGCTGTGAGTGCGTACAGGTTATCAGCGGGTGGCGGGTTAGTGACGACGTCAGAGTGAACCTTCGACTGGGTCTTCGGCACGAGCTTTACCTGAAAGCGCGACTTTGTTGATTGCGCAACTGCGAGTTGACTGCAAGCGAGGAAAGCAAACATCGCCACCGAACAAACCAACAACAAGCGAGACCTTGTCATCGTGGTTCCTCCCTTGAATATTCGAACCTGGGCACTTCAATAACGCTTCGAGACGGGGAGTATCGTGCATGCCTGACTGCCTGTCAATCAGGATTCACGCATTTCAACACTCGCTTAGGACGCGGTACGAGTTCGGTATTATGAAATGAGGTGTTCGCGATGTGCAGCGTTTTCACGCAGGGATGAGTGTTACTGTTCGTAAGCATTTCGCGCAAGGCCAAGAAAAACCTTCTTCATTCAATCGTCGAATTTAAGATTCTTAAAACGGGCAGGCGTTCTTTTATTTAATTTCTTCCGCCTATGCGTGCAAGTCGTATTTCCAAATACCCACGGAACAGGAGGTGTCGCCGTCACGGTAACTGGCGAAGCGGTCGCTGACCAAAAATCTACGAAATTACTCAGATAGCTTGATGTCCCAGTCGTGACCGTTCCTGGCGTCAAAGTTTGGGCGGCTGACGCGCGCGCATTGGTCGCGTCAGCCCATCCCACCGAGATAGTCAACGCGCCCCAATGCTCACGGTGGTGCAAGCCGTGCGTTCATCCACATAATAGAAAAGGTGGAAGTGTCCCGCGTTCGCGTGGAAGCTGAAACATTCTGCGCGGTACCTGAATTCTCTGTACTGACCCTAACCTCGTCGAGCGTTCCGAGAATACTCGCAACTCCCATGTCGGCCAGGGCATTTCCATTGAATTCGCTGAAAACTCCGTTCGTAATTTCTATACTCGAACCACCGCAAATCTGGAGCATTCCGTTCGAGGCTCCCATGTTTATTAAGCAGGAACCGCTCGCTGCTGCGGTGAATGTCAATGCCCTGAACGTCGGACTTGATTGATAAGTGGCGCCGTTCCGTTTGTCGCTGATCCGTTTACTAAAAGGGTGTATTTAGCTGTACCGGCGAGTGTCAACATGACTGCACCAATCGAAGCATTACAGCCTATGGTCGAAATCACGACACCACCGCAGGTCAGACTTTGAGATGCGCTTGTGCTTTCTCGTTTCTAGTGGTCTGTATTGCTATGAGAATATTCATGAGCAGACCAGTGCCCCAGGCTGGTGCGATCTTCCAGATCCAAACCAATCGTTAGCTGCTTCCCCTTGAAAGTCTGCATCCTTTCTATCGCCATGGTGCTAATCCTCTTCATTGACGGTCTCCTTTGCGCCTTGAGCGCGTCGCTCATGGGGAGCGTATTGCATCCCGCTGGAGACCGGCCTTCTCATCCCATCTCATTAAGGACATATTAATCGCCTCGCTCACATCAGCCATACTTCAGCATCCCATCGCTTAGCGGGACTCCCAGAAACATGAGCTATCGAGTGAACAGCACCGCGAAAATGTGACGTCGCTTTCGGCCTATCCGCGATCACCTCGCTACGACCTTGCTGTGGTGGCGCGAAAATTCTAACGGAAGACAGGAAGCACCGTTCGTACAGCACACGGAGCAGACGAAAGCCTCTAGCCGATAACTGTCCCCTCGACCAGTAGCGCACAACCAACCTGCGGTCCTAACCTGCCTGAAGGCTAGCAAGGACCGGTCTCGGCTGCCGAGGTGAGCCCGAACCGCGGGGGATATTCGGTGAAAAGAGAATCAAGCAAGATGTCGGAGATTGCAGCTTGCTCGGAATCCAGATTCACGTCGGGCCGTGACGACACGCAGCGCGTGTTTTGGATGGCGGGAATTCTAACTTGGTCTTTCTGCCTCGTAGGGCTGTTCTTGGCCCTGGGCTTGGCGGGTTGCTCAACCACACCCGGTAAAGCAACTAGTTCGCTATCAGCGATAATGCTTTCTCCATCGGCTCTCAATTTCGGCAGTCAAACTAAGGGTGCAGTTAGTGTTCCGGAGACCTTGACGGTAGCCAATGCCGGGGCAGCGCCGGTGACGGTCAGCAGCGTGAACATTGTCGGGCCAAATAGGACAGACTTTACAGAAAGCAATAACTGTCCGGAGACCTTAGCTCCGCACAATAGTTGCGCGATCATTTTCACCTTCAAGCCGTCGACTGCGGCGGTTGAAAGCGCCTTAGTAACCGTTTCAGCTGGATCAACAGCAGAAGCCCAGACAGCATCCCTGACTGGAACTGGTGTGAGCGACCCGAGAGTTCCGTTTTCAGCGATGACACTTTCTCCATCGGCTCTCAATTTTGGCAGCCAGACTCAGGGTACATCTAGTGCTCCGGAGACCTTGACGGTAGCCAATGCCGGGGCGGCGCCGGTGATGGTCAGCAGCGTGAACATTGCCGGGCCAAATAGCGCAGACTTTACAGAAAACAATAACTGTCTGGAGACCTTAGCTCCGCACAATAGTTGCGCGATCACTTTCACCTTCAAGCCGTCGACCGCGGCGGCCGAAAGCGCCTTAGTAACCGTTTCAGCTGGATCAACAGCAGAGGCCCAGACGGCATCCCTGAGTGGAACTGGTACGACGAACGGCGCCAGCAGTCCGGGAAGGAGCGGACTCCCTGTCGCACTGACAATTCAGGAGTCCATCTATGGCGACATCTCCGGCATAAATCGCTCCGGGGACCCCGTTACGCTTGGAGTACCTATCTCCGATTCCAGCCAAATCAACAACATATCCCAGTTGGGAATCGCCGGCGCGTCGGTTGGTCAGTTTCGCGTATTAGGTCAATGGCCATCCGGCAATATCAAGTGGCTTCTGGTCGACACGCAGGCAGATGTCCCTGCCGGAGGACAGAACACCGCGATCAGCTTGACCACGGGCACAGGAAGCTTTGGCGGAGCTACTCTCGCTACGGATAATGGCAGCACAATCACCGTGAATACAGGTACGGCTACCTTTACTATCAAAAAGGCTAACTTCGATCTGATCGACCAAGCTGTGGTAAACGGCAAGTCACTGTTGACCTCTGGCAGCAGCGGCCTAGTGGTCCTGGGTCCCAATCCGGGAAGCGCGACGTGTCCTTGTTCGACCCTCTATTCCAGTTCCAATGATCCCGACTCCACTGCGGTCGTCGAAGAGAACGGACCCGTGCGAGCGGCCATCAAAGCTACCGGCCAGCACAAAGACGTCAACGGAAACGCCTACATGCGCTATACCGTGCGGCTACAATTCTATAAGAACCAAAGCTATGTCAAAATAGTCAGCCAACTGCAAAACGCTGATTACAGTGCGTCCAACGGTTTTATTTCGGCTTATAAGGGTTTTACTAGCTACGAAGCGCGGCTTACTCCGGCTCTGGCAAGCGGTCGCTCTTTCTCCTTTGGCAGTTCTGGCGCACCAGTCCTGGGCTCCTTCGCGGGCAGTGAAAACGCTTATCTTTACCAGGCTTATTCCAATAATATGGAGGACTGCAGCTGGAATGATCCTGATAGGCGTCCCCAGTATGCTCCGCGGTCTTACATTGCGCGAACACAAATTAGTAAAGCGAGTTGCTCATCGGCCTGGAACTATGCGCAGGAAGGTTATGAGGTGGTACATAGCGGCACGGCAGTCGGGAGCGGATCAGGATCGCAGTATGCCCAGGGATGGGCCGACCTCTCAGATTCTAGCGGTGCGGGGATCGAAATAGGCATCGACCGCATGTCTGCCTATTGGCCCAAGTCCCTTCAATTCATGAGCGGCGGCAGCGAAGCGCGCATCGGTATTTGGCCAGATCAATCCCTATTCCTATCCGGCGGAGGCCAATCGTACTTTCAATCTTGGCCTGAGTATTCCATTCATACTCTTTTCATTAATTTTCATAGTTCAGCACTTTCCGATCCCTCGGCCGAGTTCCTGAAATTCCAGTATCATTTGATCGCGCGCGCACCGCTCGCCCAATACAACGCTTCCGGCGTCATTCCTTTCACCGTTCCGGACCCCTCGGAAGAGGATGGTTATTACAAATCGCTTGGTATGGCTTGCTGCATTACAGACACTGCTTCGCCCCACATTTTCCGAAACTACGACTGGGCCTCTCCTGGTGGTGGCAATCAGTCCGAATTCCGCTGGGCCGACCTCATTCTATGGCTACAACGCGGGTACACGGGGCGATACGTCAACTCTGCGGACTTCTACCGCTTTCAGACCGAACAAGTTTTCCCGCGCTCGGATTACAACGGCGCCACTCCGTTTCATTGGCGAGACGCATCTGTGCCTGCCTCCGTTTTGGATCCCGGTGGTTTCCCTGTTGTCAGTTCTTCGAACAACTCGAGCGGATGTGATCCGGGAGAAACACAATGTGGTCGCAACTGGATCGACGACCAGCACGCGCACTGGTACGGCATGATGGACTATTACTTTATGACTGGAGATGAATCGATCAAGGATGCGATCGAAGCGGGAGCGAGCGACAAGTTCGGCAATCCCAATATCGCATTCGTGCAGAAAGGCCTCTACTGGGCCTCTCGCAATATCGGCGAAGCACTCATGAGCGACGCGCGCTTATATGAATTCTATAGCGCCATCGGAGATTCCAGCGACGCCGCCAATTCTCTAGCCGCCGGCGACTTGATCCTGCAGAACCAGGTGTGGCCAGACATGCAAGTATCGGGCTTTGGGACTGCGCCTCAGGGTGTGAGTCAGACGCGCGGGTTGGCCTGGGGTTGTTGCGGGACGCCGCGATGGGCAAAGCCTTTTCAGTTGGGCATTCTCAACCAAGGTCTCTGGGAATATCTGCAGGCGCATGGAACGAGCTGGCCAAAATATCAGCAGACTTTCGACTTAGCCTATGGCATTGCGAACTTCACTTTGACCGAGGCCTGGAGGTCGGGGACTTTTCAGAATGGTTGTGACGGAGGGACTGGCATGGCCTACCAGATCCTGCTTGATCAGCTGAACAATCCGCTGCCGGCGAGTTGTGACCAGACGGTATGGTTCAACTTCTACATCGCGGCAAAGTACACAGGCAATCCTAATGCGTGGGATGGATGGAGTACAAAATTTCCTCAACAGCTATCGCGGCTCGGAGGCGGACACTCCTTCTTCGATGAATACGGCACCATCAACATCGGCACGATGGTGAATGAAGTGCTGCATCCAGAAACGACTGCTCTGGTCAACGTTCCGCTGACGGTTCAAGACCTTGGCAGTGGCTCGAACTTACTATCCTGGACTGTTCCGATCGGAGCGGTGAGTTATCGTCTTAAATATTCCGATAAAAACATTGTGGACTGGTTAAACTTCAATCCCGTAACAAACATCTTCGCTGTGGATCCGAACGCGAACGTGCCTTGGTTTGCGGCCACCGATGTCAGCAATGCGCCTGTCCCGGCTACACCTGGAAGCACTCAGCAGTACAGCGTCGCAGGGCTGGGCTCGACGCCTTGGCATTTTGCGTTAGAAGCTTACGTCAGCGCCAGCACGCCGCCTGATGGATCAAAGGTCAGCCAGACGAGTAAATTCGTCAGCGATTTCCCGCCCACGGCGGCTTACGGCAGCAGCTTCACCGTGGCAGCCACGGCTAGTTCGGGATTACCCATCACCTACGGGAGCTCGGGATCGTGCACCAATGTAGCTGCGATCTACACGATTACCAACGGCAGCGGCACCTGCACCATCAGCATAAGCCAATCGGGCAACAACGGATACTTAGCGGCGCCGACGATTACGCAGTCTATTACAGCGATAAAGGCCAGCCAAACAGCCACGTTCACTGTAAGCGCTCCTTCGTTTGCGCACGACAAGAGCAGCTTCACTGTCTCGGTCACCACCAGTTCGGGATTGGCGGTAACGTACAGCAGTTCGGGAGTGTGCACCAATGTGGGTGCCACCTACACGATGACCAGTACCACTGGGAACTGCTTGGTGACTGCAAGCCAAGCAGGCGATAGCGACTATCTGGCGGCCATCCCGGTCAGCGAGGTTACCTCGACATCTGCTGGAACGGGATCGCAACCGCCAACCTGGCTGATTTACCCATCTTGCGGTACGCCGCCGTGCGGGCTACCAAGTCCACCAGCACCGGCCACCGGCACACATTCGCCTGCGGGTGTCGGCGAAGCAACGCCCTTTCGCCGGAATTGGACTCACATGGTTTACATTCCAGCGGTCGGAGAAATGCTGATTAAGTTGGGCAATCCAGATTGTTGTAGTGCGACGATCAACAATAGTTTCTGGTGGTTAAATGATCAGAACAATCCCTCGCTCACCGGCGGATCGTCTGCTTGGCAGCTAGCCTGGTCCAACATGCTGGATGCAAACTCGGACGAACCGTCTTCTGTTGCAGGCTGCTCCAGGAACGGGTCGACACAAATCGTAGTCTGTCAGATGTATCTTTCCGCAGATGGGGGTACACAACAGTTTTACGATCTGACGCCAACCGTAGGCGGCGCGAACTGGGCCCCCAACAGCATCGACACATCTGGCACGGTAACCCCAATGGGTCTTGCACTCTGGGGAGTGGGTTCGAGCGGCCTGGGAGGCAACTGCGCCGCTACCCTATCGGGTGCCAGCACCTGTTTTGGTAACAACTACGCTATAAGCGGTATGACGTACTCGGCGGAATACGTCCAGCTTTGTATTCAGAATCCTGGCAACAAGACACTGGTTTCCCACCCCGCTTATGACCCGAACTGCCTGCAGCCGGGAGATGGTACAACGCAAAGCTCTGGCCCACAGTTCATGCACAACACGACAATTGGGACATATAGTTTTAGCTACATCGATACGACCCCGTACGCTTCGACGACCGACAAGATTTCATACTCCACGGCCGGAACGCCGTGCAACTCGACCACGCTAACAACCTTGACATGCTGGGGCGGACCGTTTGAAGCCCCGAATATCGAAGAACCTCATCATCCCTATCACATGTGGACCTATGACAATACAGATGGTGTGATGCTCTCGTTTGGTGGCGCCGCAGAAGGCACCGGATTCGGTGGACTGGTTGCGAATCAGCCATTTTGCAGCGACTGTGCGACAAGCAACCTAACCGAATTCGCGATCACTGGTTCGAACATCGACCCCACGGAAATCTGCGGCGAGCTTTCGCAAGTCGATTCATTGAACCCGCCCTACTCGCCGAATGGGATTCCACCCTGCACGGATGCGTCGGGAAGTGCGACATCTCCGCCCTACTTCGGCAACCAATATCCGAGACCAGACACGGAGGCGGCCGTTGTCTGGGATGACTGCAACAACCAATTAATCCTGGCAGGTGGTACGGCCAATTCTGCAGCATCCTTCACGTTTAATTTGGTTACCAAGGTCTGGACAGAACAAGCGCAAGCATGGGGAAGTTTTCAAGCCACACACACACGCGAGGGCTTAGTTTGGGTGCATGAGGATGGCCTAGGGAACAGTCAATGCGCCGTGTACATGATCTATGGCGGCAGTAACGCTACCACTCCGATTAATGAAGTGTGGAAGGGAATTCCCAGCCCGGGTGGTGCTACGATCGACTGGGAATTGCTGACCTTTCCCGGTGCCACTCCAGAAGCGGACCTCTTCCCCGTAGTTGATCTGGATCCCGATCCGACCAGCAATTGCCCGAATGGGTTCTGTATGATCTATATCACTCAAAATCAGAATCCGACGGCCTCCAATCAAGTGTGGCAATTCGACCCCTCCGTGTACGCAAGCTGTAGCGCGTCGAACGTGAGCGCATGCACGAACCCTTCCACCAATGCCTGGACACAACTTACAACCGCAAACCTAGGCCCAACACTGGCGACTGGCGGCGTGCTGTGCGAAGGTGTGGGAGCCTGTCACAACGAGGGGGGCTTCAATCGCAATACGCACACATTTGATTTGATGATTGCGGGAGGCCTCGAAGAGCAAAACGTGGTTGCCTTCTTGAACATTCCGCCGGGCTCCTCCAAATAAACAGGATTTTTCTCGGCACAAGGAGAATGTTTGGCCGCGGAACTTCCTGAAGATGAATCTCTTTTAAAGCATTTGGGGTGAGAGTTTGTACCTTACCTCGCCAAAAAGTAATTAGATCTGGTATACCCACACCGACACTTCTGTCGCAAACATATTAGAAATTTCGCTAGGCGTTCTTTGACCGCCCAAGTCTCTGGGGGAAGAGCGGGCAGGAATACTGTATGGATAAATTAACCTGGCCTACAATTTGGCCGTCCCTGTTTGCTGAATGAGAAAGGAACGAAAACAATGGAGCGATTTGGTAAAGTTCTTCAGGGATATACGTATCCAAAATAAAAGGTCAGCTATCAATCGAACTTTCTCGCGCGTCCTGTATTCATTGTGGCGGAGGGAGGGAAACGGTTCGGCCGGGGTTCTTATAGAGAGTGAGGAATGGCATAAAAGGCGTGACTTCAAGAGGCATTTTCTCATTCGCCGAAAGCAGCGCAGTGGGTTTGGCTTTGAGTAGCGCAACTTGATTGGTCCAGGGATCCAACTTAACGCGGGCACCCATGGGCAGCGCCGAGATCTGGTCGAGCTTCGTAGGATCGAGGTCCGGTGCAGAGCTCATCAACTCCGAAGTCAGATAAACACGATTGCCGAGGTGAGGGTTGATTAGGGCCGTCAGCGTCTTCGAATCGGCGTCGAGCTGTTTCAGGAACAGCCCAACACTCCCCAGCTTGTCTTTGTACGGAGAATTTTTCAGGAACTCCAGTGCCTTTTGGGTGGCCAGTCGAACCTGCTCTGGGGTCTCCTTGAAGCTGAAATGGCTCATGGCTTCCACCGCCGTGAAGGTGGTCACGTCGTTAAAGCCCCACTGATCGGTCGAGGACTTGGTGAGAATGATGTCGGCCAGTTCCTGTGCAAGCATTGTGGCCAGGCTGGCTTCGTCCGGGAGGACGTCAATCAATCCCCGGCTTAGAACAATCGTGTGGCCGATCGAAAACATATCCAGCGTGCCGGTAAGCATCACGCGGCACTGGACGTCAGGCTTGACGTCTAAATTATTTGTCACTTCAAGATTGTTCACAACAGTTTCCAAGACTTTTTCCACCTCGCCTGGAGGCGCGAGTAAACCAGTTCGTTGCAGTCGGTCAACCACGTTGATTTCAGCCTGATGCTGCCATTCGCGCCGCGCATCGACTGGCGAGCGGTTCTGCGGAACCGCCTGGTCCTCGATCGTATTCGGCGACTCAACGGTCAGCTCACTGAATTCTTCTTGGCGCCCCACGTTCCTTGGGCTGTAGTTCCAAAGCCTGGTCTGCGACTTAAACCGAACGTGCCCCCCGAGAAAATCAATCAGAAAATTCTTCAGAAAATCCTTCTGATTTGATTCTTGGCTGAAAATATAAGCGGGCAGCCATAGCCCGGGCTGGACATTCAAGCGCCAACTATCAAAGTGCAGATTGAATCCGTTAATTCCAGCCACCGGCAGGTACACGCCATTAAATCGGACAATTGCAAGATTCTGGTCTTCCGCCCAGATGCGGCCTTTAAAACGTCCCTTCCCGGATTTCGGCAGCGGCGAAATGTCGAATACCAGGCAGCGAACTTCGCCAAGGAACTCGCGGCGAACGTAATCGAATTGGTAGTGTTGACGATCGAATCCGCTCGGATCGATATAAATCATCTGTAAAAAGTCATCGGCGAAGTAAGCAGGAACGAAATTAGACCTTTGGTGCGAGGTTGGATTTAAGGGATCGGACCCGTCCCTGTTCCGATTGAGCATGGAATGGGTCTCCGCGCCCTTCGGCGACAGATCCGCCTGGCTCAAGAAGTAATAGTCGCGCGCAGGGACACTCCCCATTTTCTTGTCCAGCTTCATGTCCTGGATGTAGGTTTCAATGATGGGATTGAACCGACGAATGGTTACTATTTCTGCATGCTCGCGGGAGATGATGCGATCGATTAAGTCGTTTACAGATGTCGACTGCGGATTCGCGCTGAACGGTGATGACTCTCCAGCAGCCGGCTGAGTCTGAGCGTGCGCGGAAAAGGAACAGAGCAGGGCGCAAGTCAGGAAGATGGAGCGTACAGGGTGTTTGCACGTGCGCATCTACTCCCCTTTTTGTTACGCCGGTTCAAAAACAATGGGCTCGGAAGGCCCAATCTTCGGAGGCTGGCAATAAATAATGGTATGTCAACGAATGGTTGACGGCAAGCAGTTCGTTCCCCGGACAGCAAAATTGACTGTACCTATTCTGTCCGTTCGGGCAGTGTATAGAAATTCTTCGATTGTCTACAACAGCATGGTCGACCCTCAGGACTCAGATCAAAGCCCTCTGGATTTTTCAGGAGAGTTAAGCCTATGAACAACTTCAATATTTGGCGAGCGTTAAACAAGAATCGAATCTTAGCCTTAACCATTGCTCTGGCGAGCTGCCGGATACTCTACGGCGCGGGAGTGACACCGGGCAGTGAGCTTGCTGATCCTCGACCTTCCGTTTCAATAGCGCCGTCGAATATCTCCGAGATGTCTATCCGGGCTCCTCGTGACGGCGCGACCGTTTCGGGCAGTCTCACCGTTTCAGTGAATGTCCGCGCTAGCGAACCAATTACTGGCGTACAAATTCAAGTCGATGATTCCAATCTCGGGAAGGAATTGTTGTCGACTCCATACTCCACAGTCTGGGATACCAGCGCCCTGACAAATGGAAATCACACGCTACGATTCGTTGCCCGGGACGCGATGGGTTCGCTCACAGCTAGCACGCCGGTCATCGTCAACGTACACAATGACGCCGAAACGGTAGTGCAAGTGACGCCATCCAGTGATTGGTGTACGAAGATCAATAGCGTATCTCCGGGGACCACCGTGGTGATGGCGGCAGGCGTATATACATCTCCCTGCGCGATCAGAAACTCCGGCACTTCCAGTTCGCCGATCGTCATTCGGTCGGTTACGTCTCAACCGGCACGTAGCGCTGTCCTTGCTTATGCGGGAAACAGTGCCAATGTGTTTGATGTATATGGTGCTTATTTGGAGTTTGAATGGCTGAGCTTTGTGAACACTCAGCAGTACGTGGATGCCATCAAAATTCGCAGCGGACACAACATAACTGTGCTTGAAAACACTTTTGAGAATTTGGGAGGAACAGCCGTTGTTTATAATGACCCGGGGACGGTAGACCGCATCAGTGTAGTCGGAAACACCATCCAACGTTCAAAGTTTACCGCCATATACTTGGGCTGCCACGACGGGACCAAATGCCACGCAACGAATGTTCTCGTTGAAGGCAACTTAATTAATGGAGTGCATCCAGGCAGCAGCGAGGTCGGCTACGGGATGGAAATAAAACTGAATTCGTTCGGTACGGTGGTTAACAACACGGTCTACGATACGCGCGGACCCTGCATTGAGGTATACGGTTCGAACCAAGGCGACCCTGCAACCCTGGTCGAGGGTAATTACGTTCAGGGCTCTATGACCGATGCCGGAATCAACATCAGCGGCGGGCCGGCCATGGTGTACAACAACGTTTCTGTTGGCAATGCTTACGGCGGTATTTATGCGCAGGACTATCAGAATCGAGGACTTCAGAAAAATGTCTGGATCACCTTCAATACCGTGCTAGCGAATCAAACGGCCGGAATCTTGGTCCAACACTGGACAGCAGAGAATGAAAACGTTCTAGCCGACAACGCCATAGCAACTTTATCGTCAGAACCGCCGATGGAACCTTCCTCCCCCGAGGGTACGATTCTCACGAATGTGAAGTGTAACCCGGCGACTTCTTGTTTCGATCAACCTACATCTTCGCCCTACGATCTGTGGCCGTTGAGCGCCGGGCCACTAATCGGCGCGGGAGGAAAAGGATTGCAGCCTTGGCGGCCAGAGTATGACTTCATGGGGATTCCGCGCGGAGAGGCGGCCGATATCGGAGCGTTCCAACGTACGGGATCCGGCAAAGGTCCTTCGCTCGGTGGAGGCAAGGCCCGCCCCGTGGATGACTCCGGCGTCCTGGGACAGACCAGTCAGGCGGCAACGTTCAGCGTGAATGCTCCCGCTTCTGCGCCGGACCACAGCAATTTCACCGTGGCCGTTGCCGCCAATTCAGGTTTGGCGGAAGCAACGCGACCACCACGATCAATGAGGTCGGGAAGGGAATTCCTAGCGCTGGGGGAGCTACGAGTGACTGGGAGTTACTGACACTTACTGGTGCCACGCCGGAAGCGAGCCTGTTTCCCGTGGTTGATTTAGACCCCCAGGCGACAAGCAATTGCCCGCATGGGTACTGCATCCTCTATATCACGCAGAATCAGAATCCGATTTCGTCAAATCAGGTGTGGCAGTTCGATCCATCGTTATACGCGAGCTGTAGCGCATCGAGTGTGTATAAGTCCTAGCTGAGACTTCGCTCTCTGCCTGCGAACTCGTACACTGCTTCATATCTGCGTGCAAGAACTTTCCAATCCTTTTCTCGGAGGATCATCTGACGACCGCTTTCGCCGAGCCTGTGCCGGAAGGATTCATCGCCTAGCAATTGCGTACTTTTGCGCGAGAAGTCCTCGATATCATCGGGTTCGAATAATAAGCACGGTATTTCGGGCGCAACCAGTTCGCGGATTCCACCGACATCGCTTGCCAGCACGGCTTTACCCTGGGCCATCGCTTCCAGCGGCTTGAGCGGTGTGGTCAATTCGGTCAGCCGGATACGGCGGCGCGGATATACCATAATATCCATCAGCGAGTAGTAACGTTGAATTTGATCATGTGGCACCTGGCCGACGGTGTGCACATATCCCTGCGCTCCGTTTTCCCGAATTGCCGCTTGGATTTCGGGCATCTCTTCTCCCTGTCCGACTATTAAGACCTGGAAAGCAACACCACGCCGGCGCAATTCTGCTGCGGCGCGCACGAACCACGCAATACCCTCATAGCGATAAAGCGAACCAATGAATCCCATCACGGGACCTTTTCCCAGGCCCAGTTCCGAAGCAAGTTGCGCGTCGCGGGGCAGGGCCACGAAGCGATCAGCGTCAACGCCATTCGGAACATGGAATAGTTTTTCCCTGGAGAGACCACGCTCATGCAGATCATCCAAAATGTGCTGGGCAATGCCGACTACCGCATCGGCGTTTCGCGCAACGTATCCTTCGAGCCGGCGGCTGATCATATAGCGCGGGGATGCCGGCCGTGTCTTATTTTGGTCGACCGCGGCATCTTCCCAGAACGCGCGGATTTCATAGACGAAGGGAATCCCGCGCGCCCGCGCGGCCTGCAAAGCCGCTAAGCCACACAGTGCTGGCGAGTGGGCGTGCACCAGGTCAATCGGTTCCTGATCCAACTGTGCAAGGATGCGCTTGCGCAGAAGCTTCACGACCGCCAATTCTCGCGCGACTGGGATACGCCGGCTTAAAGTGCGCCGGAGCAGGCCCGGCAGCAACGGCGTGCGCTGATAGGATATCTCTTCGATGATCGTGTCGGCGCCATCGCGGTCATCCAATTGATGAAGTGGACCGGTAATCGCGCATGGACGAAATCCTATCTTTTTCTGGGCCACGATTAGGCTATGACTCCGTACGCTGTAACCACTCAGTAGCGGGCGCGAATGATCGAGAACGTGAAGGACTCGAAAGGCTTTGCACACGCTTTTGGGCTTCTCGTCGGGCACAATCTGCCTCTCAAGCATCAAAGCGCGCATGGCTGGTTCGAGATCCGGATCTTTCAAGGTTTTCGCTCGGATGCGTCCGTCGGACGGGAAGAGGCGTTTACCTCTCGGGTGGCTAGACGAAGCTGGGCGTCGGCCATGTCGTAGTATGCGATAAAAGGCTGGTCTCCCGGTCCCAGAGCCAAGGAGGAATATCCGCCCACATGGCCTCGGTTATCGACGTTTTCGATGTGCCAGCCCTTCTCGTCGCGCCTCGCGTATTTCGGCATACCAACGCCGTGGTCATAGTAAGCAATATGCGGTCGATTATGACTGTCGAGTTTCAAGGACACGCGGTCGACGAACACCCACTGACCAAACAACTGATCTACTACTTCGGTTTGCCACCCTCCGTCTTTTTGCCAGGCATATTTGACCAAACGTTTTGTGGTATCGAAGTAGGCAATGCACATGTTTCCGTCTGAGTCGAGTGCAATGCTGTTGCCGATCCCCACATAGTCGTTATGCGTGCGGCGCGAGTCGGCGGTACCGAATTGCCAGTTGGCCCCATCCCAAACCGCATACCTTAGATCGCCGGCCTCGACCTGCGAGTAGGCAATGTGAGACTTTCCCGAGGTATCTACAGCGATGGAGTTGAATTTTCCTGAATGCATCTGATGATCGACGGTTTCGACATACCAGGTCTTGCCGTCGAAATGAGCGTACTTCAAATAGAGAGCGTAGGATCGATCCGGATATTCCTCCCGATAGTAGCTAATGTGAGGATAACCACTGTTATCCAGTCCAATCGAAATGAAATGATTGGTTGCCTCGCCATCGATCAACGCCCTGTGCCATATTGACCCGTCCCAATAAGCATAGTGCAAGCCCGTTTCGAAAGGCGAGTTGTAAGCAAAGTGGGGGTGTCCTAGGCCATCCACGGCAAGCGCGACGAAAGTACCTTCGGGTTTGTCCACATCCATGATGGACCAGGTCTTATCCTGGTGCCTGCGGAACGCATAGCGCAGCGATTTCTTAGTCTCGTCATAGTAAGCGACGTGGATACTGCCTACCTCGTCGACGGCAAGATTGGAATACTGGCCTACGTTGTCACCTTTGCCGTCGTCTACGGTCTCCACATGCCAGGTCGATTCTGATTGGGCCACTACGGGCCGGGTGCAGGTCACGATCAAAAACAAGAAAACCGACAGGGCACAGAACCAGGTAAAGTTCGCAATATTACTGCGACCTCGAATGATAGAATCCACAAGTTTTAAACAAGGCCTCATTGTCATTACCGCCTTTTTTTCAGAGTTCGTAGAAGCTGCTTCCCGAGCGTGGGCATGGTCACGATTAAAGAATGACGCATAAAGGGCCAGGGATCGCGCCAACAGAATGTTCCGTAGATGCGCGGCCCGCGGACCTGTTTCCATAACCTTGGAAGTTTGATTTTTCTCTCATACATTCCACGCAAGGCGTGTTGAATTAGCGAATCTTCGGCAATCCATGTTGTTGGAACGGTCGGGGTCTTTTTGAACGCAGTTTTTCTGCCGGTCAGGTCCGCATACGCAATCCAACTTAGGTTTACTCCACTCGCTTTACCCAACTCATGTTGGTCCCAGTGGCGCGTATTCATTTCGATCAACTTGTATTCTCCCGTCCGGGCATCGAATTTGTACTCAACCTCAGCCATTCCTCGGTAGTTTAGGACTTGCCAGAGCCTCCGCGTCGGTTCAAGAAGCTGGGGAATTTCTTCACTTCGCACCACACAGCCCGTGCCGAAGTACTCGTCGGGCGATTGAATGATCTTTCGAGCCGTGAAATAGGCGAGTGGTTCTGAGTTTTCGCCGACGTAGCCGCCCAGCACGACGATATCCTCCGCTTTTCCGGGTATCCACTCTTGAACCAGCAGTTCGTTGTGCGCCATGCAAACCCGCGCGTACTCCTGTTCGAGCGTTTCCATGGAGTCGACCAGGAAAGCCTTTCGTCCTCCCACCTTCTCCCAGTTAGCTCCTTCCCGCCACTGGTAGGAGCTCACGGGCTTGACGACGCAGGGAAATCCCACCCATTGTGGAACACGTTTAAGGTCCGCGGTCCCGCGAATGACCATTGTTTTAGGGACCGCTACCTGAGCCTCTTGGGCCACCTCGATCAGCGCATGCTTGTCGATTACCCTGTTTAACGACCGGTGAGGTGGAATGGCCAGCCGGTAGTGCGGTTCGAGCTGGTCCCGATAGCGATCGAGGAACAGGACGTCGAAATCCCGGGTGGGGAAAATGACGGCACCTGAGAGTTCGCCTGCTGCTCGCAAAAGGAATTCAACGAGCAACTCGGGCTGTTCCTGGGAATTCGGCGAGAAGCGCACTTCGCAGAGCCGCGTGTGATTACCCGGTCCATCGCGATGAGCCGAAAGTCCGATTACCCGCACTCCACATTTAGACAGATCCCGGGCGATGCCCAGGCCAGTAAAGAAAAGATTCATGATGAGCACGGGCGGTCGCGGCTCCGCAATTCCCGCTCCACGGTTTGACGGGCCGCTCGGAGCGACCGATTGCACTCCGCGGCGGGCTACTTCCTGTGTGTCGTTGGCCTGTTCGGCGAAAAGATTGAAGTTTGTCTTAGAGTCGATCATGTGCACTCAGCTCACCACGGTTTCTTGAGGCGTCGTCGGGCCCGGGTGCAGGCCGGATAGGCGATACCAATCCAACATTAGGGCGAATGTTCCAGGATCGAAATCCCAAGGGTTAAACCGGGGACTGAAACGCTTCAGTTCGAACAGATCGTCTCCCGATCGATTGAATCCCCAAACAGTTGTGACCGCACTGGAAAACCCTGCCTGTTGCACCGCTTGTTTGGCTTCCGAGCTAATATCGAACGGCTGTCCGAAGGGATAGGCAAAATGGCGCGCGGGAAGCTGGAGTTTCTCTTCTATTTTAGTCTTTGAACCGACAATCTCTGTCTTGAGCTGTATAGCCGATATCTTCGACAAAGCCGGATGGGTCACGGTGTGGGCGCCAAAGGTAATGTTCTGCTTACTCATCTGACGCACTTCGTCCCAATTCAGCATCGGATTCGGCCCCGACAAGCGAGTAGGCACGGAGAGTACTTCGACAATCCGACCAGACATGCGCAGGCGCTCCTCCGTATCCAGCCCTCGCAACCAGCCGAGAATTCTTGCCATCACTTGCAGTCGTTCGGTGCGCGTTTCGATAGAAGCATCCGGGACATTGGGCAAACCGAGCGAGAGGCGCGGTTCAGTGGTCAACTTAAAAGCCCAGCTTATTTGGTCGTACCAGGGAGGTTCGCACGATTCCACGCACCCAGTCGTGAGGAAGATCGTCGCCGGCATTCCCAAAGCCTTCAGCACGGGAAATGCGTGAAGGAAATTATCGCGGTACCCATCATCAAAAGTTATCGCCACCGAGTATTTCTCGCCGTTGGGCACCAACTGGCCGCTTGCGATTTCATCGAGACTCACGATGGGGAAATTCTTTTTGAGAAATTCCATTTGCTTGCGGAATGCCGCGATCGGGACTGCTGGAAGAAAGGGATCAAAATCATCGTTCACCCGATGAAAGATGAAAATATGGCAAATGGGAACCGTGCGTCTGTGAAGTTGACGGGAAGGATTGAGCTCATAACCAGATGCAACCGTGCGCCCCAAGGCCCCCAGCGGTGTGGTGTAAAGGGCCGCTGCAATGCGCCGTTTGAGTGAAACGTGGTGTCCGTTCGTTGACAGTGCCAGAGCCGGATTCGGTCGACGCGGGGCATTCCGCTTGCGCCGCCAAGTGAGGACGCTTTCGGGAATCAGCGAACTGATAGCCTCTCTGGTCTTCTCTCTGGCGCGCTCCTGTCCGAACGATATCCAGGCAGCCCGCCACGATGGCGCGAGAGTGAACCGCAGGCTTTGCTTCAGCTGCCCACCCCAGTCGAGCTTGTAAGGCGCCGTCCCGGCAAGAAAATCGTATTCCGCGATTCCGGCCTCAATCCAATGGCGCATCAGCCAGCCACGGAGAGCCATTCCTGGACGCACTACCTCGAATTCAGGATCGTAGCCTTCCTGCAGCAAGAAGAAACGATTGCCATACACGAACCCGAATTGCATCGCCAGCGGGCGGTTACCCCAATCTAGACGGTGAAATGCGAGCCAGCCTCGGCTCAGTGCGGCCTGGGACACATCCCGATAGAAGTTTTGCTTTGCGAGGTCACGAAATACGCCTGGTTTGTTTTGTGTCTGCCAGCGACGCGTGTGTAGATCGAAGAGAACCGGGAGCCACTGTTCGACATCCGATACGTCTTGGCAACGGCTCGGTAGTGCTCCGATCTTCTCTTCCAAATGGCTCAGGGTTGAACGGAGCTTGGTGCGGAATCGAGGCTTCAGCAGCTTCAGGTAATCGTTCCAGTCATGCGGCAGGGGCAAGGTGACGCAGGGAATCGGCTCGGAAGAGAATCTCCAGGATTTCTCGGTCGCGTAGTTTAGCAAGGCCCTGAGGCAGGGCGAGGATTCTGGCGTTCCATGAAACTCTAGGCCGTCCCAATCGTTCCTGCGTGATTCAAGGAATTGCGCGAACGCAAGAACAACTTCGTTCTCTCGACCCGACTTCGCAATGCAATCGAGGTAGTCGGAATCGCGGGAGCCGTCACCAATGAGCCTTAGGAGTCTGCATTGACTACCCCAGCGCGATACGTTGTCCGCATAAAACGGAGCTAAGCCTTCGAGCGAATCGCCGTCCCAGGCACTCAAGACGAACAACGGCCGGTTCGAGCCGTAATTTTTCCACCACGATTCGATCCATTCCCAAGTCAGGAATATCGTGTCGCTCGAGCTATTCACGAGAAGGGAATTCCAGTTTCGCGAAAGTTTCTGCACACCATCCCATTCTTGATGCAGAAGGACTTTCATGTTGCGTTTGTCTCTGCGTGGCGCCGATGCCATAGCTCGAGCATCAGAAAAGGCCAGAGCACATCTCCATAAAAAGGAGTGTCATCTTGATCCATGGCCGCGAAAGTTTTCTGAATGAAATCCCGTTGGAAGTAGCCGCGTTGATAGGTCCGAGGGTCGTGCAGGACTTCTTCAGCCAGGCCTCGCATTTTCGGATCGGTCTTCAACCACATCCCGATCGGCAGGCCAAAACCATGCTTCTTTTTCTTGAGGATGGCCCTCGGGAGCAAGTCGCGCGTGGCTTGCTTGAACAGATAGCGCTTTTCGAGGCCTCTTACTTTCAGATTCGCCGGGATTCGACCGGAAAACTCCGCGAGCGGATGGTCCAGATAAGGGAAGCGCACAGTAATGCCAGCCAACTCGGCGGCACGCACGACTTTAGGCAGGTCATTATCACCGAGCGTCATCTTCACATCGATATACAACAGACGATTTAGCTCGTGGGTCGCCTGAGCAGCGTTGTAGTGACCTCGAGGAATGTCCAGCAGGTCGCCATTGGGAAAACACATGGCACTGCCTAGAATTTCCGCCGGCGGGAAATGCTGAAGCGTGGACCAACGGAAATAGCGGTCCGGATTTGGCATGTTCGAGGTTTCAATGTATCTCCGGATTTTTCCTCCGATTCCCGGCGCGTCCAGAGAGAGGTGGGAAACAGCTGGTTCCAGCAAACGACGACGAAGCAAGCCTGGGATCTTCTTGTAAAGTTCGTAAATTTGCTGTGTGCGATATCGCTCGTTGCCGCCGAAGAGTTCATCCCCGCCGTCTCCAGCCAACATTACTTCAATCCCTCGCTCCCGTGCGAGGACCTGGCAGTGATAGGTGGGTATGACCGAGGAGTTTGCAAAAGGCTCGTCATAGAGTTCGACGACCTGCGGAAGGATTCGAAATGCATCTTCTGGCCCGAACCTTGACACAACGAGTTGGGACCCGAAGTGTCTGGCAGCGATCTCTGCATATTCCAGCTCGTTGAAGCGCTCCTCGGCAAACCCAATCGAGAGACTGGTGACCGGGCTCTGCTTGACGCGGGTGAGCAGGCCAACGACCGAGCTGCTGTCCGTGCCGCCACTGAGGAAGCATCCCAGACGGGAAATTGGTCGATCGCTTGATGTGCGTCGAACTCCTTCTTGCATTCGTTCGAGCAGCTCTTGGGCGAGTTTCTCCTGGGCCGTTTCGGAATCTTCCCCGTACTTCATCTCCCAATACTGGCCTAGGCTAACCAGGCCGTCTTTCCAGGTCAGAAAAGTTGCCGGGGGGAGTTTTCTAATGCCCTCAAATGCGCAAAGCGGCGCCGGCACGATCGTAAAGTTCAGATAGTTCAGCAGAGCTTTGGCGTTTATCGCTTTGCTGATGCGCCCACTGGCAAGAATTCCGCGTGGTTGGGAAGCGAAAAGGATCCCCGTGGGTGAGGAGCTATAGCAGAGAGTTTTGACGCCAAAGCGGTCCGTGGCCGCCAGCAACGTTTTCGCTCGACGGTCCCAGAGGGCCAGCACAAAGGCGCCGCGAAGTTCCCGTAGAAAGTCCAACCCGTATTCAAGGTAGAGATGGCCGCAGAGACAGGCGAGATTCGTTCCGTTTGGAACGGACTTTAGCTTTGCACCCAGCTCTTCGGTGTTATAGATGTCTCCATCGGTCGCAACCAGAATGTGCTCCGAACCCCAAACACTTGCACTTGTTGTTGGCGAGACAGCGCCCATACCGATTTCCGGCTCGACTTTTTGTTCTCGCGCCCATCCTTTCCCCAAGGCGAGCGTCGACACCATGGCCTCAAGGGTTGGCGCGTCCATCGGGCGCCCCTCACGACCCACCGCAATTCCGCAAATACCCATTATTTTTTAGACCTAGCGGCGACTCAAACTCTATACTCGCCGATTCTTAACCTTGCGCACGCTGCCACAACGGCATCTCAACCTCGGCCAGCAACACCTTCTCTTCCACTTTGTGCGCGACTAAGCTTTTACGGGTCACTGCTGCCAAGCCAGCTCCCACGGCGATAAACTGATACATCAGGTCGAAGTCCTGACGGTTTATGAACATGTTGGGCACGAGATAAACGATCAGACAGGTCATGACAATCAGGCAATAGACTGCCAAGCGCTGGGTCTCCGGATTGCCCCGCGCCTTGAGCCACAGGCGGAACATCTCACTGATGGTCGCAACCACCATGGCTAGAAAGAGCATGCAGCCGGGTATCCCGGTCTCCGACATCATTTCAAAAATCGCGTTGTGCGTGACGCGCGGCTCGGCGTTCGAATAACGAGGGAAGACGAGGACAAAGTTTCGCAGGCCGACTCCGAGAACCGGATGAGCTCTGGTCATGTGGATGGCCGCATCCCAAGCCTGCAGTCTGCCGATAGCGGATGCATCACTCTCGGCAGCCGTGGGGATAGTGCTGTAACGTTGCAAGGCGCCTCGCGGCGCAACCGCCAGGAAAGCGAGGAAGCCTCCGATAGCGATGATGCTTACTATCAGTTTGCGTTTGGAAAAGATTAGAAGCAGCAGTCCAGCCATAATCAAGCCGAGCAGCCCGGAGCGCGACCAAGTACCTACGACTGTGATGGCGCAGCCTATGGCCATGATAAAGAACGCCAAACGCACCCATTTCCTGGATTCGATACGTGCCAACCACACCAAGATCGGTATGGCCATATTTAAGGCCAGCGCATATTCGTTCTGCTCGGAAATCATCCCGCCTGGCCCCTTCAGCGTGGATGCAAATCCGGTCAAAAAACCATCGAGCGCACCCTTAGCGCCGAGCAGACCTAGGGACACGGCCAGCACGTAGAAAATGTCGCGCACACGTTTTTCCGAAGTAGTCAGCGCCGCGGTTAGGAAGGCCATGGTAAAGCCGCGGCTGTACTCCCAGAGCTTGGGGTAAGCCAGATAAGGATCAAACGCTGCCACAGAAGCCAATGCCAACCACAGCCACAACATCAGGAGCAAGACCATTCCCTTGAGGCGGATCGGTGATTTATTGATTTCAGAAAAAAGATAGCCAACCAGGCAGGCAGCTGCCACGAAGACTATGTAGTCGATCTTATACTCCCTCCAAACAAAATCTCCAGGACGCCCAAAGGAAATCCAGAGATATATCAAGAGCCCGGTGAACGGCCGGAAAATGGCTATGGGCACCGCGACAATAACAATCACGTAAAGTAAGATTGCACGAACCATTGATAGCTTCCCTCCAGGCGGCTCCTAATCCTTGCTGCTAGCGCCTCCCAGAGTTTCGGACTCCTCCTATATATCCGACGGTTGGCTGCGCTGCGGAAGGATGGCCTTCCATCAAACCCGTCGGCTCGTGCTCGTTCCAGTTTTGTAAACCCCGCGCTTGCTGAAGAACCTCTTCCAGTCGGTCCTCCCAATGTTGGTTGTCATAATATTGAAGCGTGGCCTGGCGCGTTGCAGCCTGTTGAGGCCCGGGCGCGCGCAGTGTCTCAATCAGAAAAGCTGCCAGGCGCTGCGGATTGTCTTCGACATGAACCTCGCGGCTCAGGCTGTCTGGCAAGGCCTGCGCCGCCCTAGCGCTGGCCACAACCGGAAGTCCCATGGCCATTGCTTCAAGGATCTTGTTCTGGACACCGCGCGCTACCCGCAGAGGCGCCACCGCAACGCGAGCTCCCTTCAAATAGGGCCGAATGTCCGGCACGGCTCCGGTCACGTGCACGGCTGGATCGCGAGACAACTGGCGGACGGCGTTCGCCGGATTGCGCCCGGCAATCACAAAACAGACGTCTGGCAACCTCGCTCGAATGGCCGGGAACACTTCACGATAGAAAAATGTAACCGCGTCTATGTTGGGAAAATAATCCATCGAGCCGGTGAAAATGATGTAGGGTTGCCAGCCACGAATTTCCGAAGTAACTTCGATAAGATTCGGATCGAAGTAGTTCACATCCATGCGATTCTCTAACGTTTCAATCTTCGCGCCGGGGGCATGCTGTCTTAGAATTTCGGTCTCCGCTTTCGTACAGAGAAGAGTCAAAGAGAATTCCCGTGCCCACTGCTTCTCGCATACCGATAACCTTCGTGCCTCGGTCCGCCAAAGCCAGGATGCTGGCGGACGAACATGGTCCGCGTACTGACTCCATTTGTCGGAATCTACGTCAACCATGTCGAGGACGCGCGGCACATCCGACACCGACGCAACGTAAGGAGCCATGGATGAACTGAAAACGAAGACCAGGTCGTACGCCCGCGATTTCAACGCTTCACGCAGACGCCGTGCCATCTGGGAAGAGTAAAAAAAAGCCGGGGTAAACGGGCGTCTTAGGGCCACAGCCAGGAGAGCCTGTCTTCTGCTTCGGGTCCAGGAAGTTTTTTCCGCGAAGAACTGCCCACAATAGCGGCGAACATCCGCGAAATATCGGCTGTCTTCCTCTTGGTCGTAGAAACAGAATAAGTCCACTTCATGCCGCCGCGACAACGCCGCTAGTTCATGAAATGAACGTATTTTGTCTCCCTTGTCGGGGGGATAAGGCAGGCGATGAGCTAGGAAAAGAATGCGCATACTGGCCGTTGGGATTCTCTAAGGGAATAAACGAACAAGTGCAGGCCCCCAAGCTTTTGTAAGCGGGAACGGAATTCGTTTCCAAAGCTCGATGGCGAGTTTGAGTTTTGGATTCGCTGGAGAAAAATTGGGCAAACTTGTGCGACGGACCAGGTAAAACTGGTAGGGAAGCGGCCGCTCGCGCATATTCCACTGCGTCTTGAAGAAGTAGGAGCCCGTTCCCACCTTGCTGCGGCCGAAGTCAAAAGTCTTAAAGCCGCGCTCACACGCATTTCGGAACACTTCCCAATACATGAAATTATTGGCGGCGAATCTCCTGCCCTCTAGCAAGGAACCGCCGTAGTAGGGCAGAATCGCGTCACGAAATCGAAAGCTCAGAACCGCCGCGATAGCTTTAGACGCATTCCAAACCGTGAGAATCTCTGCGGCTTCGCCGAATTCATCAAGAAGAATCTGGAAAAAACTTTTCGAGAAGACCGGTGTGCCGAGGTTTCGGACGCTTTGCGCGTAAATCTCATAGAAGGTGTCAAGCTGTGCTCCGGCATCCACGCTGCGCAAGCCGCTCTTCTGTCCCTTGCGGATCATATAGCGTGTGTCCTTGGGAAAAGTGCGCAGCAGTTGTTCAGGATCCCGAGGCAGCTGCTGTTCAAACGTCACATAAAGCTCTTTCGTCAGGAATCCCTCCCCCAGTGCGCGATGAGGTTCACGCAGTTCGAGGTAATTCACACTCTCTTCGGTGGCCGTTCGGCAGGCGGCTTCGCGGAGGGCTAGACTGGCTGTTGCATTATCTGAACAGATGCCGCCGTAGACCGCAAACGGCGTGGAAATCAAAGTGCGGCCCTGCACCCAATTGGAGGAAAAGAAAAGCGGAAGCACGCCATGAATCTGTCCGTTATTCTCTGCCAGAAGATAGCGAGATTCGAAGCCGAACTCACGCTCGATCGCGCGTTTCCAGGCGATGAGATGAAACAGCGTCCCATCTGGCTGGCCAAGAACATAGGCGTCCCAGGCTGCCCGCATGTCGTCACTGTAGGGGCGGATGTTCACTCGGTCCACCGGAACTCGATCTGACTCGATGGGCTCATGGCTTCTTGTGGTTTCTTGTCTCGTTGTAAGCATCTTCCTGGGGCGGGAGATCTGGCCCACGTGAAAAAAACATCTGTCCTCGCGGAGCGTCCGAAAAGCTGCGGAGAGAATCGCGGCGCCCTTAACCTTTGGGGTTCAGATAACTGTAATCATAGTCATAAATCTCATCGGCATTGTTGATGATCACTCCGAGAAACTTTTTCTGATCTAATCGTTTATTGGCCCGCTCGAGCGCCTGCCGTTGGGTCCTGCGCATGTAGACTACAAAGAGGAAAGCGTCACACGGTGCGGTCAGTAGTTCCAAATCCGCGACCGGCGCTGAAACCGGCAAGGAATCCACAATAATGAGATCGAATTCTTCCTTGGCTTGCTGTAGGAACTCGGGCCAGCGCGGACCTTGCAAAATCTCCGGGAGAATCTTTTTGGAAATGAGTCCGGCGGGAGCAACGGAGAGAGCCGGGAATCCAGTGGGGTGTACTACAGCGCTAAACGGTCTCCTGCCTTGTAGGAATTCGCCCAGGCCGGGCAAATGCTTTAGATTTAGAATTCGCGTGACGGTGGCGTAGCGCAGGTCACCGTCAACCAGTAAAATACGCTTGCTTCCCAATTGACCTAAGCTGAGGGCGATATTTGTAGCGATCAGGGTCTTTCCATCTCCGGCCTCCGCGCTGGTTATTAGGATCGACCGAGTTCCTAGCTTCTTGTTCACTCCCAGGATTCGAGATCTCAGGATGCTGAAGGACTCGGCGGCCATCGAATGATTGTGATCCAAGACCAGGGGAAAGTTGGGATCGGGCTTAATCTGCGGCCCCGGAGCACTCACCGAGGTCGCCGCCTTGCTCGTGGGATCGCCCGTTTCTTTTGGTGATGCCGCCTTCAATTTTGATTGAGACTCCACGTTGTTCTCCGCAAGGTCACCGACACTTCCCGTTTGTTTGTTGACTAGCGCCATGTCGCAACCAAAATGATCGAATACACGGCGGCTAAGGCAGCGCTGCTCCCAAAAGCCATGATCGTGCGCACGACCTGGCGCCGCTTGCTCGCTTTGGTCTGAAGCGACGGAACCTCCCCAAAGACAACCGTTCCTAACTGAGCGACCACTTCCCGCTCCGTCTTAACCGAAGGGTCCAATATCTCGAGCCCCAGAGCGCCAACAAAACCGAAAACTAATCCGCCCGCGAGCCCAATCAGGTTGATCAGAGGACGGTTCGGTGTATCGGGCGCGAAGGGCACTTGAGCCGGGTCCAGAACCTCGAACCTTTCTCCTTTTTGCCTGACTTCCAAATCAGCCGCCATGTCCGCGGAAAATTTGCGGTCGTGCAAGTACTTGTAATGATCTTGGGCGGCCTGGTATTCACGCATCACCGAGCTAATTTGCTGCTGGAAAAGAGGAATGCGCTCTAGTTGAGCCTGATGAGCTGCGATCTGCCCTTCAATATCTTTGGCTCTTTGTTGGTGTTTCTGGACGTCCTCATCGATCCTGGCGAGCTGACTTTCGACAATAGGATTGTGGCTTTTGCTGGGAGTGGGCTTGATCTTGGGTTGATTTGCAGCTTGTTCTTTCTGTGTCTCTGCGATACGACGCTGCAGATCTTGAATCTCCGTGTTTTGTTTGATGACATCGGGATACTGCGGGCCGTATCTCTTGCGGAGCTGATCGACTTCGTTCTCCCGTTGAGATAATTCAGTTTGCATGGCTAGAACTTCGGGCGATTGTTCCGTATCCAAATTCACAACCGAAGGAACGTCACCGAGCATCGATTGAAGATAGAGCTTTTGTTGCTGCGCTTGGTTGAGTGCATCTCTCTCGCTTTGCAGCTCAATCTGCAAGGTATTCAGGGTCTGTACTTGGGTTGCCTCGGATTCCGGAAGTTCTCCGACGTTCTTGGTCTTGAGAACCGTAATTTGATCTTCTTTTTCCTTCAAGTCCTTTTGGGCGTCGTCGAGTTCCTTGGCCAGGAAATCAGCGGTTCCTTCCACCGACTGTTCGCGGTTCTTGATATTCTCATCGATGAAGAGTGAAGCTAAGCGGTTGGTCACCTGGGCCGCGATTATAGGGCTTCGATTCACGTAAGAAATGGTGAAGGCTCCAAGAGCTTTCTCCCCGTGGGTGGTGGCCGCCAGATCCACGGTAATGTCTTTCTGCATCAGCTTCACATACTCTTCCATAGATTGCTTGTTCTTAGAATCCTTATACAGTCCCATTTCCTCGATGATCTGGCTCAGACGACTGTCGGACAGAATCTCTTGACGCAAAGTCGCCAGCCGATCGATAACGGTGCTGGTCACCGTCGAATTAACGTAGTAGTCAGGGATCTTCTGCGGATCAACGAGGATCACAGTAGTGGCTCGAAAGGAATTGGGTATGAAGCAAGCTACGATTGCGGTGGCTACTGCCACCGCCAAGGTTGTGATGATAATGAACCATTTGCGGCGCAAAACCATCCGGCCGTAGTCCTGGAGCCTGTAATATTCCAGACCAGATAAACTCAGCGAATCTTGATATCCTTCCATCGTCTCCTCGATTAACGATCCATAAGAAAATTGGCCATTGGGACTAAGACTTCGAAGGCATTGAGCCGTCCTTTCTCAATGCTTCCAGAATTTGTTTAGCGCTTCCGGCGTCGGAGAAATTCGGCTGAAGCCGCAGGGCTGCCTCTAAGGCTTGCTCTGCTTCTGGCTTTCTTCCTGCGCGATAGTAGGCCACACCTAAATGGTAATTAAACGATGCGTTTTTAGGGTCTTTTTGCACGCAATCGCGCAACAGCTGAATCGCGGTGGCATAATTCTCCTTTTTCACCATGATCCAGGCCAGCGTATCAGAGATATTCGGATCGTCTGGATGTATTTCCTTGGCGTCCTGAGCCAGCTTGAGGGCCAGGTCGATATTCCCGCCGTGTTCCGCGTAAACCCAAGCCAGATTGTTCTTCGCTACGGGATCCCCCGGAGCTAACTCAATCGCTTTCGAATAATAACTTTCGGCAGCCTTCCAATCCTGTTTGGTCTCGGAGAGCTGTCCCAGCCGAATTTGCGGTTCGGGCAGTTTGGGATGGCTCTGCGCGAGTTTCGACAGTAGAGCCATGGCCTGATCTGTTTTTCCTTGACTCACTTCGACGTCGCTCCAAAGAGTCTGCGCGTCGACCAGACTGGGGTCCATGTCCAGTGCCTTTTGGAGCGAGCGCTCGGCATCGGCGAGGTGGCCCGTCGCAGCCTGCATTTGTGCCAGCGTCACGTAACCGGGAGCCCAATTGGGATTGGATCGAACGTAGCCTTCTACTTCGCTTACCGCCCCATCGGGTTTGTTCAGAGAGATTTGAGTGGCACCCAGCAAGTACAGACCTTCTTGCGAAGCCGCCTCGTATTTCAGTGATTCTTTCGCAAAACTATGGGCCTGTTCGAAACGCTTTTGGTGGAAGTTCGCCCACGCCAGCGTGCGGTAGCTCATCGCTCGATCGGCTGGTTGGGGGAATTCGTCGATAAGCTGCTCGGTGTCTTTTTCCGCCTCGTCGTAATGGCCTTCCTCCATTAATGCCAGCGAACGCAAGACATAAGGCTGGACGAATTGGGGTTTCTGATCAACCGTCTTCTCGATGGCGCTCATGGCTCTTTCAGGTTTTCCTTCGTCTAGCGCAAGTTGCGCGAGAAGTAGACGTGGAGCCAGAAAGTCTGCTTGTAATTGGGCCGCTGCGTTCAACGAGGCTTCCGCAACATCGAGCTTGCCCTGCCGGATGTAGGCCAAACCAAGAAAATACTTCGGCAACGCCCAGTTGGGTTGAAGCTGCGCCGCGCGCAGCATGTCGTTGATGCCCTCCTGCACTTGGTCCTGTTCGACGCGCAGCCGTCCCCGGAAGAGCAGCGTCTTAGGGTCGTTCGGGCTTTGCTTGGCTACTTGGTCGACTAGTTGCTTAGCTTCGGAAGTTTGTCCCTGTTCGAGATACACAGCGGCCAGCTGCAGCGAATTCTGCACGTCTTCTGGATGTTTCTTGAGTATGTCCTGGTATTCCGTTTCTGCAGCTTTGGCGTTTCCAGAAGCTACATAATAGCGTGCAAGCACGCCACGGTCTGCGGGATCGTTCTCGCCGAGAACCTTGATCTGTCCGAGAATATCCTCTACTTCCTTGCGCCGATTCTGTGCCAGCAGCGCGGAGGCCAGCACATAATGGGCCTGGATGTTCTCTGGGTTTCGTGCGAGTGCTTGTCGTATCACTTCTTCGGCATTCTTGGTGTCACCGCGCTGGGCCATCAGGGCCGCCAAAGTTGCCACCGGCGGAATTGACTCCGGACTGTACTCAATGGCTTTTAAAAGGCTCGTTTCGCTTTCGGAGTTCTTCCGGTCTCTAAGTTGCAGCAGGGCCTTTAGATACCACGCTTGACCATTTTTCGGATCCAGCTGTAAGAGACGATCGATGCTGGACTGCGTAAGCGGTAGGTCCCTTAAGGTGAAGGCGCTCTCCGCCAAGATCGTTAACGCTTGCGTGTCAGCTGGATTCTGGTCGAGCAAAGCCCGCGCTTGTTTTTGGGCCTCGGTGAAGTTCCTTGCCTTGAACATCAAATCCGCAAACATTTCTTGGGCTTCGTGATTTTCCGGGTGATTCGCGCGAACGTTGCTCAGTTGTTGGAATGCGCTGCCGTAATCCTGACGGGCGATGAAAATCTTGGCCAGAGCAATATGTGTGGCCGGGGCCTTTGGATCCGCCTGGATCGCTCGGCGGTATTCTAGAATCGCTTCGTTGGTCTTGCCGGTAGCAACCCAATGCTCCGCCTGTTCGACGTGATGTGCTGCCTTCTGCTGGGAAGTAGCGCAGCCAACCAGCAAGCAGGTTTCAAGCACCATAACACCGAGGAAAAGGTGGATGCCCCGCGCGGACCGCTGTTTTCGCTGCCGACTGCCCTGCATCATGTGCCTCGCTCGAGTGACAAAACTTAGCTATTACTAAGCAACCAGCCCTCCAAGGACGAGAATTCTTGATCGGTATAACAATCTGAAAACAAAAGAGTTAAAAGAATCCGCCTTGTCTAAATCCTTCTCTTACAGTGATAACATGTTAGCACGAAAGGAAATAGTTTTCATATCTAGCGAGCGCCCTTTCCAGACAACACGACCTGAAGCGTCCTGAAGATGATTACGAGGTCCAGGAAAATCGAAAGGTGCTTGATATAGTACAACTCATATTCTAATTTAGTTTTGGCGTCTCCCACCGAAGCGCCATACTGATACTTGATCTGGGCCCAACCGGTCAGGCCTGGTCGCACGGTATGCCGCTCGTGGTAAAAGGGGATTTGTTCGCCGAGCATCCCTACAAATTCCGGCCTTTCCGGGCGTGGCCCGACCAGACTCATGTTGCCGCGAAGCACGTTCAACAGTTGCGGCAGCTCGTCGAGACGATACTCGCGGAGCATTCTTCCCACCCAAGTGATTCGAGCATCGTCCTGCGAAGCCCATCTTGCGCCCGCATTCTCGGCGTCGTTTTTCATGGAGCGAAACTTCAGCATGCGGAATATGCGGCCGTGTAACCCTACTCGATCTTGCCGAAATATGACCGGTGCTCCGGACTCCATCAAAATGGCCGAGCTGATTAGCAGCATCAGCGGAGAGGTCAGCACGAGCGTAATCGAAGAGATCACGATGTCTAACACGCGCTTTGTAAACATCAGAAGAAAATCTTTTCGGAACCCTTCCGAGAGTACAAGCCAACTGGCGGACAGTCTCTCCAGCATAACTCCGCCCAGCAGCTTCTCGAAAAGCGAATGAGCATCCTCGATCGTCACACCGGAAAGTTTTAATCTCAGCAGTTCTCGGGTAGGCATAACCCCGCGTCTTTCGCCAAACGCGAGGATTACCCAGTCCACTTGTTCGCGACGGACTACGTTTTCAATATCGGCTACGCCACCCACAATGCGCGGGTTGACGAACGGTTGGCCGATGTTTTCTCCCCTCTCATCGAGAAATCCTACGACATGCAAATTTAACTCAGGATGCTTGAGGATTTCCCGTACCAGGCGAATTCCGCCGGTGCCGGTGCCGGCAATCAAAACTCGGTGGACCGGCCGAAAGAATCTTCCTGTTTCTACGGTAAGCCGCCAAACGAGAAAGGTAATGAAAATCAGAGCGGCCCCTAGTGCACCCACACCTCGGCCCAAAGAGAGATCCGGCGCAATATAGTAAAGTACGCCTAGTACTAGAGCTGCGGTCCCGAGCGATTGCATCAGGCGGACGACCAATTGCGAGCGGCGGGCTACTACCTGCAAATCATACAGGCCGTTATAGTAAAGACAGAACCAGCAGACGAGCACGACTAGAGCGACCTGGATAAGCGTGTATGGACGACTGAGATACCAGGAGGTGTCCGCAATCGTTCCAAAACGAATCCAAGCAGCCAGCAGGATCGATACAATGATCAAACAGGCCTCCGTGACCGCGAGGATCACGGACTTAATAGGAACATATCTTCCAAACAATCGAACCATCTAAGCCTCGATCCTTTATGGGGGACTGGAGCCTTCATAATCTGGACGATAACCCCAGCGAAATCCCGCTGTAACCATGAAGCGCGATGCATAGGGCTGGCCGCTTCCCGCGGCGGCGGCCGTGAGGACGGAGATAAAGCCAGACAAACGCTCGGTAAAACCGTAACCCACGCGCCCCCATATCTCCCTGGCATCCAAATCGGAGGAACCGTGAAAGTTTTGCTGAAGGTAACCTACACCCACAGACATATCCCAGCGATGACTCAACTGTCGCGTATAAGAGCCATCGTATCGGGTATTGTAGGAATTGCTGACCACCCCCGAATAATCGTAATTGCGAATATAAGACAGGGCGAGAAACGAGGTGTGAAAACTCTTTAGAATCTCAGCCGTGCCAACATAGGTGTAGTAGGTAGGCGCGTCATTTCGAATTTGCATCGAGGGCCCGAAGTTTCCGTGGAAAAGCAGGGACCGCCCGAACCTCTGGGTGTAGTCTAAGAACAAGCTGTTGTACACCGCCTGCTTATTGATCCCTCCGATGGTTTGATAGTCGTAGGTATAGATAATGCCGAATCGTTGCTCCGGGTGTAACTGGTGTTCCCAGGTCACTCCTCCACCGATGATATTTTCCTGTTCGAACAGCGTGGGTGTCGGCGGAACAGTACCGGATGAGTTGGAGGTCGAGGTAGGATTCCACATATCAATATATTGATATTGCCCTCGGAAGGTGATCGTATCCTCTGCATTAAGGCGGTCGCTCAACGCTACTGTCACGCTGTTGTCAAGCGAGGTCTGGTCGGTGGCAAGAAATGTTCCCCGGCTGATGATGCCAGATCCAAAGTCAGGATTAATGGTTGGATCAATCAAGCGTCCGCGTGCAGGCGTGTATTGAAATCGCTCGTCGAGGTTTATGAGCCAGCGGTCGTTCAAAAAACGGTAGGTGTGAAGATCGAGTGAACTGGCGAGAAAGTCTTGCTGCACGCTGGTGCCGGAAACGAGAAAGTATGGTCGGTATTGCAAATGAAACGCCGACCTCCCGCTACCGATCGAGTAAAACAGCAATCCTTGAAACGCGAACGCGGTCGCCGGTTGCTCAGCTGCGGTGAACAAATAATTGGTGTCGTATACGTAAAATGAGCTGAACGACACCAACGATAGATGGCCGTGATGCAGCACGGATGCCACGACACCTTCATGCAACGCCTGGACTGAGCCGCTACCGTTACCACCCGTCAGGGTCTGCCCCGTTTCTAACGAACTGGTGATCGGCGGCGTCGGCGAATCGGGCGGAGTCTCGGACTGGGAATCCGGTTGCGAAGCGGACTGAGTGTCCGATTGAGTATCGGTCTGAGTGCCTGATGGAGTAGTGCTGGAAGGAGGGGACGCCGTACTGGGAGCCTGGGTTTCCTCTTGCGCGAACGCCGGGTGCGGAAGTGCCAGAAGCACAGCCGCCAGCCAGGCAACCATAGCCACCTGGCGCCCGAGTTTGTTCCCGTGCGTTCTCCGTATGGTGTGCTTCCTGTAATACATAAAGCGCTGTTTCCAGCTTCTCTTATGGAACAATAATCTTGTCGTCAGGCTTGACCACCACATCTTGGCCATTTGCCTGCCCCTTAATGACGGCGTCGTAGTTAAACGGCAGGCGGATGTGCTTGCCATTTACTGTCCGCAAGACGTAAATCTTCTTTCGTTTTGCAAATTCACGAAGTCCACCCGCCTGCACAATAATTTGGGAAACTGTGGTCGTGCTATTGATCTTAAATACTCCTTCGTGCACTACCTGGCCGATGACGTAGACCTTACGGCTATTGATTTCGCGTACGGTCACGGTTACTTGAGCAGCGGTCACAAATGGCTGCAGCTTTTCCGTAAGGGCTGCTTCCAATTGCAGTGGTGTGAGCCCAATCACATAGAATTCGTTGACCAGCGGGACTGTGATTTTTCCGTCCGGCCGGACAACAACGGGTCCGGATAGTTCTTTCTCCCGCCAAACGTCGATGTCTAATACATCTTGCTCACCAATCGTGTATCCGTTTAAAGACGGGTCATCTGCTCGGAGTCCTTCTCTATTCGAATTCGCCGGTTTGGGCGAACCGGCTGCAGCCGGCTTAGTAGAAAGGGCAGCAGACGGCGGCGTTGAGGATGCCGGTGGAGTCGTGGTCTGTTTGTCCCCGGTGCTCGAGCCACTTTGTGCTTTCGCCAGCGGCACCATGACGCAGAAGGAAACCATCGCGGCCAAAAGCGTTTTCTTTATTGATTTTCTCGCTCCTATCTTTTTTCTCACGAAACAATCCTTTTCTAGCTGGCCTAGTTTGGCAAAAATTGCGGCAGAACAGACGAAAGGTCTTGCGCGAAGGAAACCATCACAGGCAACGTTCCAGTGTTCCCGGGGGCATGCACGGCCGTGATCCGGACAAGGGCTCCGTCGGTACGACCCCTGGTAATTCCGTCCCAGGCGAGATAAATCTTGCCGAGATATTCACTGGCGAACTCACGCCCATGCGCTTGGTACCAATACAATACGTCCTGCCGCACGCCATCTTTTTCGATCACATAGTGGTTCGCTGGGAAGAACGATCCCGCCGGGGTCGGGTTCGAAATTTCCAGAAATCCCGATGAAACGGGCTCCCAGCCGGCGCCCGGAAGGCAGTTTCTCGGAGAGTGGAGAGCGTCACCGCTCCGCTGCGCGCTGTAATAGACAACAAACAGCTCGACCTCGGCGCCGCTCACACGGTTGCGATAACTCCGCAATAGATAATTGTCCGCGGCGAGAACGCGCACGGTCCCTGGACTTAAAACGAGGTCCGTTCCCGACCATTCTGCTAGCTGGAAGGGAAACGAAGCAAAGTCTTTTCGAGGCGGCACGGGATGTCCGTGCGACATCCAGCGCAAGTCCACGGTACTGACGAGTAACACTCCGATCAGGCAACTAAGCCGAATCTTATCTGCCATGCGCCGCTTTCCTCTGGTCGAATAATCGCAAGGCGTGCATCGCGGCCAACATCAATCCCAGGGAAACCAGGAAAAGAAGCCATCCCGAGAATGTGTGAAAGAAACCTTCGGCCCACCGCGCTCCCAAATAGTTGCCCGCAAGCCCGGTGCCGGCGATACGCGCGGCATTCATCCCTAACGCAATGGGGACTGCGGTGATCGCCAGGATCCACCGCGAGCGCACGGACATGTCCAGCAGGTAGCCCATGAGAACTGCAAAGGCCAGCATGGAAATGAGCGAGCGGATTCCTGAACAGGCTTCCGCGACGCCAGCGGTGAAATTAGCCAAATAGATAACATTTCCCTCGCAGACATTTGGGACCCGCAGCAAATCTAGGATTCCCACCGCGAGCTTCGACGCCAGCAGTTGCAACGGGAAAGTAATCGAGTAGAAGATAATTGACGGCAAAGGAATCATGAACAACAGCCAGGCGATGGGAAACGCCACGAGTCGTAACATCTCGGTGCCAAACAGGAATAGGGTGATTCCGCAAAGCAGAACCAGCAGCGATGAATGCGCGACGAAGTTTTCTGCGCCCCATGTTCCTGCGGCGAGCTGGAGCAATGCTATTAGCACAATTAAAATGCCCCACGAACACGGCGATACTCTGGTACGTTCCAATTCCTGCCGTTGTCGCCATAACATCCAAAAAAACGCTAGCGGTACGAAGAAGCCATGCGAATAGTTCTCATCGATGGACCAGTCGGAGAACAACTTCTCGAAATTTTTGGCATAAAGCAATGTAATCGCCGCCACAATAATGAGTAGCGGCCAAGCGTGCGAGCGGACCCACTCGCTCGCACTCGCACGAGTAGTCGGGGTTTCCCGGAGCGTTTCTACCGCTGATAGGCTCAAACGAAGTCCCAGGCTAGGCTAGAAGTTAAGGAAATACACCGTCCTCATTGCACCTGCCGCTCCAAAGGCAGGCGCACGAGCAGACCAGACATTATGCCCTAAATAGTACAATAAAAGAGGGTTGAGCCGAACATAAGAATCCATCCAAGGGCCTCGTCCAAGTAATCTGCGTGTCCTGGCATCCTACCAAGGAAGCGTTTTTCCTCTACATGGCAAAGGTTTTCACCTTAAGGATGACTTGGCGCCCAATCTGATCCGACAAGCTTATTCCCGCTTCAGCACTAGGTTTAACCCACTCTGTGAGCTAGGATTATTGGAGGCAGATCGTTTAAGGGACGCAATTCGCCGCCGGCCGGATCCTACTTCGCCCAAGCTGGCCCGCCGATTGCCAAGAAGATCGTACATTTTGAGTTTACGGCTCCTAATGGAATGACTGACTCACGGCCTTCAATAGTCCAGGACGAACCCACTCGGGAAGTTCGCCGGCCAACTGGCCTTATAACAGACGCTCTGAGCGTGGATGTAGAAGACTATTTCCACGTCGAGGCTTTTGCCGATCGAGTCAGCCCCCTAGATTGGCCAACCTTCCCCTCGCGCGTGCGTGCGAACTGCGAACACATCCTGGAGCTCTTTTCGAAGTACGGTTGGCGCGCTACTTTCTTTGTGCTTGGCTGGGTAGCCGAGCGTGATCCGGCGCTGGTTCGAAAGATTGCTGCCGCCGGCCACGAATTGGCGTGCCACAGTTACGCGCACCGGCGGGTTTTTTCACTGCGACCAGAAGAATTTCGTGACGATCTCCGGCGGGCGCGCGGCCTGATCGAGGATGCCGCCGGCGTTCGCGTACTCGGATACCGTGCGCCGACGTTTTCGATTTTGCGGCGCAGCGTTTGGGCCTTGGAGATTCTTGCGGAAGAAGGTTTTCTATACGACTCGAGCATTTTTCCGATCCGCCATGATTTGTACGGCTATCCGGAATTTCCGCGATTTCCGCGACGTATCGAACTGCACTCGGGCCGCGAAATATTCGAAGTTCCCATGTCCACGATCTGCTTTGGCGGGCTCAATTGGCCTGTCGGAGGCGGCGGCTATTTACGTCTTTTGCCCATGCCGTACACGTCCTGGGCCATACGACGGATCCACGAGCGTGACGGGCAGCCGTTCATTCTCTACCTGCATCCCTGGGAGCTTGATCCGGATCAGCCCCGCATCAACGGAGGATGGAAATCTAAGCTGCGCCATTATTCTGGGCTCTCGAGTATGGAAGCTCGTTTAGAAACACTGTTGGGGCGTGGTCGATTTGAGCCTATGAAAGATCTAGTCCAGCGCAGTCGCGATTCCGCATCTGTTTTAAAGGTGTCGGCGCTTTGATTGGGGACTCTTTCGATAGCAAAATCCTCAAAGAAGTCTTCCTCGCAGCAGGTGGTCGAAGGGCATTCACAAAACGACGGATGATCATCGATTTGTCGAGCTGCTCTGAAAAATTGCCGGATAGAATTCAAAGTAGAATCTTCCTATGGTGAACGTGTACATCACGGTGGATACGGAATGCTCCTTGGGTGGTGCGTGGGAGAATTCCCATTGGAAGCCGGTGGGTCCGGAGGAAGCCGTCCTCGGACGAATCGATTCCAGGTTTTACGGCGTGCCACTGATCATGGATATTTTGGAAGAAAACGGCTTACGAGGCACCTTTTTCACAGAAGTTCTTGTTAGCGAACTACTTGCTGACTCGGAACTAGCCGCGGCATACTCGCCTATTCGGGATCGAGGTCACGATGTCCAGCTGCATATGCACCCCGTTTTTCACTATTATTATCTGGTTACTCGAGGACGCTTGCGCAGGGAAGATCTTCCTGAGCGCATGGATCTGATTGGTAGCTTACCGCTGGATATTCAAATTGAATTACTGAACAAGGGTTGCTCAATTTTTCGCAACATTTTCGGTTCCATGCCCGTGGCTTTTCGCGCCGGCGTCTATGGGGCCAGCATGGCCACGCTGGAGGCCCTGAAAGCAGTCGGAATTCTATACGACAGTAGTTTCAACGCTGCCTATCTCAGAGACAGTTGCTTGATGGGGCCGAGGGAACCGACCAATATGCCGTGGCAGAGTCATGGTATTTGGGAGATTCCCGTTACCACATTCGAAACCGGCGCTGGCAGCATGCGAGGTTTGAAGCCGCTCGAAGTGAGCGCTGTAAGCCTATGGGAGCTGCAGGACGTCTTGGACCAAGCGGAACGTCTCGGCCAAGACACGGTTACTGTGATGCTACATTCTTTTGCGTTCTTAAAACGTGCAGACGTGCAGTTCCGTAAAATGCGTCCGGATCGTTTGGTTATCCGACGCTTTCGAAAGTTCTGCAACTTCCTGCGGTCCAACGAGCACCGCTTTCGCGTCTTGACATTTTCCGAGATACCAAAACTTTCCCAGAATGCAGCAGATGTCCCGCTTCCTAGAATGGGAGTTTTGGTCCCTTCGTTTCGTAAGCTGGTCCAAGCGGTCAATCGGATCTACTGGATTTAGCGCACGGAGTTAGTCACCAGATGCTTCGTGCCGCCCGCGCAAAACTCAAAGCTATGACGTAGCTCGAACGGAACCCCTCCGCTAGTTCGAAGAGCCAAAGGAACAAAAAAAATTCTAGAGGTGTTTTCTTCCAGATGATACGTGTCAGCAGTTCTGATACGCGCGCAGTCGCGCAGATCTGGCGCGTGGCCCATACTGCGACTGCAGCCAAAAGAATTGCCGCCAGGACGTCTATGGGATAGTGTCCGCCAACGTAAATGCGGGGTAAGGAGATCACGAACAGAACCCAGAACATCAATAGCATGCTGAGCCATCGATTAAGCCGCCAGAGACCCACGGCGACGATCAGATAGATTAATGTGGAATGGCTGGGAAAACAGTTTAGGTTTCCTTCGGCCCAAAAATAATCCGGGTAAAGTATCCGGAACCGCGGCAACAGTGACGGAGCAGGCCATGCGATCCACGGTCGCCACACAAGTGTCGTAACGATCGCCAAGCAAAAACAAACAAATATTTCTACAAGCTGGCTGCGGCGCAGTGCGGTACGCTGATCCTCAATTCTCCAGTACAGGTAGAATACTGCGGCAAAGATCCAGGTGCTGGCCAGCGCATTGACTGTAAGAAATTGTGCCAGCGAGTCGCGGACCCCGCTGTGCGGAAATAGCAGGAAAAGTCGCTGCAGAACTCGAAAATTCCAGTCGGGAAGAAATGGGCCGGGCGCCCCGGTCAATTGCATGACTTGCAGTTTAACCGACCTTGGTTAATACGCAGCCGCATAGGTGAGCATGCGTTTCATGGGGAAGCATCAAAGATCTGAACCAGGCTTCCCTCACTGGGGTAAGGAATGAGACGGAGCCAAGGAGGGGAGGCCGAGAGGGGATATCAAACAAAAAGCCCGGCCGCGAATAGCTGTTCGGGCCGGGCTCGATTCTATCTTAGAACCTATGACTCAGGCGGACTGTCTTGCGTTCCAGCGCTTCTTCGCGAACCCGATGGCTGGCCCTAGCGATAGGAACATGAGCATCGTGCTTGGTTCAGGTGTTGTGTTGATTGAGGGCTGTTCGGAAACAACGTAGGTTTCATCGTTAATGGTCCCCATGCTAAAGGCGAATGCCTCGTTAAAGGTGCCATTCGAGTTAAATGTCGGTCCATACACGCCAAAACAAGCGCTCGCCAGGAAGTTGCTGCTGCACGATGCTGAAATAGGAGCATCAGCATCCGGGATGTCGGTAATCTCAATCCACAGACATTTGCCGGCGTGACCGCAATTTGAACTGTTACCGGTGAGAGTCTTGACTGGGCCGGTATAGGTATAATCCAACGTATTTCCTACACCAAACGCGATTGTCAAAGGATCTGTCTCCGAAAATCCGAGTGGAGGGGCCCATGGCGGATCGTGCAGGGGAACGGCGTGCAGGGGAACGGCGTATTGAGAGACTCCCGGACACTTCGTCGTGCAGTTGATCGTAACCTTGGGGTCGATAGAACCGGCGCTCGCCACCGCGGCCGAGATTCCTACCAACACCACCAAACACAGAAACTTTACCAGCTTCATAAGGCCTCCCCTTCACTAATTCTCGAGTTACCTGTGCACGTAAGGTGCCGAATCCAGATCCAAAGATAGAGAATAACTCCATTGTTTTCATTCACTATTAGGCTTGTCGCAGGAAGGTCGTGGCCGATGTCTGCAATTTTTTGCATAATTATGGAAGCGCCGCACCGCAAAGAGAAGAAAGGGGATGCGGATCACCCGACGCGCTTGCGAAGGTCTGTCTGATGACGAGTACTTGGAAGGAACCACCCAACTATTCCGGGGGACTTGTTTTCGCTTTGTCGCGTGGCCTGAACTGAAGAGGATTTCCGCAGTCCCGCGACTTATCGTGGGGTTCCCGGTTATCATGAACATCCCCAGTGCCCGGTTGAAAGATTGTTTCACGCGTGTTCACCCTGTCTGGCAACCATCGTGCTACAATTTCGGCGGCAAGTCTACAAAGTCTATAGAGATTGTCGGGAGGGCTGGGTTCGCTTTCTATCCATGAAAATATCCCAAAAAGGACTGTATGCCCTGGAAGCCCTCATTTTCCTGGCCCGTCGGCATGAAAAAGGTGCCATCAAGATCCGCGAAATTGCTTCTACCGAAGACTTGCCAGAAAAGTTCCTTGAACTGATTCTCCTTGAACTTAAGCACGCGCGCCTGGTCGAAAGTGAGCGCGGCGCCAAAGGCGGCTATCGCCTCAAACGCGACCCTTCGAAGATATTTCTAGGAGAGATTATTCGCACCATCGACGGACCGCTGGCACCGTTTGAAGATGCCGAGGGTTTGCGTCGCCTGGTCGAACAGGACAAAAAACACAGCGCGCTCTTCCGCGTTCTCCTGTCGGTTCGAAATGCCGCTGCGGGTATTCTCGATCACACTTCGCTAGAGGACATTTGCGACGACAAGCGGTGACGGCCCTAGCAACGACGTCTTTGGCTTCAAAACTTGCTTTGAGGAAATGATGATGAGTGATGTGGCGATGCAGGTAAGCCATGCAGATTTCGCAACGACGGGAAATCTTTCAGAACAAGAGCGCGAGCTGTTACACGAACTAGTTCGCGGATTGCGAGCCGTTCGTTATGGTTCGATTTCGCTAACTGTTCACGACGGCCGGCTGGTTGAAATTAACAAGACAGAGAAAATCCGCCGAAAGCTCTAGCGGCTATCGCCACGGAACCGGGAAGCCGCCTGCGTGACATCAATCAGGATGTGACTGGGGGATGTTGCCGACCGCGTCACGGACGTTCGTTTCCTTCGCATCCTTGAATGCGGCGTTTCCGCGATGGAGCCTGATTTTGGCAATTGGGAGAAATTGAAGTGACACTGAGTCAACCAACGGGCAAACCGATACAGGCTGAACTTCGCGGAATGTCACGCCGCAAATTGCTGCGCGCAGCAACAATCGCGGCCGGTGCAGTAGCGGTTGGCGGATTGGGTGGCCCTACAAATTTGTTCGCACAACAATCCGAAGTTCCCGGGGACGAAAAACTTCTGCCCTCTTTCACCGGTCCATCACAGAATCCGTACTGGAATTCAGTGGGACCAGTAGTCCAATATCCCCAGAAAGCTGCTTTGGTGCTGCTCACTGACCGGCCCGTGCAGCTTGAGACTCCGCGCCATTATTTCGAAAGCGCTTTCACGCCCAACGAAGCCTTCTACGTTCGCTGGCACTTGGACGAGATTCCCAACAGCGTTGACCTGGCGACTTGGCGCTTGAGCATCGAAGGCGCCGTGGATCGCCCGTTGAAATTTTCAATGAGCGATCTAAGCAGCAAATTCAAACCGGTTAGCGTTGCCGCGGTCAACCAATGTTCCGGAAACAGCCGCAGCAAGTTTCAGCCCCGCGTCCCGGGCGGACAATGGGGACACGGCGCTATGGGCAACGCAAAATGGACCGGCGCTCCTTTGCGCGAGCTGCTGGAAGCCGCAAAAATAAAACCAGACGCGCTGCTCGTTCAATTTCAAGGGTTGGATCAAGGTAAGGGCCCAGAAGGCCATGGCTCGCACGAATTTTTGAAGTCGCTCGACCTGAAAAATCCCGTCCTGGATGACTGCCTTGTGGCCTACGCCATGAATGACCAGCCGCTGCCGATGTTAAACGGGTTTCCGGTGCGGCTGATCGTTCCCGGTTATTTCGCCACCTACTGGATGAAGGGTCTTAGTTGGATTCGCGTGCTGGACAAGCCGGATGAAAATTTCTGGATGAAAACAGGCTATCGCGTTCCGGACACCCCGCGAGGCAACACCACGCCCGACGATGTAAAGGCTGGGAATGTAAGAACCGTGCCCATCAGCCGCATGCCAGTGCGCTCTTTCATTGTGAGCCCTGATGGCGCCGCCAAGCTCGTCGCACAATTACCGCTGACGATTCGCGGGATCGCATTCAGCGGCTATGGGCCCGTAAATAAAATGGACATATCGCTGGATGATGGAAAATCCTGGACCGCCGCTGAACTTGGCGAAGATCATGGTCCCTATTCCTTCCGTACTTGGACTCATCGATGGACGCCTCCCAAGCCCGGGCGTTACGTTCTAGCCGCGCGTGCCACAGATGGCAAAGGAAACGTGCAGCCCGATGATGGCGTCTGGAATCCCGGCGGATATTTATGGAATCGCATCGAGCGTCAGGAAGTAGTCGTAGGACGCTCCAGTTGAGAGCTCAGGTGAAACGAACCACGATTTGGTTCATCGCATTTTTAGTGGCGTTAGCTGCTGTAGCTGGCAGCTTGGTGTACGCTCAATTCGACGCTGGCTATTATTCCGAGCGAAATCCGGGAGCTATCGCGCAGCCTGCTCCGAGGAAGGAAACTGACGGCGCAATTTACGGCGTCACCGCCTATCCTTTGTATCCTCCCGAATTGGCCGCAGGACCGGGCCGCGAAGAAGTCGAGTCCTATTGCTCGACGTGCCACAGCACCCGTTACATCACTATGCAGCCGCCTCTTCCACCCGAAACCTGGACGGCAGAAGTAAACAAAATGGTGAAAGTGATGGGCCAGCCGATTCCTGAAGATGTCCAACCCGTAATCATTAAATACTTGCAGATGCATTACGCGGTTGAAACTCGCAAGCCCTGAATTCTAAGCTGTGCTGGCCTCTCTGCGCGCGATTTCAACGCTTTCTCTTGGCAAAACCCATGTAGGAAGCTAGTGAATGGATCCCGTTGTGGTTATCTATATTGGAGCCATGCCTGCCGCAACCGCGGATTGACCGGCGATATTGCTTAGGTCACCGGTGGTCTGGTCGATCGCGCAGGCAGTAATGTTATTTGCAGTTGACCCTGCATTCGCTACGTACACGAATTTGCCCGAGGGATCCACTGTGATCGAGATAGGTGTGGATTGCAGCGCGCACACGTCACTATTCAGCAGCGTGAAGGTGTCAGTGGTGGAATCAAAGCTGAGCGCCACAAGGCCATTGTCTCCGTCCTGAGTCGCGTACACGAATTGGCCGAGCGGGTCCGTCGCGGCCCCGGCGGTGCCGGCGCCCAAGGGCGGAGTGAAGTTGACGAACGTAAGAGCGCCCAATGTGGAGTCAATTGCAAACGATGACATGTAGAAATTGGAGTTAACTGGGACCAAGTTCGTTACGTAGGCGAAGCGTCCCGACGTGTCTACCGCGATCGAATAGGGGTAGTTCATATCTGCCGTGAAGGGTGACCCTGGTGGTAATCGCTAGCGCATGATTGCCTCTGTGGCGGTAATCTGCTTATAATGTGCGCAGTGACACCGGTTTCCGCTTCCACTCGTCCCGCAAACACGTAGCAGAAGCCGTCCCTTAAGTCTTGCGAAGGCCCTGAAATTTTTTTCAAAGAGTTTTGAAAGCTCTGATGCCGCAGAAAACAAAGGCGTTCTATACCTTCGGGCCCTTCACGCTCGATAGCCAGGAGTCCGTCCTAACTACCCAAGGCGAGCGAGTTCCCCTGACGCCCAAAGCCTTCGCCACCCTGCTCGTACTGGTTGAAAGGAGCGGGCACGTCATCGAGAAGGACGAGATTCTGAAACTTGTTTGGCCGGACACGTTCGTAGAAGAAGGCACGCTGGCCCAGAACATTTCCACGCTTCGAAAAGCCTTGGGGGATGGAACCAACGGCCAAACCTACATCGAGACTATTCCACGAAGGGGCTACCGTTTTGTAGCGCCGGTCAAGGCGGAGACCGAAGAGCGGGCCGCAGCAATCATACCTTCCAACGATTCGTCTCCTGTTTCCAGCTCCCGATTTCGAATGGCCGCTTGGACCGCTCTCATTTTGATAGCCCTGCTAGGCACGGGCGGATATCTGTCGCGCGGACATCTAAGACGCTCAGCCCATCTATCCACCAGCCGAGCGACACTCGCCGTGCTCCCTTTTGAAAATCTAAGCAGCGCACCGGATCAACAATATTTCGCCGATGGCTTTACCGAAGAAATGATCGCGCAACTGGGAGATCTGGATCCCGCAAAGCTGGCCATCATTGCGCGCGTATCCGCCATGCAATACAAGGGCGCGGGAAAGAATGCTCGAGATATCGGGCAGGAACTGGGCGCGGATTACATTTTGCAAGGGAGCGTGACGCGGGACGGCGATCGTGTACGCATCACGGCGCAACTGATTCAAACGCAGGACCAGACGACTTTGTGGGCCCGCGACTACGACCGCGATGTCCGCGATATTTTATTGCTCCAAAGCGAGGTAGCAACGGCGATCGCAAGCGAAATCAAATTGAAGTTGAGTCCGGAGGAAAGCGCTCGTCTGGCCATCCCGCGCTCGGTGGATCCGAATACTTACGAACTGTATTTGAAAGGACGCTACTTCTGGAACAAACGCGGCGAAGCCAACTTCGTAACAGCCATCGACTATTTCCAGCAAGCAATCGCCAACGACCCAAAGTACGCTCCAGCTTACGCCGGCCTTGCGGACGCTTATGCTCTGCTCGGCTCATCACCAAATCCGTCGATTCCCCGCAGCGAGGCCATGCCTAGAGCGAAAGCGGCGGCGATGAAAGCGTTGCAGTTCGATGAATCTTTAGCAGATGCGCATACTTCCCTTGCATTCGTAAAAATGCATTACGAATGGGACTGGCCTGGCTCGCAGAAGGAATTCCAGCGCGCCCTAAACCTAAACCCAAACTATGCCACGGCGCATGAGTGGTACGCCTTCTGGTTCACGGCTCAGGGCAGAACAGACCAGGCCCTCGAGCAATTGGCCTACGCGCAGAAAGCGGACCCGCTCTCGTTGATCATCAAGGCTGACACTGCGGAAATACTCAATTATTCTGGCCGCTACGCCGAATCTCAGAAAGAAGCCCAAAAAGCTCTGGACATGGACCCCAATTTCCTGCCGGCATATTTGTGCCTGGCAGACGTGCAGGTGGGAACCAAGAATTATCAGAGCGCCGTCACTGACCTTCAGAAAGCCCTCAGCATTGTCCCAGATGACAGTTGGACGCTAGCCAGGCTGGGCGCCACCTATGCCCTGGCCGGGGAGCGAAAAAAAGCTGAAACCATCTTACAAGGGATGCTGAGAGATTCGAAAAACCGGGGAGATCTGACGATGAACATTGCGCAAATTTACTCCGTTCTGGGAGAGAACGATCAGGCCTTAGTCTATCTAGAGAAAGCATATGAGTATCGCGAAGGTGGGCTGATCTTGATGAACGTTCGGCACGAGTTCCAGAACCTCCATTCTGATCCGCGATTCGTTGACCTAACACACCGCGTGGGATTGCCGGCACCACGGCGATAGGAAGACGCACTCTGCGAGATAACCCGGTTTAGTGCTCCCAGAAATCCGGAGCTGGTTCTTCGAACCCGACTACCACGGCCGTACGCTGGAGATACTTTGATCGTTCTGCGACAACGTGACATTCGTGCTCTTTCTGGTTTACCTTATTAATCAGTAAGAGGCGTTGGCCGCACCTTACCGGGGAGGTGAGAGTGATCAGTCCACCGCCGGCGTTCACTCGGAGCGCTTCGGTTCCTTCGTGAAAAGGTTCACTTTCGATTGTTCGTCCGTAAATTAGTACGGGCAGGTACACCCATTGGCGCTCGCCGCGTCTGCGCTCGGCGACGCGCTCCATGGTCGGTATATCATCGCGCTCGGAGGGTATCTTCGCGGGCGCTTCCGGTTCGTGCAAGAGATTCCAGATCTTACTCACCGCTTTCCTCGTCCCTCACCTGCTCAATTGTAGCCCTAGCATCGGTTAAGAGGCCCTGGCGCGCCACAGTAGAAACGGATTCGTGTGTCGTGAACCGCATATTAATTTCTCTAGTAGTTGCAGACAACTCGGGTATGCCGGATAATCGAGTGTTTGGAGTGTGCTCGAGCCGCCCTGGCCGCTTGCTATGATGAATTGTCCGCACTGCAGCACCGCCAATCCGGACTTCGCCACCTCTTGCAAAGAATGCAGCACCCCGCTTCTCTCCATCAATGATTCAGATTCCGAAACGATACAGATGGTCGATCCTTCGGCCATCGCTCTGGGCAGCGATTTCGGCCCGCGCTACCGGATCGAGTCGCTATTAGGCCAGGGCGGCATGGGCCGCGTGTACAAGGCCTATGACAAAGAACTCGATCGCACCGTGGCCATCAAGGTGGTTCGCGAGGGAGCTATTGGACAGGCCGACGCTCTAAAACGTTTTAAGCAAGAGCTCGTTCTAGCCAGCAAGATTTCGCATAAAAATATTTTGCGCATTCACGACATGGGCGAAGTGGCCGGTGTGCGGTTCATTTCCATGGCTTACATCCAGGGGAAGGACTTGCAGCACATCATTAAAGAAAATCCGAAAATGCCGCTGGAGCGCGTGCTGAAGTTTGCGCAACAAATTGCCGAAGCGCTGGCCGCGGCGCATGCCGAAGGGGTGGTACACCGCGACCTGAAGCCGCAAAATTTGCTGATCGGCAACGACGATCAAGTGTTCGTGTGCGACTTCGGCCTGGCGAAATCTTTTGAAGAAAGCGCTATCGGTATGACGCGTACGGGAGCGTTTCTGGGCACGCCGCGTTACATGTCTCCCGAGCAGGTGGAAGGGAAGCCCGCGGACCAGCGCGCTGACTTGTACGCATTCGGTTTGATCCTCTATGAAATGGTGACTGGTGACGTCCCGTTCACTGGCGAATCCACGCTGAAAGTGATGTACCAGAGGATTCAGGAAAAACCGAAAAGTCCAAAACTGATCAACGCAGATCTGCCCAACTGGCTGGTGCGCATCATTATGCGTTGCCTGGAAAAGGACCCGGCGGACCGTTATCAAAGCGCTTACGAAATTCTCGCGGATCTGCAGGGAGCCAAGGCGCAATCGTCTAGCGGTAGCGGTTCGCGCAGCGGAATTTCGCGCAGTGGAGACAGCATACAAATCCAGCTCCCGGAATTTGCCGGGCGCCGCTCGGTGTGGATCCCGAGCGTAGTCGCTGTTGTGTTGCTCATGGTTGGTGCCGTCTTCCTGATACGCCATTTTGCTCAGAAGGGTGGGGGAGGAGGTGGGGGTGGCGGAGAAACCAGCATCTCCGGGATTCCGCCTTTGTCGAGTGGAAGATTCGTCGCCATTTTGCCCATTCAGGTGCTTGGTGACGCATCCCAAATCGGCTATCTAGCGCAAGGTGTGGAAGAAGCCCTCTCCACCAAACTTTTTCAGGTTAAAGACGTTCGCGTCACTTCTAGCGATGAGGCCGACAAAATCGATCAAAAACAGTCCCCGACAAAGATCGCGCGCGCTTTGGGCGCAAACTATCTGGTTCAAGGGACGCTGCAAGGTTCAGGAGACCGGATTCGAGTCACCATGCGTCTCGAGGATGCTCTGCACAATAAGCGCGTGTGGGACAAGGAATTCGACGGGGTCTCTTCCGACTTATTCACGTTGGAAGACCAAATCTACAGCGATCTGGTCTCGGCGCTCGACGTAAATCTTACGGCCGCCGAAGTGGCCAACTCAAAGGTGCGACCAACTGAAAACGCCGCGGCATATGATTTGTACGTTCGCGGACGCAATTCTCTGCGCGGCCATGACGCCAAAAGCATTCAGTCCGCTCTCGATTATTTTGAGCAGGCTTTGAAAGCGGATCCCAAGTTTGCTCTTGCCTTTACCGGTGTGGCGGATGCCAGCCTGCGCATGAACGGCATCAAGAAAGATAATTTCTGGGCTCAGAAAGCGCTGACTTCCGCCCAGGCCGCAGAGCAGATTAACGACAAGCTGCCGGAAGTTCATACCGTTCTCGGCAGCGCTTACATCGAAACGGGCAAATATGCCGAAGCCATCACCGAGCTTAAACGCGCCATTGCATTGGCACCCAGTTCGGACGAAGCTTATCGGAGTCTCGGCGCAGCTTATCAGTCCAGTGGGGATTACGCGCACGCGATCGAAGCTTACCAAAAGGCCGTCAGCCTCAATCCCTACTTCTGGGTAAATCAGAACGCGCTTGGCGCCGCCTATCTCAATTTGCCGGACTATCCCAAGGCCCTGCAAGCGTTCCAGCAGGTTATCGTTTTAGCTCCTGATATCGACGCCGGTTATGAGAATGTAGGCAACTTCTACGCGATGCAGGGCAAATATCAAGATGCGGTCCCGTATTATCAGAAGGCGCTAGCAATTGAGCCGTATTATACGACTTACTCTAATTTGGGCACTTCTTACTTCTTCCTGAAGCAATACGCGCAAGCGGTGCCTATGTTTGAAAAGGCCGTCGAACTCAATCCGAACGACACTGGCATGATGACAAATTTGGCCGACGCTTATCGCGGCGTGGGGCAGAAAGACAAGGCCCGTGATACCTATCAGAAAGCTGTCTCGCTAGGATATAAGGAGCTTCAGTCCAACCCCCAAGACGCAGGGGTAATGGCGACAATTGCGTTGTGTTACGCCAACTTGGGGGATGCGCAGCAAGCCGAGACGTTCATCAAGAAGGCACGTACAGTTGATAAAACAAGTCTTGATTACGTTTACGACCAAGTTGAGATTTATGCGCTTCTTGGAAAAACGAAGGAAGCTTTGGATGCCTTGCGCGAAGCACTCGAGAAACATTATCCCGCCGACGCGGTAGCGGCGGATCCGAATGTCGATAGCCTCCATAGTAATCCCGAGTTCAACGGGTTGATTAAGAAGTATTCTGCGAAGAAACCGTAGCTGAATTTCCCGGGAGTGATCGACATCTACCCATAATTGCCCGCGGGGAGTCCTCCATCGCCTAAATTGAGCGGGTCGTGAAGTTTTTGTGGCAAATGGCACAGAGAGCAACGAGATTCGTCTCCGTGTCATCTCCCCAAGCGGCTACGGAATCTGAATATGGTGAAATGCAGGGCGGGCGGGTCTCATCAAGTTTCGGCCGGCTTTTTATAGCCTTTTTGGGGCATCGTTCGCCAAGCCTCTTGCCTACTATAGGGCACAGACTAAGCAGCGTGATTCTGCGCTGTCGGGTCAAAGCTCATTACCACCGAGCTTGACACCTCCGTTCGACATTCCTATACTCCACGACACCACGAGATTCCCGGGGGATTCCAATGTTGAAATATTCGCTGACCTTCTTCTTAGTCATAGCTTCCACAACCTTCGCCTTCGCACAGGATTCCGGAAAGATTCACCAACCCACGCTCACTCCGCAAACGAGCGGCACGAAGCAGCTACTGATTGCAGTAAGTCCGGTGAACGACCAAGTGGTCTGGGCCGCCGGAACGGAAGGAACGTTTGCAGTGACCACGGACGGCGGAGACACCTGGAAAGCAGGCGTGGTGTACGGAGCTCCAGGCGAAGCCCTGCAATTTCGGGATGTGCAGGGCGTCAGCGACAAAATTGCATATCTAATGTCCATTGGGAACTTCACGCGAAATTTTCGCATCTACAAAACGATTGACGGTGGAGCGACCTGGAAGATCGAGTTCCAGAATGAGACCGTGAATGCCTTCTACGATTGCTTCGCGTTCTGGACTCCCGATCGCGGCGTCGCACACAGCGATTCTGTGAACGGAGTATTCCCCGACATTCGCACGACCGATGGGATCACCTGGCCGTCAATTGCGGCGAATATGCCGCCGGCTTTGTCGGGCGAAGCCTCATTCGCCGCAAGCGGAACCTGCATCACAACGGAAGGAAAAAACAATGCCTGGATTGCCACCGGCGGTTCAACAATCGCCCGAATCCTAGCCACTAAAGATGGCGGCAATACCTGGAATGCATATGACACTCCCTTGTACAGCTCGCCCAGTGCGGGTGGAATTTCTGTAGATTTCCGCGACGCGAAGCATGGCATTCTCGGCGGTGGCGACCTTTCGTCCAACACCTCCGCCCAAGTAGCGACCTCCGGTGATGGCGGCCAAACCTGGAACTTGACCAACACGCCTCCCGTAGATGGAGCAATATTTTGTCTAGCCTATGCCGGCGGAAACGGCCGTAACGGGTATGCCATCGATGCTGAACAATCTGATCAAAATGAGGACCAGCAATATCAGCGTACCGTCGTGGTTACCTCTGAGGCCGAGCCGACTTACAGCTCCGGCACCGGAGCCTGGACGCCCGATGAAGGGACTACCTGGTATCAATTGCCGAACGTCAGCGGTTATTGGGCGGTCGCTTTTGCGAGTCCACATGCAGGCTGGTTCGTAGGTAATAATGGCCAGATTCTAAAGATAAGTTTTTAAATTCGCGAGTACTGGCAAACTGGCTCAAAGCCCCACGACAAGCACGCCATATTTGTTCCACACCAATTTCTATCGCTGAAGTTCGGATTTCGGTCATACCGGGAAATTAATTGAAAAGGGTTTAATCTGCTCTCCGTGGGATTTAACGATTTGAGGGAAAAACTTCCACTGGCCATCACTTGAGCCATTGTCAGCGGGCGTAACAAATCTCGGACGCGTTGGCTGCGACCAATTCAGTTCTTTGTCTGATTTAATGAGAATGGCCTTCCGGGGGCCGACGCTCTCTGGAAGAACCTTGAGAACTGGTCACACAGGAGAGGCGAAGCTGCTCGATCGAGAGGTAATTCCTGCGTCTTTATTCTTGATAGCGCTCCGGTGGCAAACCGGCTCGAGCTCGAGGCCGCGGAATTTCGGATGGACTTGGAACTTGACGCGCCGAGGTGAGCAGAACACCGCTCATCTCGGCGCGCGTTAAGCCGCCTATAAGGTCTTAGTTACTTCTTGCCATTCGGGATGAATGGTGAAGGACGTGGGCGCGATTTCTGCGTCGACGCGGCTTGTTTGATTGCCGTGCCGCCTGCACTCGCTGGGCACGCGTTACCTGACAGAACAGTGTGAATGTCGTTCAAGTAAGTGTTCCCACCCACTGCGCCGCCTCCACCATTTAGAACGCCGGCACAAGATCCGTTTATTACGTTGCCTTTAACGGTCGCGCCGGTCCCGGTGCTGCCACATGTGCTGTCTATGTGGATTCCGGATTCAGCGTTGCCGTATAGATTGTTACTTTCTGCCTCATCGCCGTTGCTGCAAAGATCGATCGCATCGAATAGCTGTGTTCCGAATACTTTGTTCCCGGTTACTACAGCGTTATCTGCTGGTGTAGCTCCCGTCTCAATAGCGATGCCAAATTGAGTGCTGCCCACGACGTTGCTCGATACGGTGACGCCGGTAGAGGAGTACACGAGAATTCCAGAGGCAGCGTCTCCCGTATCGCTGCTGGTATCCGATTCCCATATATCATCGATCACATAGTTCAAGGTAACTTTGCCGGAGGCTCCGAATCCCACCTGTATACCGTTTTCCCCGGCCGGAGCATTCGATATCCAGTTCATCGCCGTCGCTGCCAAACCCACGACATAATTTCCCTGGATCAGAACTGAGGGTCCGATGGATGCACTAGAGGGTCCGCTGGCGGTAATTCCATTCTTCTGGTAGCTACTAACAGAGTTATCGGTAATATTGATCGTTGGCGCAGCGTTGTTACTCTCTACGTTGATGGCCAAGCCATTCTGGCACCCACCGAAGTCGGTAAAATCGGTCTGATACTGATTCCGTACGACGTTGTCGGTAATGCTTCCGGAGGCGTCCTGGTAATAGATGCCTTCTAAGAGATTGCCGCAACCGGTCACGTTGTTGTTAGTGGCGTCGACTGTCAAATGCGAGAGCGTCACCCCGGCCGGAACATCCGATACAAAAATCTGTGCATAGACCGGATTGCCGTTAATATCGGTTCCGGATTGAGCCATCCCGCCTGATGGCGGAACTATCACTGCTGCGTCATTCGTGCCCGTAACAATACCGATGACCTTCACTGACTGGGTAATCGTGACCTGTTCGGGGTAGGTGCCGGGACAGACGTCAACGGTTCCCCCTACGGGGGCTGCAGTGACTCCTGCCTGAATAGTCGGGTAATTCGCGAGATTCGATTTGCACCCGCCAACCTGAACGGTGTTAGCTTGGGCCATAGCCGTGCCTACACATGCGAACATCACTGCTGCAGCAATCATAGTTGCGCGCAACAGTTCCTTCTTTATGTTCATAACTTCCTCCGGTTTTAGGTTTGGCCTTCTTAGGGGAGCCAGAGTTCTACCGTAGGTGTGTTCGTACTTGTGTTAATAACCTGTTAATTTTCCGTTTCCACAGTAATGGGTCGGCGGGTACTTCGGGGTTGAGCGACAGGGAAGGAGCGTCACATCCCGGCATATGCTCCAAGCATTTCCGTTGCTGGAAAAGTCGATTCGTTTCTGCGAGCACTAGAGGCCAAATCACATACCGGATTCGGCGGCCGTCCGATCGTAAATTTGTAACCTTTCCAAGTGTTAACGCGAGGCAATCGGGGCTTTCGGATTAGCAGAGTAGAGCGAAGTGCGATGTGCCAGCGTCGATTCCCCCGAACGGCGCTGGCACATCTCTCTACAACAATTTCTAGTTGCAACCCATGGTGTGGCCGACGGTGGAAGGCAGGTACGCGCAAACGTAGAGCCTGGCCATCGCTGGAGCGGACGCGGATGTTTCATGCGAAGCGCCGCCACGTCCCGATGAAATCGAGCGAGTCGCAACCATTACATTGTTGTGGGCCGAGTTGAGCTCTGTATGAGTGGAGGCGACTTCGTGCCGGTCGCCGCCGTGTGAAGCAGTTGCCACCGATGCTTTGTCGCCGCACGTGGAACCGATCAGACGTGCCGCAGAACAAGTCACGCGCGAAAGAATTGCGGTCGGCTCGTGCGTGTCGGCGGCTGAAGCATCGCCGAAAGCTCGCGACACTCGGTGTGCCGGAGTAGCAGTAGCGGTGCCCTTCGAAACCGCAGGACCCTCCACGGTAAGAATCAGTTCGGTTCCACTGTTTCCCGCATAATTCACGTTCCAGGTGTCTCCGCCGGTGAGCGTAGGCAAGTTGAGAGTTGCGAAGGTCCCGGTCTCCGAAGCGTAGCTCAGGACGTCAAACGAATCGCCAGCGGCGAGAGTAAAGCCAGTCAATGTGTCGACATCTAGAGTGCCGCCCAAGGTAGCCGCGCCAGACACGTTGAGCACGTCGTATTTGGTATCGGCGGTGGTGCCGTCCAGGTCGATGTTTAGAATGCCAGCGCCGCTCTCCGTGTAAGTTCCGCTGACGTTGAGCACGCCGATTTTCTTGAGGCCATCACCGGGATTGATGGTTCCACCGGTAAGATCGAGAGCGCCGGTTAGCGTGGCGGCTCCAGCAACTGTCCCAGCGTTGCCGTACACGAAGCCGCCCTGAATGTTAATGGCTCCGGAAGTGGTAAGCAGTGCGTCCACGGTGGTGGTGCCGCCGGTCTGTGTGTAGTTACCGGTGACGGTGAGCTGGGTGTGGCCAGTGCCGGTGGATTTTTCAACATAGACCGTTCCGGAGTTGGTCAAGCTGCCGCTAGTCGTGAAATTCCGGTCGGTCGTTAGAGCGAGGCTGCCTTCGTTGGTTGCGAAGTTAGCCAAAGCGTTGGCACCCGTCTGATCGATGATGGAAGACTTTGTGGCGTCTACTCCCGCCAGCGTAATATTCGCGTCATTCGTCACAATATCGGAGGCATTACCCTGGTTGTTGAACTGCAATTGTCCGGTCCCGGTAAGGATATAGATGCCTCCGGTCAGCGTGGATGTGCCGCCCGAGAAGTTCGTCAGGTCGTCCGCGCCATTGGTGCCCACGGCAAATTTGCCTCCCGTCCCCACGCCGAGAGTTCCACTGTTCGTGAAATTCCCGACGGTGGTGAAGGCTAGCGCGTTCACAGTGAAGCTGCCCTTGGTGCCGTTGCTGGCGAGGCCGGTCAAGGCGCTTGCATTGCTTTCGCTGGTGTTAAGGATCGCCGCCGTCGAGCTTGTCAGGTCGATGATCGCATCGTTGGTCACAATCCCGGTCGTCCCAGCGGCAAATTCCAGCGTTCCGGTTACATCGTAGGTGCCGCCAGTTAGTGTCCCGCTGCTGAAGTTTGTGAATGGCCCGCCTTCGATGATCACCGTATTCTTCGCGCTCACGTTCAGGATGCCATTCTTGGTTCCGCTGTTGTTGCTGAACCCCGCGGAGCTCGTGTCTATGTAGAGAGTCGACGGCGTATGGGTTCCTGTTTCATTAGCCAAAATGGAGCCTGTATTGACCAGCCCGATCTGGCCATACCCGATATTTCCCTCTCCTTCAATCGTGTTTTGGTTGATGAGCGTTCCGCTTCCAAGGATTAGGTTGGCGCCATTGGCGCTCAGGATTACCTTGCCCGTGCCGGCGAGCGTAACGTTGCCGTTGATGGCGAGTTCGGTATAGTTACCCGAACTTTCAAGATTGATCGTGCCCTTATTCGTGACTGTTCCGGAGGCAATGGTTAGAATGCTGCCATTTTCCAGGTTTACCTTACTGCCAGCCGCCGGGTTGGTCAGCACACCATCGACGGCGTTGCCGCCGCCGATAACGTTGACGGTGCCTGTAGTGCTGTTGGTGAGCGCGGTGTTGATTGTCGCGTCCTCTAGCTCAATCGTACCCGCTCCGGTCTGCGTGATCGTGCCTCCATTAATTGTGACTGCGGCCTCGAACACCAGCGTGCTGGCATTATTCAATATCGTCCCGCCAGTATTGGTGTAGGTTCCACCGTATAGCGCCAGAGTGTTGCCACCGGTCGCCTCAATCGTTCCCGTGTTCGTGGCTCCGCCGCTAATC
>DATNLR010000094.1:0-28233 GCA_035602755.1 Binatus sp. (SeqCode) | reverse complement strand
CCGAGGGATCGTACCCGCCAATGAAATGCGGCATTAGCTGCTTTACCATCTCCCGAATCTTGGCGTGATCGTCGGTGAAATCCACTTGCGCTTGCCCGGAAGTAGTGAAAATAGCAATGCGCTCGGTTGGTCGCACCGACGAATCCAGAAAACGTAGCGCGGCGACGCGCGCTTGCATTAAGTCTTCCAACTTGAAATGCACGTCATCAAATAGAAGGGCCACGAATCGAGAGGGCAGCTCAAGGTTTCCGGCCACGGCTGCATCCGTCTGTTCCGCGGAAGCATTGCTCGCTACCCCTCGCACAACCTGTTGCGCAGCGGAGGCCGGAGTTTCAACCGAGAAATTCGAGATTGTTTGTGGCCGGCGGTCTTGAAATAATCGGAAATCTTCCTTGGTCAGATCGGTGACCACTTTTCCACTTCCGTCGTGGACTACCACACGCACGGGAACCAGGTTTACGTGCGATTGAAACGGCACGGTCGATTGCGTATCGACTTCCATCGTTTCCGAAGGGGACTGAGTTTTCGCCGCAGAACTGGAATTTGGTTCTTGGGCTGACTGCGGTGCAGGGTTAGACGGAGGCGAAGTGGACGGTTGTTGGCTTGTGGCGGGTTCTTGCGACAGAGCCGCGCCTGCAGACGTAAACAGGATCAACAAGGCGCAGAGAAATAAAGCGCAACGTCCGACACGTAAGCCCGAGAAACTACGGTCCGCAGCACCACTCATCCGGCACCCCGGTGCGCCGCCCATTTCGTGAGAACCCGCGTGTTCCCGTTTAGATGCGCGATTGGATTGGAGACCGAAGTCTAGCTTGGCTCTACAATGGCGTCAATAACTCAGATGCTATATCAGTCTCGCGAACAATCCAGCGAAGGGCACTGATTCTATTCTCTAACTTTCTCGTATGCCATAGATATACAGGGTTTTACAGTGGATCTATTCTTTGCAAAGGAGCTCTTGTTGCCCTAAAATTTTAGATGTGATTGGGCGTCGCAGTAAGTTACAATCCGTCACCTATCCGCTAGAAAACATCCACCAGGCGAGGTTTGAAAATGACGCTGGGAACCAAGATGGAGAAGTATCACGGCGTGCGCTGCCATTTCTGCGGCGAGACGATTCCCGTACCGGCAAGAGTTGCGAACAAGCAAGCATCTCTGAAGCTAAACCCAGTCGTGAATTCCGACGAACATAATTTCCCCTCATTGAATTTGCGCTGCCGCGTGTGCCAAAAGGAAAATTTCTACAAGATTACGGATGTCTCGGAAGTGGAAGACATCCCTGATCAGTCTAAGAGTCAGAAAGGACCAAGTCTGCGCCGGCTTGGTCCGCAGACCAGGTTCCTCAAAACAGCAACTGAATAGCGCTTTTGATTTCCCACCGCCTTTAGGGCGGCCTTTGGGTTTGGCTTGCGTGTTTTGCTTTCCTTTCCTTCGCGGCCAGTCGGGGACCGCCTGAAGTTGTCTATAAAACGTCGCCGCAAACGCTTACTCTGCCGTTGAATTCAACCCCGGCTTTGCGACCGACTCCGCGCGTTTTTGTCCAAAAATCGTGAGATTGCCTTGCGCGGGTTTTTCCTTTCTCCAATCATGATAGGTATGGCATTCAAAACATCGCGCCTCCGCTGCTTCGCTTCCGGAATGATGGCACTGTTCGCACGTTTTGATTCCCGGCAAAAGAATATCCGAAGTTTCCTGGCTCGTTCTCGCGGCCGTGTGGCACTCCTCGCATTTCAGAAGCCGATGTTCGTCATGGTTAAACACAGCGTGCTGAAACCAGCGGGCGGTGATATTCGATTTTGCAACCACTGGCAGGGGCTGGCTCGCGGGAAAGCTCAAGGCATGGCATTGCCTGCAGGTTTTTCTCCACAACAGCTGTTCCGACTCGGCCACTCGCTCCGTTACCCACCGTTCAGGTGTAAGCACGCGCGGTGAAACGGGAAATGGTCTTTGAGGCAAGTTCGGGTCTGAATTTGTAATGCGCAACTCCGCAGGATGCGTGAAGATGTATTGTCGGAACCTCATGGCGACAAAGGCGTGCACCGCCGCAGGAGTGTCGTGCGGCGCACTCTCGGCAAAACGCTTGTCGAACTGCAGACCATGACATCCAATGCAGTGTTGCGCGTACGAGACCGGCGCCATATACGCTCGTTCTGGATTCATGGATGGAGGTTCGAGTTTCTGCACAACGGAGGCAGGTTTCCTCGGTTGCGAACCAAACCTCTCCGGTTCACTGGATGCAGGTGGCCGATGGCAATCGCCGCAAGCAAGCTGCACTTGCCCGTTAGGACCTGTCAGGTTGGTCTTCAAATGCACTCGGTGATTGAACTTTATCGTGCCGGGATCGACGCTGCCCTTCCGCACCGCTGCGAATTCAGGGTGGCTGGAATCGAATCCATCAATATTTTGTGCGTAACGGGTGGACGAGCCGGCTGCGTGTAAATCTGCGTGGCATTGCGTGCAGCTCGCGTCACTCGTAGCCGCCAGCCGCAGGCTTCCGCGATGCTCGCGATGGCAGCTGGCACAGTTCGGCGTAAATACTTGGTTCGCATGGTGAATCGGCCCGTCGTGGCAAGTTTCGCAGGCGCCGTCGCTGGTCTTGGAGCTGAAAAGGCCGGCTTGCTTCACGTGGCAGGAGCTGCATCGTTCAGTAAGTACAGCATGGCTCGCCGACATCTTCCCGCTGCTGTACACCCGGTCATTGCGAGCGATAGCAAACCACCCAAGCCAAATCAGCGCCAAGAGGGGCAAGCTAATCGACAAAATAAAACGCAATCGCCGGAAGGGATGCGAGCGCTTGAAGTAATTCAGGTCGATGCGTTGCGCAAGCTTCTTCGTCGTCAGCTTCGCTCGCCGCACGATCCCTCGCTCCCAGCCCGCACTCTAATAGCGCAGCGCCATAAACGCATGCACGCACCCCAGCAACAGCAACGCAAACGATAGCGGTATATGCAACATCAACCATCCATGCAGCCAATGATGCAGCCGCGTTTGCCGTCGCAACTGCCGTTCCTCCTCGCAGATGTCTTCCAGGCTTTTCACCGCGTCATGCGCTTCCGCAGGCAGCAGAGTTCTCAACTCCACAAAAATCGCGCGCGCGCGACTCGCATCCGCAAGTGCATCAGGTTCCCCGCCATCGTGCTGCAGAAATGGACGAATCTTGCGAAGGTAAAAATTAGAAACCACCGAGGCTGCTTCCTGCGTGAGTGCCATGGTCTGCACCGCTACAGCCGTCCGCTTTGTGCCCCCGGCATCGCTTGCACCGGTCGTTGCTGAAATCAACGCATCAGCATCCGCAATGATCCCAGCGCGCACATGATCGATCTGCTCGAAGATAGTTTCTTTCTGCACTTCCGCGGTCATCACATTGGGCATGTAATGCTGCAACGCCGCGCCAAAAAGCCCACTGGCCACCACAAGGATCAGCAGAATCATCAATACGCTGGTCAGCGGCCCGCCGAATCGAAATCCTCCATGAAATAAAATCATGGGAAGACTCAGAAGTCCCAGCCAAAGATGCCCGCGCATCCAACTCTGCGCCCGTCCCAATCGCCATACCGGAAGCTTCTTCCGCGCAGCCAGCAATCCCGCAAATACCATGAAGGTGGAACCGACAATCCCAAAAGTGAGTCCCACCGCACTGCCACCGCTAGGCCCAGCAGCGGATCGCGCCGAGTAAAAAACATAAACAGCGCTAGCCCCGCCCAAAATTACGAGCGAAGCCACCAACCATTTCTGATGCGTACGGTCAATGCGCACTTTGGATTTTGTAACCCACTATGGATTTGTTAGTTGGCCCGGAAATTTCTGACTAGCGCGCTTTATCCGCGCCCGCCCCAGGTTTCAACAACCCGGCAAAGAATGTTCGCGGGTCTACGCGGTGAGCCGCGTCGTGCGGACACGCATACACGCAACTAGGCTCCGCATACTCCGTGCACAAATCGCAGGAAGTAGCTTTCTGTTTCACCATGGCTTTTTTATGCCCGGGCGACGCAAGATCTTCCACCATCACGTTAAACGGATGAATATTTATATTTCCATACGGACAATTCTCCGCGCACAGCCCGCACCCGATGCACCAATCCTCAATAATCACTTCCAGCGAATTGCGCCGCCGAATCGATCCCACCGGACATCCCACCATGCACAACGGGTCCAGGCACTGCCTGCACGACGTGGCCACCAGATAATGGTCAAACCGCAATCCTTCGCGAACCAGCCGCGTCACTCCATCGTGGGCATCGGCACAAGCTCTCACGCAAGCGTCACAGCGAGTGCAACTCGTCAGGTCGAGCAGCAGCAGGCTCTGCGCTTCCATCAATCCCTGCGTCAGAAAATCATCGAGCGGAACATTCTGCAGCACCGCCAGTCGCACTCGGTTCATTTCCATGCGCTCTTGTTCCACCACCTCGAGTTTTTCGCGAACCTGCGGAAATTCCGCCAGCATGCGTTTGAAATGATTCGCGCCGATCCGCACGACTTCCACATGATCGAGCGCCGTGCACGTCGCTGTGCGCACGTCCTCGCGTAGCAACCCGGTCTCGCCGAAATACTCGCTACGCGAAAGATAGGCCATCACCATTTCTCCGCCCCGATGGGACTGCGTCACTTTCACGAATCCGATGCGGATCAGGTAAAAGGAATCGGCCGGCTCGCCTTGACGGCAAATCACCTGTCCCGGCGAATAACGCACGAGCTCCACATTCTCGCGCAGGCTGCTGATGAATTCGTCCGTCAGTTCCGCAAATACCGGCACCGCGCGCAAATGGCTGTCCAAAGCGCGCTGGCGGTACGATTTTTCCAGTTGCGCGCGAAAATTCTTGTTTCGCTGCATGATATCCAAAACATTCCGCAACATTTCCAGCATCGTGCAGTCGGTCTCCGCGCGCACCGTGGCCGACCGCGGATACAAGCTCATGCAGGTCATCTCGCCAAAAAGATCTCCGGCATTCAATTCCGCCACCGGACTGTCGTATTCCAGATCCACAGGCGCATCGATCGGTATCCAGCGCTTGTAAGTTTCCTCCTCGCGCTCGTCTTGTTGGCGCTGCGCCAGCTTGCTGGAAAGTTTTCCCAGAAATTTCTTCACTACACCTTTGGTCTTCACGTGCGCCATGGGATTGGAAATCGAGACCCGCGCCTTGCCTTCCAGTATGTAAAAGGCTGTCGATCCGTACTCGCCCTCGCGGCAAATAATCTCTCCGCGCTTGAAGTGCCTGCGCACTACCGCGCCGCGATTCAAACTAAGAAAAGTTCCCGACACGCCCTTAAAAAACGGAAGCCGTTGCAGCTCCTCCACGGGCACAGTTTCAAGATTTGGCCCCACACCGAGCGCCGTGTGCGTGAAAACTTTATTAGTCAGCGCACCGGTCGGGCAGGAAACCATGCACTCCCCGCACGAAACGCATGATGATTCGCCCATGGCTCGTTGATCGTCAAACGCAATTCCCGCCGCTGTGCCTTTGCCCATGCGCGCCAAAACAAAATGATCGCGAATTTCTCCGCACCCGCGAACGCAACGGTCGCACAAAATGCAGGAATCAAAATCCACGGCGATGCTAGGAGAGGAGCTGTCTTTCGCGCGTCCGGTGTTATGCGGCGCGAACCGTGGACGCGTCACATTTTCCCGCCGCGCCATCGCCTCCAGCTCGCAATCCCCGGAATGCTGTTCGCGCGTGCACGGACTCGGATGATCCGCCATCAGCAATTCAACAAGCGTGCGTCGCGCTCGCTGTACTTTTTCCGAATTCGTGTTCACCACCATGCCCGCTTCCACCGGCCGCACACAGGAGGCGGTCAAAACCCGCGCCCCCACATCCACTACGCACATGCGGCAAACTCCCACCGGTGTCTCATTTTGCTGGTGGCACAAAGTTGCAATAGGAATGCCCTGCATGCGGGCCGCATCGAAGACGGTGGTCCCCGCCGCGACGGAAATCTTGTTTCCGTCAATCGTCAGTTCAACCAGCCCGCTAGCGCTCGCGCTCATGCGCGCCTCCCAGGCATTGCGGAAAGCTTCTGGCGACTCTTGCCGCTGGCGCAAATTCCAGACGGGCACTTTTGTTGCGTCAAATGCGCGTCTATTTCGCTTCGAAAATGTTTTAGCACCGACGAAATTGGGGCGGGCACCACTTGCCCCAGCCCGCAAATCGAAGTGAGCCGCAAAGCGTCGGAAAGCTCGTCGATCAACGCCAGGTCGCTCGCAGAACCTTCGCCTGCGGCCCATGCGCTCAGCAAATCAACCATTTTTTGCGAGCCGACGCGGCACGGGACGCACTTGCCGCAGGATTCGTTGCGGAAAAATCGAGTGGAATTCAGCGCCATGTCCAACATGCATCGGTCTTCCGCGCACACAACCAGCGCGCCGGACCCAAGCATGGATCCGGCATCCGCCAGCGATTTAAAATCCAGCCGCACATCCGCCATCGAAGCCGGCAAATATCCCGAAGAAGGTCCGGAAGGCGCAAAGCCTTTTAACTTTTTCCCCGGAGGCAGCCCGCCGGCAAATTTGAAAATCAATTCAGACACCGGCATGCCCATCGGCACTTCATAAACGCCTGGCCGCACAACATCCCCGCTTACTCCAATAAATTTCAACCCCGCGCATCCGCCGGTGCCTTGCGCTTTATAAAAATCCACGCCGCGAATCAAAATCGACGGCACGTTCGCAAACGTTTCCACGTTATTGATCACCGTCGGCTTGTTCCACAGCCCTTGCTGTACTGGGAATGGCGGTTTATTTCGCGGCTCCGCGCGTTTGCCCTCGATGGCTTCCAGCAACGCGCTTTCTTCCCCGCAAATGTATCCGCCCGGACTAACAAAGGTCTCCAATTCAAAAGTAAATTCGCTGCCCAGAATGTTTGTCCCGATCAGCCCTTGTTCCTGGCATTTTCGAATTTCTTCCCGAAGAATTTCTTCCTGTTCTTCGTACTCGTGCCGTATGTAAAGAATTCCCGTGCGTGCTCCAGTCAGCACACCAGCCAGAATCATTCCTTCGATCACCAAGTGCGGAAGGTGCGTGAGGATGAAACGGTCTTTAAACGTCCCCGGCTCGCTCTCGTCCGCATTGCACACCACATATTTCTCAGTCCCCGGCGCTTGCCGCACGAATTGCCATTTCGATTCGGTAGGGAAGCCAGCGCCGCCAAGCCCTCGCAGGCCGGAGGCTTTTAACGTGGCAAGCGCCGAATTCCAATCGCCTGATGTGACTACGTTTCTCACCGCGGCATAACGCGCTCCCTCCGCGTTAACATAAGGATCGGAAGCGCATTTAACGCCGCGTCGCAGGTGCCCAGTGTGCGGCAGTTCACCACCCGCGAGCGCGCCGCCTACCATCTCCATCACTCGCTCTCGGCTCATGCTGTTATAAATCCGATCGTTGATCGCAACAGCGGGAGCTTCATCGCAACGCCCCAGGCAGGAACCACCGCCCACGCGAACATCCGCTTTTTCCACCTGCGGAAAAGCACTTTCCAAATCCGCGCGCAATTCACAAGCCCCGCGCAAATGGCACGACATGTCCTGGCAAACTCGCACATCCACTTTGGGCGGAGGACTCAGGCGAAAATGCGGATAAAAACTCGCTACGCTGTGCAGGCGGGAAAGCGGCACATCGATTTTCGTTGCCAAACTTCTGAGCTGATCGGCGGGTAGGTAACCGAACTGGCGCTGAATTTCCCTGAGGTCTTCGAAAACCAACGTCACTCTCCCCGTCCGGGAGAAATTCAATCTTCTGGCGGAAAACGTTGCGTCTGAGAGATCGGCTTCGCATGCTTCATATAACAAATCCGCCGAAGCAAGTCCAGAAACGAGGTAGGCGCGATTTCCAAGGTTTAAATGTAGCGCCGCAGTCTTGAGCGCGGCAGACTTCCGCGGCGCACCGAGTTACATGGATGTGGTCTCGATGTACAAGTTTACTTTCTAGGCGAACGGATTTTCGTCCGCGCTAGGCCCGTAAATCGACGGCAACGGCACATCCAACAGCCGCAAGTAAACCGACAACTGACCGCGATGGTGATACCAATGATTCAGCATGACCGACCGAAGCAGCGCCGCCCGCGGGATGCTCATCACCTCTTTCGTACCCATTTTCAGCCGCCATTGCCCCCTGGCCTTCTCCTCCGTCATTCCTTTTAAGCAATCTTCGGCCGCGCGTACACTTTCATCGTGCGCCGCAAAAATCTCGCCCAGGCTCTTTGGTTCTGCCGCGCCGAAGTTTGCCTGCGAGGCGTCAAATTCATCGCTCTGCGAAATTTTTGCGATGCCTCCGGGAACCGAGGCCGTGTGCAGCGCCAGCTGGCCCAGCGTCATCGACTTTTTGTGTGGCCTCCACGACAATTTGTTTTCCGGCACTCGTTCCAGCACCCGCCTGGTTGTCCCAGCTTCCTGCTCAAGTTCAGCCAACATTGCTTGACACATCGGTATCATTTTTATTCTCCTCTAAATTCGATTTTCCGATTATATTCGCGACGGGTCCCCCGGTCCAAAGGTTACTGCACGCCGCGCGAACTATGCAACTTCCGGTTCCGTCGTAGAATCGAGAGACAATTCGAGTGTCCGCGAGACTTGCTTCTCCGATCTGCGTTCATGACGCCTTCGGCGGAGATTCCGCGTCAAACGAATGATCAGCGGCTGTGATCGTCCCAGCGCACGATGGTGGCGTCGGGGCCGACGGCCCAGGCGGCGCCATCGAGGACGGCGATGGCATTCAGGTTTACGTCGCCGGTTCGCATCCAGTGTGCGCCCTGGTCGGTGCTCACGTCCTCGCCGCCCGCGCCGACGGTCAGAAGCGTGTTGTGATCGAGGAACGCGACTCCTGAGCGGAATCCTCCTGGCGGTCTCGCGGCCAGATTCCATGTCGCGCCCTGGTCGAGCGAGTAGGCCGCCGTGCGTTCAGGGCCGGCGTCATCTTTGGAATCCCCGCCGACGACAACAAGCATGTTTCCCAAGCGAGCGATCGAGAACGCTCCCCACGACGGATTGCCTTTTGCGATCGGCGTGTCGGTGACCGTCCAGGTGCGGCCGAGATCGGGTGAATGAAACACGCGCGCGGCGCCGTGGCCTGTGACGAAGTAGATTTCGCGTTTGTCGTAGATGGCCAGGCAGGAGCCGCTCGCCGCAAAGGCTCTTTCCTCGGGAAGGGCTGGCGGCATCATGTCGCCGGGGAGTTCTTTCCAGTGCTCGCCATCGGTCGTGCTGATGAGGACGAATTTTCCGTCGACCGGATCGCTGAGCGCAAAACATTCCTTTTCGGATATGCAGACAAGCGCGTCGAGGGAAAACTGTCGGCTTGAGCCAGAAAATTGGAGCTTCCACGCTTCGCCGCCGTAGCGCGTCTTGTAGATGCGTGACAATTTTCCCGGGCCGGTGGACATCACGTAGGCGATCTTCTCATCGAAGGCTTGGACTCCGCGGAGATCTAGCACCCGGTCGCCATTGACGAGGAGGCGTGTGTAATGCTTGCCGCCGTCATCTGATCTGAGCACGCGGCTATCGGAACCCGCAGCCCAGATGACCGCGGCGGGGTGGCGCTCCCGATTGCGGGCGTGAGTGGCGGAAATGGCGTGAAGATTTGCATTCCAGCGGCTTGCCTCGATGGAACTGGTCTCAATCCTCCAGGATTGCGCGGCGGCGGGGAAGGCAAAAAGAATCGTTAGAAAAAGGATTCGCACGGGCGAGCATTCTAGCAAAATCCTGAAGGCCAGGATAAATATTAAGTTTGCTTGACTTCGTGCATCATCTCCGTAGGAAGGGGCATCCATTCAAGGTAATTATGAGTTCGCGTTGGGTGCGGGCAGCTCCATGCAGACTACGTTTTGCAGCTTTCTCCTTTTCCCTTCGAGTTTTTGCCTTTTTCGCTCGACTCTGCTGCGGCCACGCCGGCCCGACCCTATCTAAACAGTAACATTAGAATCCGTTGACTTCAGACTTGCGGTACACTGCTCTCAATTGGAGGACCAAATGTCAACCGCCCCGAAACTGATTACGCCCAAGAACGGTGAGCATGTTTCGACTACTCAACAAGAAGGCGTTTTTGAAGTTGTTTTTGTCAACTCACTCATGCAGACGGCAAATATTCGCTTGGTAGACGGCAGCGGCCATGTCGTGCCGAATGTGCCATGGACCGCATTAAAAAAGCTCTAGCCAAGAACTGAGCCGTCCGCGCCCGCGATCATCCTATAAAGCGGACGCTCATCACTTGCGCAGCGACAACGGCGAACTGTTAAGCACAGACGCCGAAGCCGCTTTCTATTTTTCAGTCGGCGGCCGTGGCTCAAGTGATTTCCCCGCTTTTGTGCTGTTGGTCCCCGGCTGCGTCTTCGTCGGCTCCCGCGCTTTGCGCGCGCGCCATTGCTCTACCCGACCAATCAAGTTGCGACCTGGTAGCAAACATCTCCGGTAAGCGTTAACCACGACTTAGGAAGAAGGTGCAAAGACCGGTCGGCTAGACGCGCTTGTTGGCGGCGAAGCGGAGGCGGACGTAATCGGCGGTCCACTTGCCCTCGGCGTCGCAAAGTTCTGGGCGCAAGGCTTCTCGGACTTCAGCGATATAGGAGGGTCGTTCGGCGGGCGGCAAGGTTGAAGTGAAACTCTCAGAGAAGGTTTCCAGCCAGCCGCTGATATCACCTGGGAGAGGAGTTGGACGGGGGATCAGGGCGATATAGCTCACGACAAATCCACCTCGCGTCAGTTGCTGTGAATAGCCTCCGACGGTGGGGAAATACCAAGGGCTGGCGGCTTCGCCGTTGATGCCGCGGCGATTGAGGGCTTCGACTAACGCCTTCCTGATCTTGGCCACGCAACCGTGGCCGCCGAATTCGGCGACGAAACGACCGTGCAGCTTGAGTGCACGACGCACTCCGGCGATGACTTTGGCGGGATTGCTCATCCAGTGCAGTACCGCGTTGCTGAACACAGCGTCGAATTCGCTATCGAAATCGAGAGCTTCTCCGTTCATCACACGGACGTCCAGGCCGAGTTTTCGTGCGGCTTCGATTTGCGGTGCGCTGGCGTCGACACCGATGACATGGCAGCCCATGGAGGCCAGCTTCGCAGTAAGCACGCCGTCGCCGCAGCCAAGGTCCAAGATACGCTCGCCAGCGCGCGGCGCGAGCAGATCAACGACGGGCGCACCGAGGTCGGCGACGAAGCGGGCGTTGCGAGCGTAACGTTCAGGATCCCAGCTTTGTGAGTGTGCCATTTCGGATTTCCTTGCCGTGTCGCAAGAGCTTATCAGCCTTTTATGTTTTCGGCGCTGACTCAGAATCAAACCAAGGAGGCTCGCCCTGGAGCAGGTGTATTACATCGGCCTGGACGTTTACAAGAAAAAGATCAGCGACTGCGTAAAGGAGGTGAGTGGCCGGTTCTAGACATTAACGAGAGCCTGCGCTCCGTGTTACAGCTGTGTCGGGAAACACTGGTACGCCTGCAGAAAACAGAAAGTGCTCTGGTACGGTCACTCGAGCGAGGGGCTACTCACCGACTACGGCATCCTTCTCCTTGGCGCGTCGGGAGAGCTCTTGCCCTCTTGACCCAGACTCATGATGGAAGTCGGGTAACCGGATAAGTCAAATCTGACTTTACCGGTAATTCGTTTATCGTAACTTAGTCACACCATCGCAAGTTGATGTCGTTGACTTCGATCAAACCCGATAGTATAAAAAGTCGGTTTCTTGATTTTTTCGCTGATTCCGCGGCGCGTGTCCCCTGCCAAACGGAAAATGACAACGAGACTCGAGGCCGCGCACTCGCGCACCCGGAATAGTTCACTTCTTCTTGCAATATTCATCATTTTTGCGCTGGTCCCGTTCAAAGTATCCGCGCAAAGCCGCTCTACGTTTTCGCTCGCTGCCACAAAGCCAGACGATGCAGTCGGGAAATACACCGGCCCTGGCTCCTGCGCATCCACCACTTGCCACGGAAGCATCGTTCCGCGCACCGATAATCGCGTCCTGCAGAACGAATACAGCATTTGGATCGTCAAAGACAAACATTCGAAAGCCTACGCCGCTCTCAGCGGGCCGATCGGCGAGCGCATGGCGAAAATTCTCACTCTCGGCAGCGCCGAAACTGCCCCGAAATGCCTAGCATGTCATGCGCTCGATGTACCTCAGAGCCAACGCGGCCGCACTTTCGAATTAAGCGAAGGGGTCAGTTGCGAAAGCTGCCACGGACCAGCCGCTGGATGGTTAGGCCCCCACACAGAGCGCGATTGGACGCACCAAAAATCCCTCGCCCTGGGAATGTACGACACGCGCGACCTAACCAGACGTACAGAAAAATGCTTAAGTTGTCATCTTGGTAACGACGAAAAGTCTGTCGATCACGAAATGATCGCTGCCGGCCATCCCGATCTTTTTTTTGAACTGGATACTTTTTCAGACGTAATGCCGCGTCACTGGCAAGTCCCTGGGGAGCCCGGCGAAGCTCCAGGAACAGATCCTTGGTACAACGTCCGCGAACTCACCACCGGCCAGGCCGTCCAGCTTAGGCAATCTCTTCTTCGTCTCGCGTCGCGCTCGCATGGAAAAGTTTGGCCGGAATATTCTGAGCTGCAATGTTACGCCTGCCATCACAGCCTCACCCCTCCGGAACAAAGTTGGCGTCAGGCGCGCGGTTACCCAGGACGTCGGCCCGGGAATCCGCCATGGAATCCGTCACGCTATACAGTTTTCCACGATGTGGTTCAGCAGTTGGATGGAGAGAACACCGAGAAACTCGACACCGAGTTAACGCGCCTCGCGCAACTGATGAGCCAGCTGAATCCCGACCGCGATGCTGTCGCAACTTCGGCCACGAATTCAGCGCATCTAGCCGATGAGTTGACCTCCAAAATCAACTCCACGGCTTACGATCCCGCGACCACTCTGCATCTGTTACAAAAACTTTCAGCGGACGCAGAGAATATCTCCGCTCAGGGAGAACATTCTGCAGCGCAGGCAGCTATGGCTATTCAATCGCTGTTTCTCGCCTACGACCAAAATGAGAAATTGCAAAATTCCGCTCAATTGCGCGAGGCAATCAAAGGCCTGTTTCAGGAGTTGCAAAACCCGTCCGCTTACGATCCTGCCCGCTTCGCCAGTCAGATGAAGCAAGTGAACGTTCTGCTGCGCTGATCTTCCATGCCCAAAAAATCCAGCCCGAATTCACCCGAGCACAAACGCCTCCAAGATTCCGATCCGGGCGGAGTGCCTCGCTGGCGGCGCTGGGGTCCTTACGTCAGCGAACGCGCCTGGGGGACCGTCCGCGAAGACTACAGTGCCGACGGCGATCCTTGGAATTTTTTGCCCCACGATTTGGCTCGCAGCAAAGCCTATCGTTGGGGTGAGGATGGAATTGCCGGCATCTGCGATCGTTATCAGCTTCTTGTTTTTGCGCTGGCCTTTTGGAATGGACGCGACCCCATTCTGAAAGAGCGCATGTTCGGACTCACTTCACCGGAAGGCAACCACGGCGAAGATGTAAAAGAATATTATTTTTATCTCGACAACACACCCACGCACAGTTACATGCGCATGCTTTACAAATATCCGCAGAATGAATTTCCTTACAGCGAACTGGTTGAAGAAAATCGCCGCCGCAGCGGAAAAGATCCCGAGTTTGAGCTGCTCGACACCGGCATTTTTGACGAGAACCGCTATTTCGATATTTTCGTTGAATATGCGAAAAATGGTCCCGAAGACATCTGCATTGGCATCGAAACTTTTAATCGCGGCCCGGAAGATGCGGTTTTGCATATCTTTCCGCACCTTTGGTTTCGAAACACCTGGTCCTGGGGTGCGTCAAAAGGAACCGAGCCCGTAATTCGACTAGGCGCAGCGCAAGATGATTTGGCGGTCCTCGAAGCGGACGGCACCGCCACCAAGCCGCTCCAGAATCTGCAAATCGATTATCGTTTGGGTTTGATGCGCCTTTACGGCCCTGCTCCAAACGAAATGCTTTTCACCAACAACGAAACAAATGCCGAGCGCGTTTTCGGTCCTGATCACGCCAGCCAGACCCAATATGTAAAAGACGCTTTCCACCGCCACGTAATCAACGGCGAAGACTGCCTTCATCCCGGCAAGATAGGTACGAAGGCCTGTTTTCAGTACAAGCTCAAGATTCCCGCGGGCAAATCGGTCGTTCTGCCTTTGCGTTTAACGGACAAAAAGTTGGCCAGCGGTAAATCTTTCTTCGTCCAAGTTAACAAGGTCATTAAAGAAAGAAGGGAAGAAGCCGACGAGTTTTACTCCGCAATTCACCCCCCAGCCGCAACACCCGAAGAATGCATGATTCAACGGCGAGCTCTGTCGGGAATGCTCTGGAATAAACAAGTTTATTTCTTCGACGTTGCTCTTTGGCTTGACGGCGATAATCCAAATTCTCCTCCGCCTGCTTCTCGCAAAGAGATTCGCAACATGCACTGGCGCCACTTGAATTCCATGCGCGTCATGCTAATGCCGGACAAATGGGAATATCCCTGGTTTGCATCCTGGGACTTGGCGTTTCATTGCGTCACGCTGGCGCTGGTTGACATCAGCGAAGCCAGGGAGAATTTGTGGATGCTTTTGTTTGAACAGTTTCAGCATCCCAATGGCCAGATCCCGGCGTACGAATGGGAGTTTTCTGATCTAAACCCGCCCGTGCAAGCTTGGGCCTGCTGGCGCATTTACCAGATGGAAAAAGAGCGCACCGGCGTCGCCGATCAGGAATTCCTCGAAAAATGCTTCCACAAGCTGCTCATCAATTTCGCCTGGTGGGTGAATAAAGTTGATAGTCAGGGCCTGAATGTCTTCGAAGGCGGCTTCCTGGGTCTGGACAACATCACTGTCGTTGACCGCAGCCAGAAACTCCCGGCCGGTGCCGTTTTGGAACAGTCCGACGCCACAGGCTGGATGGGCTTCTTCTGCCTGCACATGATGCGCATCGCCCTCGAGTTAGCCGCGGAACGCCCTGTATATGAAGGACTTGCGACCAAATTCTTTGAACATTTTATTGCCATCGGCGCGGCCATGAAGAAAATGGGCGGCCGCAATTACCAGCTTTGGGACGAACAAGAGGGCTTCTTTTACGACGTCCTGCGCTTCTCCAGCGGCGAATTCCACAAATTCCGCGTGCGTTCCCTCGTCGGCCTCATTCCCATGCTCGGCGTCGAAATAATCCGCGAAGATGAGTCAACTTACTTGACCAACTTCATGCAGAATTTACGATGGTTCATCAAGAACCGCCCCGACCTGGTCGGCCACGCGTGCCACACGGAAACCCGTAACGGCGTGCGTTGCCACGTGCTCTCCATCGTAGATCGTGTCCAATTAACGCGCATTTTGGCCCGTCTTTTCGATCCCCAAGAATTCCTTTCGCCGAACGGAATCCGCAGCCTTTCGAAATTTCATGAACAAACTCCGTTTGCTTTTGCGAACAACGAAGTGCGCTACACCCCGGGGGACGCGGACGTCAAGATTAAGGGCGGAAATTCGAACTGGCGCGGGCCGGTTTGGTTTCCCACCTCCTATCTGATACTGGAATCTTTGGTCAAGTTTGCTGACGCTTTTGGCGACACGGAGTTCATGGAGCAGGGAGGCGCAAAAATTCGTGACCTGGCCGGGGAAATTGCGGATCGTATGATTGGGATTTTTCGACGTGATGGCGGTGGCAAGCGTCCTGTGTTTGGCGAGGCGCAGAAATTTCAGCAGGATCCGCACTGGCGAGATTGTTTGCCATTTCATGAATTCTTCCACGGCGATACGGGCGCTGGTTTGGGAGCGAGTCATCAGACAGGCTGGACAGGGCTGGTTGCCAATCTGATCGATGAATGGCGGCGCAAGGGTCCGGCGAAGTGAACGGCCGATCTTCTTCGGCAATCATCGAGCGCGCGGCGCCGAGACCGACATGATTGATGAGTGACGGCGGGAGGGCCTGAACGTCGAGAGCCGCAGAAGATAGAGCCCGGACTTTTGATTTCGAAGATATCCCATGGATCGCTCCATGCCTAAACCCAGCGCCGGAGAATTCGTGCGAAGCTCGCGGTGATTCTATTCTTCGAGATGGTACGGGAGCACGCCTGGCCGCAAACTGCGAAGATGGATGCGGTGATTAGGTTACTGCGTGGGGTTTCGCGGGAAGCTTAGATAGGGAAGGCGCACTCCGTCGATGATTATTTGGTCTGCGCGAATGGAGGCCGGGGCTTCGAACCCCACGGCGCCGCCGGCGGTAACGAAATCGTCCTGATCTACGCCGTCGCCACTCACGCCTAATCCGCCTGCTAGCACTCCGTTGATATAAAGCGGTTCAGAACCAGGGAAGAATACGATCCCGCTTTGATTCGCTTTGGGCCAACTTGAGCTGGGAACTTGGAATCCTTGTGTGCACGGGTTGGCCACGTCTTGGGTGTACAGATTAAAAAACGGGCCTGCGGAGGAGGCATCAATTCCCGGCGGAAAAAATGGCTGCGCTCCGAAACCAATGGTGCGATTTGTGACCGCCGTGCCAATGGGCACTTGGTTTAAATCTTGTGGCATTCTCGAGCTGCTGCTGAAATAAATTACGTTGCGCGCTTTGGTAGCGGCGACGTCGATGCTGAACACGGTGGCGTCCGGCATTCTGTAAAGACCGATCAGGGCGCCATCGAGATCGCTGACCGCGATCACCATTCTTGCACTGGACCCGAGCGGCAAACGGATCTGGGCGCGAGTCTGGTTCGCGGTAGCTACGGCGGCGTTGATAATTTGCGTCACTTGCATGACAGTCAAACCACCGAGCGGTCCATTCGTGGTGGCGATTAAATTCTGCTCGGGCGGAGCGCCGGGGCTGGCCACCGGCCCGACCGAAAAGTCAGCAGCATTAAATGTTCCAGGTGAAGCGGCGTCAGCAGGAAGCGTTGTTTGATTTACAAAGGGCAGCGTAATCCCGTTGATGGTGACCACGCCGGGCGAAGGGAACTGCGGGAATCCAACCTCATCTGTCATTGCGCTGGGGCCGCCGGCAGCAATCATTCCTGCGGCTGCGAACGCGACATATTCCGCAACCTCAGTTGGCACGCCTGTGACGCCGATTCCTCCAACGTCCTGCGAAGCTTTGAATATCGGGACGCCTCCGGGATTTACTGCGGCTTGTTGCGAATCGTTCACATCGGCTTTGCCGGTGGCAATTCCTAGTCCAGGGCTGGTGCCGGAAATTGTGGTTGCCGGCGGGACGGTGGCAGAAAGACCAGCGGCCAAAGTGCAGCCGCGATTGGTATTTTCGATGCCATAGAGCGCGCCATTAGAAGTGTTCATCACTTCCGGCGGGAAATGCGTGCCGCTAATGAAACGGACGGTGCGTGAGGAAAGCGGAGCTTGATTATTGCTGAAAAACGCTCCTGTGCGGGCCAAGGAAACGGCGAGATCGTCTGACGGAACCATTTGACTAAAATTTCCCTGAACCAATGCAGCAGCAGAGGGCTGTTTGTAGACCGCCAGAATGCGGCCGAGTCTGTCCACGACCGCGATGACCATGGTGTCTGAATTAACGGCCTCTGCAGCCGCTTGCACTATGGAGGAAACATCGCTCTGAGTGAGCGTCTCGGCTGGGGGCGGCGGAGGAGAGGTGAGGGTCGAGCTACTGTTGCCTCCACAAGCGCAAAGGCTGGCGGAAAATAAAATCATGCTAACCAAGGTACATCGCATAGAGACGCATCTTGAATCCTGATGAGAGCATGCACGCATGCGTGGCGCTATTCGTACCACAGCTTCGAGCGGCACTCAACACGGTGTTTCGCAATTCGAACGACAAAGATTGAGAAACTACCGACAACTTCGCGGCTGAAATATCTTGCCCCGCCTGAAACACTTGTGATAGCAAGAGCCGGCGAGACTTACGCTAAGAAAAATTCTCTTATCACGCCTAAGGACATTAGGGTGCGTTGGGCATTCCACGCGCTTTTGCGAAAATCAATTCCGCTATATCTGGTCGTATATCTATCAACATTTGGCTTGTGCTTGTGCGGAGGAGCACGCGCTGCGGGCCTGGCATGCTATCAGCAAGGTGCGCCGCAACAACAAATTCCCGGGCAGACAGCGAAGGAAAAAGGCGCGATACAAGGGATCCTCCGCGATGGGGCCATGAATCCTGTTATCGGCGCGACGGTGCTATTGCGCAACCAAGCGAGCGGATTTGAGCGCAAGAAAAGTAGCGACGCCCAAGGCGTGTTTCGGTTCATCGATCTAATACCCGGCTCGTATGAGTTGGAGATCGAAGGGGACGGTTACCAGAAGTATGTAGAACACGAGGTACAAGTGAATGCCGGCGACGCGCTGATTCGAGAAATTACGCTAACGGCTGCGGCGTTGACGGCTGTATCTTCTCCATCAAATCTTCCGCAGTTGCCGCCGCGAGTTGCTTCAAATAATCCTGAGACGCTAGAGGCTCCGCCCTCGATTAGTTACCCCGGGGCCAGACAGAGTCTCGAACTTACGACCGGTTCGGAAATGGCTGGGCCGCTAGCCCCACCGCAAGCAACGCCCGTTTTCAGCGCGGAGCCAGATCGCTGGCTTCTGACCATGCCGGAGTGGAACCGCTACGGAACGGGCGGCGAGCACCCTTATGTGAAGGGAAAGTTTTGGGATCCGTTCAATACAAACAAGCTGAAAGGCGATGTGCCAATCTTTGGGCAACAGACATTTTTTAACTTCACCGCCATCAGCGACACATTTTTCGACGGACGCCGGTTGCCGACGCCCACAGGAGTAAGCACGGCGCAGCCCGGAACTACCGGGTTTTTCGGAAAAGGAAATCAGGCTTTTGTGGACCAAGTGTTTTTGTTTTCCTTTGAACTATTTCATGGAGACACTTCGTTCCGTCCAGTAGATTGGCGAATCCGCATCACCCCGGCGATCAGCCTGAATTATCTGGACGTTCAGGAATTGGGCATCGTGAACGTGGACGTGCGCAAAGGGACCACGCGTCTGGATTCTCACATCGGACTGCAAGAGGCGTTTGCGGAAGTGAAACTTCGTGACTTAGGGCCCAATTTTGATTTTATTTCGGTGCGGGCGGGCATCCAGGGGTTCAACAGTGATTTTCGCGGCTTTCTTTTCGTGGAAGAGCAGCCGGGGATACGCATATTCGGGAATTTGGAGTCGAATCGCTGGCAATACAACCTTGCTTATTTCAATTTCCTGGAGAAAAACACAAATAGCGGTTTGAATTCCATGGCGCTGCGGAACCAGCAGGTGATTATAGGGAACGCCTATCGCCAGGATTTCTTGTTTCAGGGATACACGGCGCAGTTCAGCGTTCACTACAACAAAGACGACGCCACCATCCACTACGACGACAACGGATTTTTGGTGCGCCCGGCACCGATTGGAGCGGTTTTCTCGCAAGGCATTCTGCACCCACACAGCATTCACGCCGCGTATTTAGGATGGACCGGCGACGGACACATCGGTCCCATTAATCTGACGCACGCTTTCTATCAGGCGCTGGGAAACGACAGTTTTAATGGAATCGCCGGACGCGCGATAACGATCAATGCGCAGATGGCCGCGCTGGAGCTTTCTGTAGACAAGGACTGGATACGATTCAAGGGGTCGGCATTTTATTCTTCCGGATCGGCTCACCCGGAAAGCGGGCGCGCGCGTGGATTCGATTCCATCGATGATTTTCCGGAGTTCGCCGGGGGGATTTTTAGCTTGTGGAATCGAGAGAGCATCCGGCTGACAGGCACTGGTGTTGCACTCAACTCCGGCAACAGCCTGATTCCGGATCTGCGGTCGAACAAGGATGAAGGGCAGTCGAATTTTGTGAATCCCGGGATTTTTCTGGTTAACGCAGGCGCTGATTTTGATGTGACGCCGAAACTCCGAGGATTTGTGAACGTGAATTATTTGCGCTTTATGGATACCGAACCGTTGGAACTGGTGCTTTTCGATTCGCCCATCCACCACGCGATTGGGACTGATTCGAGCGTTGGCATTCGATACCGGCCACCGCTCACAGAGAATATTTCTATTACGGCGGGCGCTGCGACGCTCATCCCGGGACAAGGCCTGCGCGATATTTACACTGGGAAAACACTATTTTCGTTTTTTGCGGATATTCGATTTCAGTTCTGAGAAATTAGGTCGAGTTATGGGAGCTTTTTTGATGCTGTGGCTGGCCGTCGGGAAAAAGTGGCGGGGACGCGTCTTCGGGAAGCGTGTGGCAGTTTGCTCGTTTTGTATTGTTTCGGCGCTTTTCGCCGGGCTAATCGCAGGAATGAATGCGCATTCCCAAACGCAACAGAACAGTTTGATCAGACAGACGCAGGCTGAAGTCGATCGCAAGAATGCTGGTTGCCTGAGTTGCCATGTGAGCACAGACGAGCCCACCATGCATCCGACCAGGACGGTTCGTTTGGCTTGCACCGATTGTCACGGTGGCGACTCGAGCGTAAGTCTGCCTGCCGGTACCGCGCAAGATTCGCCGGTCTATGAAGAAAACAAGAAGAGAGCACATCCTCAGCCACGGGAGGCTGAACTTGTCGATCGTTCGGCGAACCAAGTACGCCCTTATACAAAATGGCTGCGCGAAAGGTCCGCGTATGTTCGCTTTGTGAATCCGGGAGATTTGCGCGTTGCGGCGCAAACCTGCGGCACGGCGGGATGCCACGCATCGGAAGTTCTGAAAGTGAAAACCAGCATGATGACGCATGGCGCGATGTTGTGGGGAGCTGCGCTTTACAACAACGGTTCGGTACCCTTTAAGAACACCATGTTCGGCGAAAGCTATTCGGCGGATGGACTGCCGCAAACAATTCGCGCGCTGCCTGCTCCGACGGAAGAAGAGACTCGCTTAAAAGGCGAGCTCCCGATCCTGACGCCTTTGGACCGTTGGGAAACTTCGCAGCCCGGAAATGTGTTGCGTGTCTTCGAACGCGGCGGCGAGAAAAAGGGCGAAATCGGAAATCCGAGTCGCGAAGAAGAGTCCGGACGTCCCGACGACAAGTTGGGAGAGCGCGGTTTCGGAACGCTGCTGCGTACGGATCCGGTTTTTCTGGGGCTGCAGAAAACGCGCCTTCTGGATCCGCTTCTATCGTTCCCGGGAACGAACGATCAACCTGGAGATTATCGCGGCAGCGGCTGCACGGCGTGCCATGTGGTTTACGCCAACGACCGGTCGCCGGAGCATTCTGGAAATTATGCGCGCTATGGAAATCGGGGAGAAAGCGCGTCTTCCGACACGACCATCCCGAGAAATGAATCGGGGCATCCGATACGGCATACGTTTACCAGATCGATTCCTTCGAGCCAATGCATGATTTGCCATGTGCATCCGGGAACGAACATGGAGACGACTTATTTTGGATACACCTGGTGGGACAACGAAGCCGACGGGGAGGTCATGTATCCGCAAAAGCAGCGGAATCCTACGGAGGAACAAAAATATGAGGTGGCGCTGCGAAATCCTGAAGGCGCGGCGGCGAAGGGGTTGTGGTCTGACCCAAAGTTTTTGGAACACGTGGGAGACGCGGATTTTAATAAGCCGCTCAAGCAATCGCAATTTGCGGATTTTCACAGCCACGGATGGATTTTTCGAGCGGTGTACAAGCGCGATCGAAAAGGCAATCTGTTGGACGGCGAGAATAAAATCGTCGCGGCGGATGATCCGGAGAAATTTGGGAAGGCAGTGCACCTGGCGGACATCCATCTGGAGAAAGGAATGCATTGCGTGGATTGCCACTTCGAGCAGGACGATCACGGGACCGGAAAACTTTATGCCGAACCCCGCGCGGCGGTGGAACTGGACTGCACAGATTGCCATGGCACGGTGGACAAGCGCGCGACACTGATTTCCTCAGGCCTCGCAGCGCCGGTTGGCGGATCACATCTCGATGCGCTGCGAACGCCGTGGAACAATCGGCGGTTTGAATGGATTGGCGGAAAGCTTTATCAACGGTCGATGCTGGAAGCCGGCAAGGAATGGGAAGTTGTGCAGGTACTGGACACGATCACTCCGGGAAATCCTCATTACAGTGAAAAATCGCGTTGGGCCAAGACAATACGAGTTGACGGCAAGAGTTGGGGCGACGGACCGAGCGGCACGTCGCCGCTGGCGCACGCGAACAGCCGCATGACTTGCTACGCGTGCCACACATCGTGGACGCCGAATTGCTTTGGCTGCCATTTATCGATGACGGCGAACCAGAAAAAGCCAATGCTGCACAACGAAGGCCTTACTACGCGAAATTATACCGCGTATGACTTTCAAGTTTTGCGCGATGACGGCTTCATGCTCGCAATTGATGGTACGGTGACGGGACATCGCGTGGCGCCGGCGCGTTCTTCGTGCGCGATCGTGGTGAGCTCGCAAAATCAGAATCGCGAGTGGCTTTATTACTTGCAGCAGACGGTATCCGCCGAAGGGTTCAGCGGGACTGCGTTCAGCACGTTCGTTCCACATACGGTGCGAGCGAAGGAAACGAAAGCTTGCGACGATTGCCACCTGTCCGAGCGCAATGACAACAACGCGTGGATGGCACAAGTGCTTCTGCAGGGAACCAATCTTTTGAATTTCATGGGGCGCTATATTTATGTGGCAGACGGCGCGAAAGGCTTTGATGCGGTTGCGGTGGCGGAGCACGACGAGCCGCCCGCGATTATCGGCAGTTATTTACAGCGTCTAGCATATCCGGACAATTATCGCGAGCATGTTGCGAGAGATCGCCAGTTGAAAGAAGCCTATCACCATTTGGGAAACGTGCTGGACCTGCAACTGCGCGGTGAATATCTGTATGCGGCGTTGGGCAAGGGCGGCTTTCGCGCGTATGACGTGGCGAATATCGACAACAAAGGATTCTCTGAACGTACCGTAACCGCGCCGGTTTCACCGCTGGGGCAACAACTTTACGTGAAAACAAAATACGCCATGGCGGTGGCGAGCCCGTCCACATTGGCGATCGATCCGGCGCGAACGCACAAAGCGGAAAACGAAGAGCAGGCGATTCATCCGATGTACGCGTATTTGTATGTTGCGGACAAATATGAAGGGCTGGTGGTCGTCGGAGATTCGAATCCGAATAGCAAAACGCCAGGAGTGAGCACGCTGCTGGATGGGGATCCGCGAAATAATTTCCTGAAACGCGCGCTGGCGTTTAATCCGGATGGAATTTTGAATGGGGCGCGGCGGATTGTGATCGCTGGAACATACGCTTACATTTTGTGCGAGCGCGGATTGGTTGTGGTGGACCTCGACAAGCCTCTGCAGCCGCGAGTGGCAGCCGTGGTGGGCGCGCCGGAGTTGGATGATCCGCGCGGAATCGCGATTCAGTTTCGCTATGCTTTCGTGGTGGACCGCGGCGGGCTGAAGGTTCTCGACGTCACGAATTTAGAGCAGCCCCGCGTTGTGACGACTGCGGCCGTGACGTTGGAAGATGCGCGCAACATTTATGTCGCACGAACGTACGCGTACGCGGCTGTGGGCAAGCAGGGAATTGCGATTGTGGATGTGGGGCGCCCGGAGCATCCCAGGCTCGATCAGATGTTTTCTGCGGGCGGAAAACTGAATGATGTGCGCGACATTAAAATAGGAATGGTGGACGCGAGCGCGTTTGCGTTCGTGGCCGACGGCGCAAATGGGCTGCGCGTAGTGCAAATATTGTCGCCGGAGGACTCGCCGAACGCTTACGGATTCAGCCCGCGACCAACTCCGAAACTGATTGCTACGTATCGCACGGCGGGACCGGCGTTGGCAATTTCGAAGGGCACCGATCGCGACCGGGCTGTTGATGAAAGCGGAAATCAACTCGCGGTGTTTGGAAGACGCGGGGCGCGGCCGCTAAACCGCGAGGAGGCGTCGAGACTTTATTTGCGTGATGGGAAGACCTACACTGTTCCGGCTGATCCGCCGAAAGTACAAAACCAACCTTGAAGCGCTTCACGTAAAGAGAGACGAGTAGTGTTAAAGAGTTTAGGATTGAGCGAGATTGTTCAGAAGGTCTAGTACGCGAGTTTCCCTCCCGTAGGCTCCACCAAAAAAAGTTGTCACGCGGGCTTGACGGTCAATCCGAAGCGGGTTTGCAGTTCGCGGGCGCCGCGGTGGGTGACGCGAAGAGCGCGAGTCCCACCACGTCGCGCGATCCATCCTGCGTCGAGCATTCGAGAGAAGAGCGCTGCGCCTAGGGCGCCAGCCAGGTGTGGCTGGCGCTCGGTCCAGTCCAGACAGCGGCGGGCGAAGACGCGTCGACTGCGAGCTAGCGCGAGTACGTCGATGCCTAGATCTGCAAACCACCTGGGGCCTTTTGGGCCGAGTTTGTAATCTCGCGTACCGCCGCTGCGGATTACTTTCAAATTGTGGAGGGCTCTCGTGAGTTCTACGGCCATGTGACCGGCGAGGTGGTCGTAGCATGAGCGGGCCTGGGATATGTCGTTGTCCTCGCGGGAGCGGAACGTGGAAGTTGGACGCGGCAGGGTCGCAATGGCTCCTAGCGCTTCCAATGCGTGAACCACTTCGGGGCTTGTAATCTTGTAATAGCGATGGCGGCCGTCGTTTTGCGGTGCGAGCAATCCGCCGTCGACCAGCTTCGATAGATGGGCGCTGGCGGACTGCGCTGAAATTCCTGCAAGCCGGGCAAGTTCTCCTGCCGGAAGGCTGTTTCCGTCGAGCAAAGAAATGAGAATGGTGGTTCGCGCGGGTTCACCGATCAATTCGCCCAGCGACGAGATGGGATAGGTCATGTTCATCACTGCATTCTAGCGCGGAATGGGCAAGGACATTTCATTTGTAAATGAAATGTCTGGGGTGCGTGAAGTTCTATGCTATGGCTCAATTCGTTTGGAATTGCGAGATGTAGACATGACAGAGGCGGAGGCCGGCCGATGATAACTATGTGTATTCGTTACACCCTCGATCCGTTTAAGTTGGAGGACTTCGAACGCTACGCTCGAAATTGGCCGGGACCCATCAAGCGCTGTGGAGGAGAACTGCTGGGATATTTTTTGCCTACGAAATTTGCGGGAGCGACCAATATCGCGCTTGCGTTGATAAGCTTTCGCGACCTGGCTGCTTATGAAACGTATCGCGCGGCTCTGCGGAAGGATCCTGGAGCGGTTGCTAATGTTGCCGAGGCTGACAAGTCGAAATGTATCCTGATCGAAGATCGTTCATTCTTACAACGAGTTCCCGGGTAAGAAAGACGGCATCATTATCGATCAAACGTTAAGCTGCCGGAGATTGAACTTCACGCAGGCGGCGCTGGAGATAACGGCGCTCGCTGTCATTGGTGACCAGGGCCAACGCCTTCCTATAGCTTTTGGCAGCTTCCTCGTGGGAGCCGGCGCGGCGGAGCAAGTCGGCCCGCGCGGCATGCAGCAGGTGATAGTCATTGAGATCGTTTGTTGCGGCCAGCGCATCGATTAATGCCAGGCCGACGCGCGGCCCCTCCGCCATTGCGACGGCTACAGCCCGATTCAGCGACACAATGGGGGAAGGTTGAACGCGTTCCAAGTGATCGTAGAGTTTGACGATCTCGGGCCAGTCGGTGTCTCCTGGACGTGCGCCGCGGCAATGCACGGAAGCGATGGCGGCCTGTAGTGCAAATGGGCCGGGCGTCTCGCGAAGCGCTTCTTCAACCAGAGGTAAGGCCTCGGCAATCTGGTCCTGGTTCCAGCGGCTTCGGTCTTGCGCCTCTAAGGTTACAATTTCTCCGGATTCGTCGAGACGCGCATCGCGTCGTGCGTCATGAAGCAGCATGAGCGCGAGGAGGGCCTTGGCTTCGGCGGGAGGCCGCGGTGCCATTAACGCAACAATCAGGCGGCCCAGCCGAATTGCCTCGGAGCAAAGATCGGTTCGTAGCAAAGATTCACCGCGGGTGACGACGTAGCCCTCGTTGAAGACGAGATAGATCACGGTGAGGACAGCATCGAGGCGTGCTGCTACGTCATCAGGTTCCGGTACGACATACGGAATGCGCGCATCGCGGATTTTTCGCTTTGCACGCACCAAACGCTGCGCCATCGTCGCTGAGGATGTGAGAAACGCGCGGGCGATCTCGTCTGTTTCCAGGCCGCACAGAGTCCGAAGGGTGAGCGCCACTTGCGCTTCCAAAGCGAGCGCCGGGTGACAACAGGTAAAGATAAGACGAAGGCGCTCGTCAGCTATTTCGTTTTTGTCGTAGTCGGGCTCTTCCATGAGGCGCACAAAGCCCGAGGTAGAATAGGATTCGAGTTTTTCGGCATAGCGGCGCCCCCGGCGAAGTCGGTCAATAGCCTTATGTTTGGCGGTCTGTATAATCCACGCGCGTGGGAATTCCGGAACTCCGGCGGCTGGCCATTGGTCCACGGCAGCGGTGAAAGCCTCCTGAGCGCACTCTTCGGCCAGTTCGAAGTCGCCGACCAGCCCGATCAAGGTAGCCACGATGCGGCCCCAATCGGCGCGATAAACTGTTTCAACGGTAGCAATTGCGTTTGCGATCATAGACTATTGTAAATATTTTTCGACGGAACTGTCTATTCCCGCCAGCGCCGTTCGACTTATAGTATGGAGGCATACGCATTGAAATATATGCTACTAATTTATATAGATGAAAACGGCCTAAGTACCGCCGAACGGGAACATTGTTACGACGAGTCCGCCCAGTATGCACAAGAGCTTTCGAACAGCGGAAAATATTTGGATGCAGCGCCGCTACATCCGACGTCAACGGCGACCAGCGTTCGGGTACGCGACGGAAAACAGCTGATCACCGATGGTCCGTTCGCGGAAACTCGTGAACAACTTGGCGGATATTTCCTGATCGAGGTCAAAAATCTGGATGAAGCTATCAGCGTGGCTAAGAAGATCCCAGGCGGGCGTTGGGGAACAGTTGAAATCCGGCCAGTGATGGAGATACAAGGCTCGCCGACAGAGTAGCTAAGTTGGCTGTCGATCCAGCTACTCTCTGTTCGACTCCTCGTTGCAGAGGCGGTTGGAATCGAGTTTGGGGCGATTCAATTAATAAAAATAAAAAGGAGCATCAAATGGATACAAAACCTACGTATGAACAAGGGAAACTTCAACTCAAGATGTACGATCTGCGGCGTGAAGCAAGGTTGCGACAGGCAGGCGAGTGGTTCTTCAAGAATTATTTCGTCGAGACCATGGACGACTTCAAGAAGGTGGCGCCGATGGGAACGGAGCAAGGGGCATTCGCGATGATGGTGCTCACCTATTGGGACCAAGCATGCGCGTATCTGAATTACGGCCTGCTCCACGAGGACCTTTTCTTTGAAACCAGCGGCGAATTCTTCGGGATCTGGGAGCGAGTAAAGCCCCTTATTGCGGAGACTCGCAAATTGTTTCTAAACAAGGATTTCCTGGGACACCTGGAAAAGGCGGCGCAGCGGTATGAAGCGTGGAGCGAGAAACGCAATCCTGGAAACATCGCTCACATGCGGCAATTCATGAAGCAAATGCGCGAACAGATGACAGCGGCAGCCAAAGCGTAATTTCCACGGCGGGGCCAGGATTCGCCTTCGTGGCAAATTTAAGAGTTGGTCGGGCGGCGGAGTTCCAGAAACTTTGCCGCTCGTCATTTTGTTTGGACGGCGAGTTGGGCGAGTAGAGCGGAACGAAGATTAGTCTGCTGCTGTTCCGGGAGCTTAGCACCTGAAGAAGTGAGGTAAAAAACGTCGATAGCGGTTTCTCCTTCTGTTTCGATCAAAGCAATTTCAATATTGCAGTTTTCGCGCGAAAAAATCGAGCTGATGCGGTGAAGAAGGCCAGGTTGGTCCTGGGCGACGATTTCCACGAGGGTGCTGTGCGCGGAGCAGGTATCGTCGAACTTCACCCGCGTTTCGACCTTTATCTTCGGCCCACGATTGTTTTCTGAGCGTAGGCGGCTGCTGAGCATGCGATCAAGGTCCACTTTTCCGTTCAAGACATCCTGAATGTTTTTTTGAAAGCGCTCCCACTCGGGCAAATTCAGTTCCAGCGTTCGAAAGCGATCGTTAAAGTAAAACGTGTCCACAACCACGCCGGACTGGTTTGAAAATGCGGCAGCTTTCACGATGTTCATGCCCCAGGCGGCCAGAACACCGGCCATGGTGGCGAAAAGAGCAGGGCGATCGCGGGTTACCAGGGCGAGTTGGTACCAGTGGCGGGCGCGGCGCAGGCTTATTTGCACCGGGTCTTTCCCCAGTTGTGTGGCCATCTCCAAATGCGCGAGAACCTCCGCGGCTGGATGCGTGAGCAGATAGCGCCGCGGAAGCCCTTCCAAGAAATCGTCCAGGCGTTTGCCAACTTTGTGCGCAAGAGTGCCGA
>DATNLR010000084.1:0-2853 GCA_035602755.1 Binatus sp. (SeqCode) | reverse complement strand
ACAGAATTGATTCTAGTTCCGGAGCGATCTGCGTCTGTAGCACTCCGGGCGGCAAGCTGTTCTTCACCGCATCGCTCAAAGAATAGGCGCCCTCCGGCGCCACGATCGTCCCCGTCAAGCGCAAATAATTGTATGCGTAGTAAATGCGAAACGGCGCGTTGACGATCGGCAGAATAACCTGCAGCTCCAGTCCCGCAGAAGTGCGCGGATGGAAATTCGTTCCGTGAATGATGGGCAGGTCGTTCGTCACATGTACATTTGGGAAATCAGGATTGGGATACTGTTCCTGGAACAAGGCCACCGCTGCGGGATTTAGTGACAATTGCGATTGCCGCAGAATGCCATTCACTCCCAGGTCGTTGAACATCACCAGCGTCACCGGGCCCGCAATCGGGATGCGATATTCCAGGTTTAAAACGTTCTGATAATCCCCTCCCGGACGAGTGGGAATGAATTCCAAAAGCGGCACGGTGAGCTGTTGCGGCGTGGGAGCTCCCGTTGGCCCGAGCTTCCTGGGATCGAAGTAAATGATGCTTGTACTGGTCGAAAACGGAATCGCCACAAAAGGAGAGATCGTGTAGAAATTAAAACCCCGTACGTCCTGTTCGCCGCCCAGATAAAAGCGGTTAAACGGAGGAATGTCTTTTCCTCCATAGCCCGTGATTAACGAAGTCTGGTACTTCACCGCGAACACATTGCGGCGCTTATTAACGGCATGAAAATAGCTCGTTGAAAATGTATTGCTGAAGGTATTCACGTTGCCCTGCAAGGGGCCGCCTTCGAACGACAAACCGTAATAAAAGCTTCTCCCGTGTGTGGGGTTTTGCGGGTTGTTCACCGTGCTGTAACTAATCGTGGGCGTGATTTTGCTGGAATGAATCCCGTTCAGCGCGGAAGGTCCCGCCAGGCTGGTGAACTGGATGCTGTCGAACAGCAACTGCGCCGACTGGCTGAACGTAGTGATATCTGTCGTGGAAAACCCATAAGTGAGTCCCACGCGCGCGAATGAGAACCTTCGCAGCGGCTCACTCAAAAAGATGGTGAAACCCTTTGTGTTCGTGTCGTAGTTTTGCTGCAACGCCGGATTCAGCGCCACATTCTGGCCAAGTAGAGCGCCAAATTGCTTTTCCTGGTTAAAGGAGAGTTTACTTGCGAAAATAGTGAAGCCGGAAGTAATCGGCCGATCGAAAAGAAACGGCTCGGTGAATCCAAACGTGTAGCCCCGCTGGAAACTGCCCAACTGCGCCGACAGGGTGAGCGTTTCACCCAATCCCAGGAAATTGTTCGTTTGGTAAGAGGCGCTGACAAAGGTGCCGGCAATTCCGCTCACGCCACCGGAGAAGCTGATGGATTGTTTCCCTTTTTCGTGCACCTTCAGCCGGATATCCACCGTACCGGCCTTCACGTTGCGCTTCAGCTCGGCGTTCTCCGGTTTGATGACGTCGAAGTAGCCGAGTTGGTTGAGCCGCAATATGCTCAATTCCCACAAGCGATTGTTGTACACTTGGCCTTCATCCAGCAGAATTTCCCTGCGGATCACTTTATCGCGGGTGGTGGTGTTACCGGAAAATTCGATGCGGCGCACGAAAAACTGCTTCTGCTGATCGAACTCCATGGTCAAATTTACGACTTTCTTCACATCATCGATCTCCGTCACCGGCTCGGGTACGAAATCAATGTAGCCATATTCCCCGTATAGCTTCTTGTAATTGTCGAGCGCCTTCCGTATTTTGTCGGCTGAAAAAACCTCCCCCTCTTTTATCGGGAATACGCGAGCTAGCAGGTCGGACTTGAAGACCAGACCCACTTCCGGGTCGCTGCTGCGAAATTTCAGGCTTCCCATCCGGAACTGCGCGCCTTCCTCGATCGGAATCGTTATGTTCACTCGTTTGCCGTGCTTGGATCCAAGCATCGGCCAGGGCCCTTTGATGCCGCTGCGGTCTTCGTCAACCGTATTCAGGACCGGATCACCGACGTTGACCTTGAAATAACCGTGGTCGCGATACAGCCCCTTAATCCCTACCTCCAAGTCTTCGTCGAGTTTTTGGCGATCGTAGGTTTTGTCCATAACCGCAATATTCGTGATATAGAGAGGAATTGCATAGGGCCGGTCGTGCCGCATGGCGCGCAAAAGTTTTCCGTCCGAAAAGACTTTGTTCCCTGTAAAGGTAATCGTGCCAACCTTCACCTTGGGGCCTTCGTCGATATTGAACACCAGCTTGACCGCGTTGGTCGCGGCAATCCGTTCGTAGGTTGGCTTGACCGTGGCGAATTGCCGGCCGTGTTCGGCCAGTAGCTCCTTGATTACCACTTCGGCGTGCTTGATTTTCGTCGGATCAAACTGGCTTTCCACCGAAAGACCTACCTTCTTATCCTTGAACGCATCGAGAATATCCGACTCCGAGATTGATTTGTTCCCCTTGTACTCAATCCTGCGGATGATCGGCCGCTCTTTCAAATAGAAAACAACAATTTTACCGTCGGGCTGGTCCGGACTGTCTTCGACCTCGAGCCGCACGTCCTCGAAGAACTGTGTGTTCCAAAGAGCCTGGAAATCGCGGCGAACCGCTTCTTCGCTATAAGGATCGCCAGGCCGCGAAAAAATTCGCGCGCGCAGAGTGTCCGCCTGGATGCGCCGGTTGCCGATGAATTCGATTCGCTGGATTACGTATTGAGGGCCGGAGGATCCCTGGCCCTGTTGAGCCCAAAGAAGATCCCCATACGCGATTATGCACAAGCACACAACGGCAAGGGGTTGAAACAGGCGCACAAAAATTTTCGTGCTCGCGGCCCTAGTCAAGGCCGCAGATTTCCGCCCAAGATTATGTGCTCCCCCGCCGGAACCGCTCCCGT
>DATNLR010000060.1:0-3636 GCA_035602755.1 Binatus sp. (SeqCode) | reverse complement strand
CATCACTTCCTGTACTTTCATCGCCCGCTCCATGGCGGCTTGTGTGTAGGAGTTCATGCCTTGCATGGTCCCCTACCACCGCCCGAAAAGCGGACATATCACTTGCTATCTCAACCGGACATATCATGTGCTACTGACACTTTGCGCCGTGGCGGTGGCGAAGGCGGCACCGCTGGTGTACCCTTCAACGCCCAATCCGCATTGCGGGCTGGTGATCAGCGGCCCCGCTTCCAAGGCGAGAGTCAGGTTGTTAGCGTTCACGTAAGAGAAAATTGTTTGAAGTTCGGAATCGGTGCCGAAAGCCGCCAGTTGTTCGACGATCTTAAATACCTGCGTATGGCTTCGCGCTTGCGTCCACGGCGCGCCGGCAGCGAACAGTTGCATGTAGTCCACCTCAGCATACGGAACGATGCCGCCATCGCCGTTTGTGTTGAATGAATTGAGCGGGGCGAACCAGATAAGCTGCGGCACGCTAAACTTTCCCGATGGATTCAAAAGTTGATTGTCGCTGAAACCGCTCGGCGAAATCCCATACGCGTAGATCTGCTCCGCTCCATACTTCGCCTGAATCGCAGCAGTAAGCGGAATAGAAAAGCTGTAGCTGGTTCCAGTCGACTTACAATTCGCCGCAATACTAGGGTCGCTCGCGATGTTTGCCGGGTAGCTTCCAATGTTTGTGCCACCTGCATCTGACGCACCCCCAAGGTAAAGTTCCACATCGATGGACGCAGCGCTCCCCGTGGCGCAGGCCCAGCCCGTTAGTTGAAAAGTGTTATTGGTTTGAACGATCGCTGCAACAGATCCGATCACAGTCCCGGTGGGGTGAGTTGAATTGGGAACGCCGCCACTTCCGCAGGCCTGAAGAACAACCATAGACGCCACAACGACGGTCGTGATGGTCAGAGCAGTAAGAGATTTGCGCACCGCGCTACTAACCCGGTGTCCGCCAGGAAGTTTCGCGAGTCCAGTGTCCTTTTCAAATTGAGAGGCTACGCTTTCTTACGGTATTGCTCCAGGAGGATCTTGTAGCGCGGGTCGTTTCGCACGGACGCGAAATAGGGGCTGTCGTCCAGCGCTGTGAAATCGTCAAACCCTAATTTGAGCGCTTCCTGCAACATTGCCAGCGCTTTATCTTTGTCGCCCTTACCGGCATACGCCGCGCTCAGCCAGTAACAATTCATCGCAGTTTTCGAACCGCCCCCCAACTTCAAACCGTAACTGACAGCTTGATCCCAATTCCCTTGTGCTAGCGAGAGCTGGGTCATCCCCATGTTCTCGTAGGTCTTGTCGCCAATTTCTCCCGCGCGATGAATAGCCACTTCGGCTTCCTGGTAGCGCTTCTGAAAAATAAACGCGCGTGCCAGGTGATACTGCGCCGCCGCCGAAGTGGGCTGAAGCCGGATCGCTTCTCGCGCTGCTTTCTCCGTTTCCGCTGCGTCGGGAGGCTGCTCATATCCCAGCGCCCAGGAGAGCAAGTCCCAGGCAAGATAATTGTCCGGTTCCAACCGAGTGGCCTCGCGAAGTTCGGCCACCGAAGCAACATAGTTGTATCGCAAGCCGTACGTCTGCCCCAGCGCGACATGTGCTTCCGCGAGGTTCGGATCAATGGCGATTGCCCGCCGCGCGTATTCTTCCGCTCGCTGCAGGTGGACAGGATTACTGTCGAGATCGCGGTAGTAGAGGCTTTCGACGTGAGAAAGTCCGGCCAGCGCGAGGGCATAGTTGGGATCTAACTTCAGAGCATCTTCAAAGCTTTTTCGCGCGGCCTCAAATCTTTCCGCGGTTTCCACTTCCAGCAGGCCGCGCCCTAATAAAAATGCTTCGTAAGCCTGTGGATTTTGCGTGCCGCGCCGTTGAATGGCCTTCGTTTCCTGCGGACTTAAATTCAAATTCAGCGCCTGCGCAATCTTCAGCGCGGTTTGCTCTTGCAACGAAAAGACATCTTTCATTTGGCCGGTGAAGTCGTCGGCCCACACTTGAAAGCCGGTGGTTGAGTCGATCAAATGCACGTTGATGCGCACCTGGTCGCCGGACTTGCGTACGGTGCCTTCCAGCAAATAGCGCACGCCCAGTTGACGTCCTAACGCCGCGGCGGTCTGGTCCACGCTTTTTACCGCCGCAGAGGTTGAACGCGGCGCAACATCGATTGCCTGGATCTTGGAAAGCTTGGTAGTGATCTCGTCGGTCATACCGTCGCTGAAATAAACGCTGTCGGGATCCGTGCTCAGATTTTGTAAAGGCAGGACAGCCACAGATGGTTTCGCGGCCACCACAGTGGCTGGCGGTGAGGAACGCTTCTGATACCAGAACGCGCCGATGGCCAGCAAAACTACCAGCGCCGCCACTCCTGCATACATCCCCCAGCGGTTTGATTTCGCCTCCACTGGCGCAGCTGCCTCCGAAGCTACTCGTGATGAGACGCGGCCTGAACCTGGCGAGGTCGCCCGCGATGAAATCCTTCCGGAAGATCCTGCCGATGGTTGAGCAAACGATTGGTTTGACGGCTGCTCGTCTGACTCCCCAACTTCCCGCGTTACGGCCACGCGCGACGAGTCCGTCTCTCTTCTCAGCCTGCGCAAGTCCGCGCCTAAATCGGCAGCTGACTGGTAACGCATCTTGCGATCTTTCTCCAGCGCCTTGTTCACCACATGCTCGAACCCGGACGGCAACGCGGGATTCAAACGCAGCGCGGGAACCGGCGCGCGATTCAAGATGCCGTCGAAAATCACTCCGGTAGTCGCACCGGTAAACGCCATGGCACCCGTGCCCATTTCGTAAAGCACCGCGCCCAAGGAAAAAAGATCGGTGCGCTTGTCGAGGTCAATTCCGCGCACTTGTTCAGGCGACATGTAGGTGACCGTGCCGAGCGACGTGCCCGGGCTCGTCAACAACGCCTCCGCGGGTGCCGTTTGCGCCGTCACCGTAACGCCCTCCGCCACCTTCTGCCCCGCGGGGGTTAGCTTTGCCAATCCAAAATCCAAAATCTTCGCGTGACCGCGCGCGGTGATGAAAAGATTGGCAGGCTTGATGTCGCGATGAATGATTCCGGCGGAGTGCGCTGCGTCCAGTCCCTCCGCAATCTGCGTGCCCCAATCGAACAGGGTCTCAATATCCAGCGGACGCCCGTCGATCTTGTGCTTCAGCGTCTGCCCGTCCAGAAATTCCATGGCAATGAAGCGGAGCCCGTCAAACTCGTCAATTTCATAAATGGTGCAAATGTTGGGATGGTTCAGCGCCGACGCGGCTTGCGCCTCGCGTTGAAAACGTTCCAGCGCAAACTCGTCCTTGGCCAAATCTTCCGGCAGGAACTTCAGCGCGACGAAGCGGCGCAGCTTAATGTCCTCAGCCTTATAAACCACACCCATCCCGCCGCCGCCCAGCTTTTCCACGATGCGGTAATGCGAAATGGTCTGCCCGATGAACGAAGACGCGCCCGCCATGTGTGAGGCACATGTTAATTTGCGCCACAACGCAAGTCAACGCGAGCAAGTCAACGTGTCAAACCAATTTAGAAATGTCCCCTTTCTTACCTGATTAGAAATGTCCCCTTTTTGTGTTTTGCGTTTTGTTTCTCCTTGCTCTCTTTTTCCGTGTCTGCGGATTTTTTCAAGAAATTTCGCGTCCAGAAGCCCTAGG
>DATNLR010000057.1:0-2490 GCA_035602755.1 Binatus sp. (SeqCode) | reverse complement strand
TTGTGCTCTAGGATGGTTTCGTTAAAAGCGTCTTTATTCACGATGCTTCCGTCGATTCCGATTACGATATCGTCGCGGTCCAATCCCGCCGTCTCAGCGGACCCGCCTGTGACTACATTAGTAATTTTGGCGTAGCCATCGTCGCTCTTGCTGTGGCTGACGCCCAGCCACGGCTTTTCAAGTTCGAGCTTCTTCTCCACATCGATTCCGGCATAAGCAAAATACTTTTCGTACGGAATCGGTTCTTTCCCGCTGATATATTTGCTGAAGATTTCGCTCACGTCCACGCCGGCCACTTCCGACGCTGCTTTCACCGCATCATCGGGCTGGAATCCGGGCTTGGGGAGCGCGTAACGTGAATACAGCAAACGCATCCAATCATCGAGCGACTTCTGATTCTTCGTGTCCTGCCGGATGGCGAAATCCAGAATGTGCCCCATAATCTGCCCGCCGTCGTAGTAAGAATAATTTGTATTCTTCAGATTGTTGAGCTGAATCACGGTATCGCCGTTGAACCAGGTATCCCAACTGGTGTCTTCGATGCTCCGCTCGCGTCGCCCGGGGTTCTGCTCGAAATTTGTGATTGTGTAGCTCATCTCGTCCAGGTATTGCTGTGGACTGATGAGTCCGGCGCGCTCCAGCGCCAGCTCCCCGTAATAACTCGTGAGGCCTTCGGAAATCCACAGCGACGGAGTATGGACCATTTGCGAATAATCAAACGGTCCGAGGGGCAGCGGCCGCAGGCGCTTCACGTTCCATGCATGGAAAAATTCATGCGCCGTCACGAATAGCTTCATGTTGTATTGCGTGCCATATCCGGGAGTCGGCGCCTGTGCGTCCCAACCCTTGGAAAAATTGATTTGGGTCGAATTCAAATGCTCTAAGCCTCCGCCGGTGTTCGGCCAAACATGAAAGAGAAACCAATAATCCTTGAACGGAGCAGCTTGCTCGGCGCCCGTAACCGAGCTGAACATCGGCACGATCGCTTCAACAAATTTCTGCGCGTCCTGTGTGAACTTGGAAAAATCTTTCTGGCCTTCCACGTCGTGAACGATCACGTGGTACGTCGTTCCGAGCACTTGAAAATCCTTCTCCGCGAAATCGGAAATCTCCAGAGGTGCATCGGCGAACCAGTTGTAGTCAGCCGCGCGAAAGGTATGATCGGAGGTGCGTTCCATCCCGGTGGCCACCCTCCAGCCCGTCGGTACAGCAATCGTAAGTTCCAGCGGCCGCTCTTTTCCACCCACCAGATACATCCACACGGACGGTCCGCCGATAAATGCGTGTCGTTCGTTGTACTGGGCCTGATTGTTGCGCAGGGTGTCGCCGAACAACTGGTACGAAACCGTCACCGCGTTGGCGCCTCCAAGCTCGACGCGCCACGTCTGGCTATCCGTTTTGCGCCAGCTCAATTCTTTGCCGTCTGATCCGACCGCGCGAAATGCCTGCACATTCGCGGAATAGTTTTCGAGGTAGTAAGAACCTGGCGCCCAGTCGGGCATGGCGAAATCGACGCTTGGCCCTTCGAGCTCCGCCGCGTGTATTGTCACGTCCATCAGATGCGTGCTCGGCCGTTCGAACCGCAATTCGTAATGCAGCGGATCAGCGGCTCGGACGACGGAGCAATTCAAAACGGTAAACATTGCCAGTGTCAAAAACGTTTTCAGAAGACCATGGGCCATAGCATGTCCTTTCAAGAAAAATGAGAATCAATCCGGAGGCATTGCGCTCGACTAGGCTGCGCGCGGAGCATTGTCTCTCCGTTTCTTTCGAACATCCCCGAGAAGTATTATGAGCGCTACGACCACTTGCGCCGCAATTCCGCCGGCAGTATCGAGCAGCACATCCGCAACCGCCGCGGTTCTGCCGGGAACAAACGATTGATGATATTCATCGAGCGCCGCATAACATCCGACGATGGCAATCGCCGCGAGCGCCCAAGCGAGATGCGCGCCTCGCTTTCCCGCGCGGATTCCGCGCAAAATCAGCAGGCTCAAGATGAAATATTCGGTAAAGTGGCCTGTCTTGCGGATCAAATGATGCATGAAGAATAGAGTTTCCTGCGACGCGTGCGGGAAAAACCATCTCAGAATCGGAATGATAAACCTGCTGGTGTTATCTGAAGTAAAGACGCCGGTCGAGAAAACCGAAATTACGACGGCCCACAGTAGCGCGGGCCACCAACGCTGGAGCCATCGCATTCTAGCGAGCCTGCGCCGCGGCGCTTCGCACAATTCTGGCCAAATGGTTTTCCGCAGCCTCTCCCATCATTCCAGCCGGTAATTCGGCGCTTCGCGCGTGATAATCACGTCATGCACGTGGCTCTCGCGCAACCCAGCCTGGGAAATGCGCACGAACTTGCTGCGCTCCTGCAGCTCGGTCAGGTTTGCCGTGCCGCAATAGCCCATTCCACTTCGCAACCCGCCAACAAGCTGTTCGACGAGCGCCGATAGCGACCCTTTATAGGGAACCTGGCCTTCGATGCCTTCC
>DATNLR010000054.1:0-5881 GCA_035602755.1 Binatus sp. (SeqCode) | reverse complement strand
TCGCCGTGCTCGCAACGACACGCGCGTTGCTTGCACTTATCCATCCGAGCGCTCCCAACATTGCTGCCGCTACAATTAGTTTCGATATCGCTGTTTTCATGTCATCTCTCCAAAGTAAGACTCGTGAAGCCGGTTATCCCTGAAGCGTGGAATCCACCACGGCCAAGGTGTGTTTGCCGCGAACGAAATTCACGTTTGTAAGTCCAAGTAATCCGCGAAGCTTGTCCGCGGGGACCTTCATTGGGCCGGGTGAGGGTGCCGTGCCGGGTTGCGGCTGCGGAAACGCTGTGGACATCGCGGTATGGAACGTGACATTGCCTTCAACCTTTTGCATGACCTGATGAATGTGGCCGTTTAGCACACTCACCGTACCAAAGCGCTTTAGATACGAGAGCGCCTGAGCGCTGTCGTCAGTTCCCCATCCCCACTCGGGATATACCGACCAAAGGGGAATGTGCGCGAAGACCACGATCGGCGTGCTGGATTTCAAGGTCTTCACATCATGTTCGAGCCACTCGAGTTGTTCTTTCCCTAAGCTGCCCAGTCCGCCTGCTTTCAGGTTCATGACATTGACCAGCCCGATAAAATGCACGCCCTTTTGGTCAAAGCTGTACCAGCCGTCGCCGAGCGAGCCTTTACCATAGCGCTCACGATACTGTTCGCCATTGTCGTTCAACACATCGTGCTCGCCGGGGACGTAGAAGATCTTTTCGGTGTGCATGCTTTTGAGCGTCTGATCGAGCGTATCGAACTCCGATGCCTTCGATAGGTGGCTCAGGTCGCCGGTGTGCAGAACAAATGCCGGAGGTTCGCTCAGTCCATTAATTTTTGCGATAGCTTCTCGCAGGGTTGCCGTGACGTCTGGATTGGCCGCCTTGTCGAAGCCGATGTGGCTGTCGCTAATTTGGACGAAGCTCAGACCGCCCTTCAACTTTGATTGGTCCACATTCGCCGCTTCGCTTAATGCAAACGATTTCAGTACCCCGCCCTGAATAAGGCAAAGCGTGCCGGTTCCAGCCCAAGCCATGCACTTCAGGAAACCGCGCCGGTCGACGCCGTCGTTATTCAGGTTGTCCGTAATGATCTTTCCCATGCGAAACCTCCCTTTCGCCAATCCGAGCATTTCGGCGCCCCGGTCAGTCGTCACCTACCTAGACACATCAAGAGCGAAAAATATTCCCGTATAAATCCTACTAATCCACAACGAGCTGACCTTTCATGCCGCGATGCCCAAGTCCACAGACGTGGCAACATTTGAACGAATATGTGCCGGGAGTTTGTGCCAGAAATTCAATCGTGGTCGTTTCGCCCTTCTTGAGTTGCCAACACTCTTGTGCCGAAGTGAATACCAAGCCGGCGGGACCATTCAAATTGCCTCCGTTCGGAACCGGAAGAATCGAGAACCCGTGGTCATGGTCAATCGCGGTAATCTTTAGTTCAATTTTCGCTCCCCGCTTCACATGAATGGGCGCAGGCGAATACTCATATTTCTTGGCTGTAACTTGTATGACTTCTGTGCTGCCATCGCCTGCGAGCGCTGGCTTGGTATACAGAACAAATACACTCGGCCATAACACAACCGCGGCTAAGACGAACACCAAAGCATGCGACACAAGCTTTCGCACAGAGCTTCCTGATTGCAGCAAAAAATGCGACGCCCGATGGGCATCGCTCGCGAGTTGTGATTGGAAATTCACGGAATCAGTCTGCGCTCGCAAATGTCATCCGAGTGGAATGAGCAAGTTCTTGTTTTTCCTGTCTTGGGTACACGAACTCGTGGCCTTCTACTTCACCGACAAAGAACCAAGCCACCATTGCCGAGGGGTGTGTCTTTCCACGATCCGCGAGAGTGATCGCAAATTTAGAGGCGCTCCCATCGCGCATTCGAGGAATCGAATACAGCGTCGCTACTAGAGTCCGATCTTCGCGGAAAATCTGGACCAAGTGACGATTGTCAGTGTTGGCTAGCTGGAACCGATACGTCCCCGCTGGTAGCACCTGCCCTGGAATCTGGACAGGCTGGCTGAACGTGAACCGGGTCGTCTGACTCCAATCGTCTGCATGCGCTACCGGAAGCGTGATAATGACCGCAAGCAATAAACCGAGGACGAAAAGCGTGTTTCTAACATTCATCAATTGTCTCCTCGGGATGTAGACATCCACTTCTGCCGCTTTATTCCCGATAATCCATCTTTGGTTTGATTTTGTGTGACGGGCGGTGCAAGCAAATTGTCGGGTGCGAGTCACTTCAGCAACTTGGCGGATCTTGCCGGCGAACCTCGGTTCGGAAACGCTTATAATTTCACCGAAAAATCTTTAGACGTTCAATCAGTCTCTGAGAAGAGGAAATCGTCTCGTCCCGGCAGATCGTAAATAGGAATTTTCAGTGCAACCGAGGCGTTGCGTACCAGGTGTAATAGGTTCCGATCCCAGAGAGCAAAACGACCCACCAGAGGGCCAGCTCAATACGCATCCATAACTTCCAACGCTGAAAACGCCAAGAATGAGGAAGGATTTTCGTGCCGGCGACTAGAAGAATGTAGAGCCCCAGAAGTTCCGCTAGAGTCCCCAGAATACCGTGAGCCACGGCGATGGCGTAGTATCGTTTCCCGAAATGCCTGGAGAGTTTCGGCAGCACTCGCATGTGAAGAGAAGGCCACATCACGAGAGCAATCATGGGAAGGTTCAGGATCAGCACCACGGTTTGGCAAGCGCCATGCGCAGCGTAGCGTTTGGCTCGTGCTAAGAAGGCGCCCGCTACTAGCGCGATGCCCATCGCGATTTGGACTAGGAGGTTCAGGTCTGCACTAAAGCTGGCCCAGGTACCAAGAAATCCTGTCATGGAAGCCCCTCCGTTCGCGCATCGCGCCTCGCAAACACTCCACAATCTAAAAACTGAAAGGGTCTCGGCTTCATACGATGAGGCCGAGACCCTTTTTACAAGCCCGCTAATTTCGGGAGGATACCCGTCACCATGGATTACTGACAGCTTGCTGAGTCGTTGGAGGCATCTTCCGACGAACATGAACGGATCGTGGAAGACATCGTTTGTTCCGGCTGATGTTTCAAGATCCACAGGCCCTCGCCATTGGTGATGTAAACCAAATTGTGCGCATCATCCGGGAGAGCGCTCGTTACACCGGAGAAAGTTAGGATCGTCCTGGGATTTGCCGGATCACTCAGATCCAGCACCTTTAGAGTATCGGTACGAGAAACAGTTTCCATGGTCGCGTCTGGCGCTTCGGCTAAAGCCAGCCGCCCCGAAACCAGTTGCAACTTCCCCGTGGACGCTTCGTCCGGCCAGGCCTCACTTTTAATCACATCTGGTTGGCCCGGCTTCGTCACATCCACAATCGCGAAACCGTTTTTGGAAAGTTCCTCGATGTACAAATACTGTTTGTTGCCGTTTTGCAGCAGATCCAATTGACGTACTGTGATTCCAGGCAGTGCCAAGTGCGCGATAACAGACGCCGGTTCCGGGGTGGGCCGGGCAGCTCGGTGTTTCGCGCCGGCGTTGGGCGAGATTGCCGCCAGCCCTGCGAGAAGCGCGGCACCAGCGGTTAGTTTATTTCTTACGATTGACTTGTTAGCGATTTTCATTTTTCTCTCCTTCTAACTTCAAATCCGTTCATCTTTGCAGACCGCCGCGTTCCTTCGATTATTCCCGCCGCTGAACATATCTGGCACTCGACCAAGGCGTCTGTTAGGTCCACTGCGGATCTTCGAGGTTCTGTCGAATCCGGTGGCCCTACGACCGCCGCAACATCTATTAGGAGGTCTGCAGAGCTAATTCAGACCACGAAGCGAATATTCCTTCACCGACGTTCATCTCGTGTCCAATCCATCTAAGAGAGTTTTGGGGGATTGCTTTTAATCGAGTAAAGAAATTTGTTTGCAGGCAATACACCAAGGACCGAACGGCGAAACTCATTCGTATCCATAGAATTCCTCAGCGCGGATATTCTCCTCAGCGACTCCTGAACTGATGAGCATCTGACGCACGCCGTCAACCATATCGGGAGGACCGGCGATGTAATAGATTGGAACGTTTAGATCGGGAATCCATTTGGAAAGCATCTCGGTCGATATCCGCCCGGTTTCTCCTTGCCAGGGCATTTTCGCTTTTTCAGGCTGTGTCACCGTGCAGATGAGTTTGTAGCAGGTGTTGTATCGCTCCATTTCCTGCAATTCTTCCAGGAAGGCTGCTTCCTCGGGGACGCGAACAGAATAGAACAGCAGAATTCGGCGGGAGGAGAGTAATTCCGCCTCGCTCCAAACGAAGCTGCGAAAAGGAGTGATGCCGATACCGCCGGCCAGAAGCACGGCGGGCCGCGCGGTGTTGCGCGCAAGAGTCATACTGCCGTACGGCCCTTGTAGAAGAACCTCCGTGCCGAGCGGTAGCGAATTGAGAGTCCGTTTGAACGCGGTGGTGCGTAGGCGCATGGCCACCATCAGACTTCGTTCATGCGGTGCGCTGGCGATGGAAAGAGCACGAGTATTGCCGTCCAGATCCGTCCCATCCGGTTTCAAAAGAGTGAAATTGAAAAACTGTCCCGGCTGGAATTTGAACTCCTCGGGTTTCTCGAAATAGAAAGCAGTCGTACCGGCACAGAGAGTTTTTTGGGCCTTCAACTTTGCTTTGTAGGGCGGCATTCCATGTTCCTCCTCATTCACAGGAGCCACGAGGTCCAATCAGCCGACGATTAGCCGATCGAGGACATTGAGCTCCTGTTTAGGTGACCAAAGCGAGTGAGCTTTTATTCCCTCAGGTGACGGCTGGTTAGTTGAGAAACTTAGGTATGAAAAAGAATGTACGAGCGTGACGAACAGCTATCCGATCTTCTGCTACAGGCGATTTATTTTGTAAAGGCAACCTTTCGTCGAAGTAACGAAGAGGATGAGTCTGGTAGGTTGTCTAAATCCTTCCTGTTGCGCGGCTAGGATTAACCCCGCTGCTGGATGAATGACCCCGCCCTCGAAATCAGGATCATTCATTCCAGCCGCAAGGCCTCAAAGAGAAAAAAGTTATGGACTGTTTGGTCAGGTGACATCACGCATGCTTTACACCGAGCGTGTAGCAGCGTCCGCCTCTTCCGCCAATTGCTTTACTGTTTGGAAGAACTTCGGGGACTGACCAACAAATAGCCCATCCGCTGTGAACGACGCAATCGTGGCTACGGCGCCTCCAAATCTGTCGTCGCTCGGTCGAATCACCGCGCAATGGGGCAAATTCGCGCTGATGAATTCGCACGGAACCGGAAAGATCAGGCTGGGTTGAATTAATGGATTAAGTGGATTGAAAAAATTGGGAAACTTCAGATTGGATATTTTGTCTGTAAAGGGCGCTACTGGAGCTTGTACTCCATTGCCCGCAAAATCGACCCACTCCAGAAAATGAGCGACTTCGTCTCCGCCAATGCCAAACGCTATCTTCAACACTTCCAAACTGCTGATTTTCTGTCCCAGCGATGCGTAGAGACTCGATCCACCTTGTTCGATGTATCCGAAGTGAAAGGCCGCTACGTTCGCGATCGCCTGGATATGGTCATTACCCGGGAAGTTTGGATTGGGGGCGCCGTCGAAATCATTGTTGTTCCGGGGAATGGCGGTAACGTTATTTAGAGTAAGGGCTTGAGGGAACGTAGCTCCGAAGTCAGGGTTTGTCGCGCTTCGGTAGCGGATGAACCAACTGGTGTCGACATTGAGCTGCATAAGATTCGTGAGGCGTCCGATATTCTGCGCGCCGGTGGCCTGGCTGCCTTGGAGAGTTTGGAACTCGTCGAAGTTGACTGGGTCCGCGCCTTTGGACTCCAGATATCCGTTGAGAAAAGTAGCATGACTGATTTCATCGATGGTGTTGCTGGTGATGTATTGCGGGCCA
>DATNLR010000044.1:0-3429 GCA_035602755.1 Binatus sp. (SeqCode) | reverse complement strand
ATCACGCGGCGTTACACGGCTGAACTGAGCGAATGGTTTGGCCCCGAGCGCGACGTTCCGGCGCCGGACATCGGCACCAATGAACAGACCATGGCATGGGTGATGGACACTTACGCCATGCACGTGCGGCAGGCGACCACGGCGGTAGTCACCGGCAAACCGCTCGAGCTGGGCGGCTCGCAAGGGCGCAAAGAAGCCACCGGACGTGGCCTGATGATCTGCTGCAATAATGCGCTGACGAAACTTAAGATGAAGCGCGAGGGCTGCCGCGTGATCATTCAGGGCTTCGGCAACGTCGGCTCGCAAGCCGCGATACTGATGCACGAAGCAGGCTACAAAATCATCGGTATAGCGGATATTCACGGGGGTCTCTACAACGAAAAAGGATTCGATGTTCCCAAAGTAGTGGACTGGGTCTACGGCCAGCGCAAAGCTCTGCCAGAATTCCCCGGCGGCGGGGCCAAGATGACCGCGCAGGAGGTCCTCTTTCATCCCTGCGATATTCTGGTGCCGGCCGCCACTGAGAACCAGATCACGAGTGAAAACGCTGGCCGCGTGGATTGCAAAATTCTCTGCGAGGGCGCGAACGGACCCACCACTTCGCACGCGGACTCGATCATCGAGAATAAAGGGATTTTTATCGTTCCGGACATTCTCGGAAACGCGGGCGGCGTGACCGTCAGCTATTTCGAATGGGTGCAAGACCGCCAGGGCTTTTTCTGGCGCGAAAGCGAGGTGAATGAGCGTTTGCAAGACGTCATGGACCTCAGCTTCGAGCAAGTGATTCGCTACGCGGAGACGCACGGGGTGAACAATCGGATCGCTGCGTACATTGTGGCGATCGATCGCGTAGCTCGCGCGCTCAGGCTGCGCGGAATCTACGCCTAGATTCGTTGCCGATTTGCCAGGGAGGAAACTATGTATCCTGATTCGATTTCGCCCGGGGCATTAAAGACGGAAGACGAACACCGCCGGGATATTTGCGCTGTTGGCCGGTGGATTCACGATCGTAGCTACGTTGCTTCCACTGATGGAAATATCTCCCTGCGCCTGGACCCTCAGCATATCCTCACTTCGCCCACGGGAATCTGCAAAGGCATGATGACGGCGGACGATCTAGTAGTCACCGATCTTGAGGGCCACAAAGTGAGCGGGCGGCGGAATCCTTCCTCCGAGTTGGGGATGCACCTTCTGATTTACCGCCTACGTCCGGAGATAAACGCGGTATGCCACGCTCATCCGCCAGTGGCAACGGGCTATGCCGCGGCAGGAATACCGTTGAACAAGGCGCTACTTTGCGAATTGGTGCTCTCGCTGGGATGCGTGCCGGTAGCGCGATATGGGACGCCGGGCACATCAGAATTGGTGGACGCTATCGAGCCGCTGGTGGAAGGTTACGACGCAATCCTGTTGGCGAATCACGGCGTGGTCACCTACGGACAGGATCTCCTGAAAGCTTTTTTCCGAATGGAGACGACCGAGCATTTTGCCCGTGTGGCGCTGGTGACGCAAATGTTGGGCAAGCAAGTACTGCTCTCAGATTGCGACGTTGAGAAATTGTTCGCGGCGCGCGCGCGCTACGGCCTACAGACTGCTTCGAATTTGGGCCCGGTGTCGCCGGTGACGTCGGAAGGCGCCGAAACCGAGCGCATCAATTTGACGCGGCGCGAGCTGGAATCGCTGGTGGACGAAGCAGTGAAGCAGGATCGCTCGCGGCGGTGATGCGACGACTGTTGTTGCGATCGCAAAGGTTCCCGGAAATGCAGTCTTCCCCGAAAACTCCAATCTGCAAAAAAAGCGGGCAGCAATCGAGTGGCGATCACCGCCCGCTTCACAAGTTGAGATTCGTTACTGGGTGATTTCGACGTACTTCATCTTGCCGGCGAAGTGTATCTCCTTGATCTGATTGCCGTCGACGACGACAGCGGTGTCTTGCCGCTTGGCGCTTTCATCCTTCCACTGGATGGATGCTTCCGCCATGACTTTTCCACCCTTTGAGAACCTCGCATGTGTGTCGTCAGCAGTCACCGAATATTCTCCAGCTTTCAGGTCCGTGCCGCCCAAGGTGGCTGGGCTTAGCAACCTCAAATCCGTCTTCACAATCGGAGCGACGGTTGATTTAGCGTCCTTCGCCGGAGCCGCGTGAGCTGCGATCGATAGCGCGAGGGTCAATGCTGCAAGGATTGTTAACACTCCATTCATTTTGCGACGCGACATTTTTAGTTCCTCCTTAAATCTGACTGAAAGTCTCACTCGCCCCTTGCACCCACTTAGACGCGGCGGTAATCCTCTCGAAAGCACGGATAGCAAGAAATTCAGAAAATTATTTTCATCACGTGCATGCAGAATATTTCTGCATCGAAAACGAACAGTGTATTTCCCTAAAGCGAACAGTCTCGGTTACTAGTTGTTGCGAGAATGCGACTGTATGAATATTTGTGCGAGTTCGTAATGTAAAACTGTTTCAGACTGAGATTAAGGAGTAGACGAGAGCGCGCTTCCCCCGGGGTGTCAAGCGGAACGGGAAACAAGCAATAAGGATAAGAGTGCGGGTTGTTCCACGCGAAGAAATGCGCAGCTCACCAAATCTAACCGTTGAGCTTTATGGTGCGCGAGAATATGGAGGATCGCTTGCTGTGTGTGATACGGAATGTCGCAGTTTTTTGTTCCCAGTATCGCGGCTTGCGAGTCGGGTTTCTACAAAGGTGTTGCGGGTGACGGCCAGGTTTACGGCAATTAGACCTTTTCCGCGCGGAGCCGATGGGATCGCTTGGATTTGCCATTTTGCAACTTACTCTCGTCGTGCCAGCCTCCCAGCGTGAGCGCGACGGACATACACGCCTGGCGCAGTTCATCCGCGCGAACACGGTTCAGTATGGCGCGGGCCACGACCATACCCCCCACGCACAGAGCAGCAGTTGCTTGGGCTCTGGCACGGCGAGGCCGGCCGTTCTCGACTGAGCTACGTTCCAAGACGCTGACCATTGCCTCGAACACAGTTTCGAACGCGCGCTTTGCATGTGGGCTACTGCGCGAGACGTCCGTCGGCAACGCCACCATCGGACATGAGTTCTCCACATCCTCGAAGTGTTGTCGCGACAAATAGGCGCGGACGACTTGCGGGCCGACGTCCGCGGATGCCAGATCCACTTCGACGCCTTCCCAGCAGCTCTTCCAATTTGGATCGGTGAAGAAGCACCCCAATACCTCCGTGTACAGCTCGCTCTTGCTCTTGAAATAGCTGTAGAAGCCTCCGTGTGTGAGGCCCGCCCCGGCCATGATCTGAGCGATGGAGACATTATCAAAGCCGTGGCGATTGAAGAGCCGGCGCGCGCTCTGAACGATTTTCCCTTTTATCTCGGTACGGTGGCCAGCGGCGTAGGGCATAAGTCCTCCGGATTTCGGCGCAGTATGGCTCGAAGGGCAGTT
>DATNLR010000042.1:0-3250 GCA_035602755.1 Binatus sp. (SeqCode) | reverse complement strand
GGGGGAACAGAGGTCGATAATCAGGTAGCAGCACCTACTGAATCAAGTACACCCAACTTGCACCGAGCGACCATCGCTCAACCAAGAGTGCGGATGGAAGGGTGGCGACAGAGGCGGCTTGGCTCAAGGGAACACAATCTGAAAAGAAGGAATGAAGAAGAAAGAAAGAAAGAAAAAAAAAGAGGAAAATGAAAGAAAGGGTTTGACACTCACCGGCCTTCTCATGGAAGGACTTAGCGCGATCATCGAAGGGGCAATCACAAGTTATCAACTGGCCGCCGCATACCGGTTAAATTTTTTAAGGAGGAGGTTGCGGCTGCATACATGCTCAGTGAATTGCCGTTCACCCTCTGCCACTACGTGTTGTGGTTCCGCTGGAGAGTCTCCTAGCGCCGTCTCACTTGGCGTCGACTGCCCGGATTTGGATCTGAAACACCTTCGCCGCGTCCGACAACAGATTCGCCACCCTTTCTTTTTCTGCATCGGTATTCCAATCATGGTTGGCAATGGCCGCTTGTTTGAGCCGATCGATCCAAGCCAAGAAATAGCGGGCATCATCGGCTGAGGTAGTTGCTTCGCCACCGACGATGATGTAAATCGGGCTCGTAGTGGCGTAAGGATATTGATCGAGAATGGGATACTCAGCTTTTTCGCCCCACGCCCGAAGCAGGCACCAACCGCTCTTTTCCACGAAGACCTCGCCGTGGAGGTCCGCCGACATCCGGTCACCCGGCAGCGTCACTTCTTGCGCGACCCGGCCGTTGCAGATGACTTCAAGGTGATCGACAGGGACAAGAGAGCGAAGCGACGCGGAGAAATTCAGTCGATTTGACCCGGCGGGCAGATTGACTTCCGCACCGATCTCGCGGTTCGCGAGCCGAAATCTCAGAAGCGGACCGTTCGTCGCAAAGGTCCGCCCGTTTCTTAAGCTATCCAACCACGGACCGAGCTCAATCGAAAGATCGGAAAGAGGAGCGTAGACACGATTGAGTCCCAAAGGCCCATGCAGTGATGCGAAGTTCATCATCGCGTCGGTTCCGGCTCCGGTCGGCAGATGAAAGCCGCAGTTCAAGAGACGATACCAAACGGCTGCTGTACTTTTGTGGTCGCTGAAGCCAAGGACCTCTATGTAATCCACTTTGCCGAGTGCGACATCGACCGGTAGTTCGGAAGTTAGGCTTTCGTTGTGTGACGGATCGGGAACGGTATCGAAGGGATGGACGTAGCCAACGAGCGCGTCCTGCGCATGGCTCATATCGGCGACGACGGCATTCGTGGGATATAGGCTCGCCGCAACGGTACCTGGGTAGCCGGCATAGCCTGGGATCAAAAAATTGTGGTCAGGGTTCAGCAAGCCCAAATGGCCCCAATAACTGGTATGAAACTCCTGGCCGTGCGACAACAGAGTCGTCGGTGTGGACGCCGAGTCCAGCTGAGTCGAAAAATAAGCGATATCAGGGATTCGCCCCTCTTTGTTCACGATGAGGTTGAAGACGACCCCCAGATTTTCGGCTTGTGCTTGCTCCACGAGGTTTTCCGGGGTGTTGCGATAATTCCCGCCATAATTCATATGAACGTGTAGGTCCGCGCTCACCCACTGCGCGGAATCATCGGTTGACCACTCTAAGCGATGCAGCCGAATGATTGCTTTGGCCGTTTTTTGTGCTTCGACCGGCACTCGTAAGCGCTCCCATTTGTATTCGAACCCCTTCATCACATCGATTTCCACTGTCCCGGGCGGAACGACAACGTCCGCCTGCCCCGAAGAGAGAAAGTAGTGCGCCTCGAAACGCCTTTCCGATCTGTCGAAGCTGTCATCAACACGAATCCACGAATTTTCGGGGGCGTATGCACGGCCATCGGCGCCAGTGACTGACAAACGCGCCGGCGTGGGATGGCCGCCCGCATCCAAAACGGTTATCTTCAGTTCCCCCATCGGATGTAGATATCGGCGATTTGTGGCCGAGATTTGTCGTTGCTCGCCACTCAGCGCGTCCTGAATCCAGAGCGAAGTGTTTCCATTGCGGTTGGAAATATAACCAATGCTTCTTCCATCGCGTGACCAACGAGGAGCGGTCGCGTCAAACTCGCCGTACGAAAGCTGCAGTGGAAGACCCCCTACCGACGGAATCACCCAAAGTTGGTTCCATTGGCGCCCGAGGTAGGAACTATAAACGACGCGCTTGCCGTCCGGCGACCAATCGGGTCGCGCCTTCCAGGTGGTCTCTTCGAAATAGATTTCGCGTGCATCGGAGCCAGGCTCAGCCTTCACTCTCCAGAATCCGCCACTACCGTAGATGTGGCCACGGTTCGAAACGAAAAAGATTTCAGAGCCATCAGGCGACCAGCAAGGGCTCGTTTCCGTGTCGAACTCGCTGTAGTAGTACCGCGGAAGTTCACTGCGTGATTCACCGGTCAGGCGGTCTATCGATCTCAACTCCCCATTTTCGACATGCGCGACAAAAATATGGAAACGGTTGTGATAGGAGGTCGAAACGAAAATAATGCGTTTCCCGTCCGGAGACCAGCGCGGTTCCACATTGACCGCGTCACCAGTTGTGAGCTGTCGCGTATTTCCTGTTTGAAGGTCAAGAATGCGAAGCTCGATCGCATCTCCATTGTAAGAATCATAGACAACCCAGCGCCCGTCCGGCGACCAATCGGGTTGGTAATCGTAGTCCGGGCCCGCCGTAAGTTGTTCGGCTTCTTGTGAGTCCAGCCGCTGACGCCACAGCGCGCCTTGCATCGAGAAGATGACCGATTGTGAGTCCGGCGACCAGGTAAGCGAACTAGGTCCGGTCGTTAGTTGCGGAAGGTACATTTCGCGATAATAGTAGGGATGCGGAAGGTCAATCTGTTTCAGAACGGGTTCGCGCTGTGCGCGCAGCCCTAGGCCAGGCAGCAACAATAATACTACGGCAAAGGCGGTCAGCTTTAGGCGCATGATCTATTATCGCCTCGAAAGACCCCGGGCGCCGATTTTAGGATTACACAAAGCTATTTCAGAAGGAAGGAACCGCTGCAGTCTATCGCTGAGCGTACGTGACTGACCAGACATACCCCAAAAGAGAAGCGACTTGTCCGGTTTGCGCTGTCGGCTCAGACGGTTGACGCAACACTTTCTTGAAGTCTACTCGCAGGAGTTTGAAATCCTAAAGTTTTTCTGGGACGCTGGTTTAAGCGCAGCGCCACTTTGTCCAGATCCGCTTGCGAATAGCCAGGCAGGTCGGTGCCTCGAGGAAAGTATTGT
>DATNLR010000027.1:0-10661 GCA_035602755.1 Binatus sp. (SeqCode) | reverse complement strand
TCAATATTTCCGAGCAAACGGTGAAAAACCACATTCACCGGATCCTGCGCAAAGTGGGTGTGGAGGATCGGCTCAGCATCTACGAGGTTTTTCAGAACGAGGGCGGCGCCGCAATTGCTGCCCATGCGGGCCATTCCGCATGAATCAGACCACCGCACGGAATCGCAGACGCGATTATCCACACCAACGCTGACGGTAGGGGTTACAACAGGATTTCAGCAGAACTGCAGCGGCGAACCATGCGGGTAAAAATCACAAGCGGAGTTTGCGAATCGCAGCGGTTGAGAACCTACTCCATAATTTTTCTTCGGCAGCGGGCGAAGTCGCCCCGTCTCAGCCTCCCCGATCTGGTTGCCACAGGACGGCGAAGATCCGTTTTTCTTTTTTCAATCCGACGACCCAGCAGATGCTATTTTCACCGCAGCGGCGCCGTTGCCGGGCACTGCCCGTCGCACAGAAGATCGGTGACCATTCATGGATCGCAGCACCGCCTCGGAAAGCGCGCTGCGAAATGCGCAACTCAGTAGGTTGAAGTCCACTAGCACTGGATTGTCCACGCCTTTGCGCAGCAAAGAGAAGTAGCCCAATTTATGATGCGCCTCGGTGTTCAGTTCCAATCTCAATTCCCAGACGGGTTCGCTATTTCCAGCATCGTCCCAAAACAATTGCAATCCGCCGTCTGCCGTCCTTTGCATCGGAGAGAACGGAGTTCCGGAAAATATCTCACCCAGATTGCGTCCCAGACGGAATCCATCGAATCCGATTGCAGGCAGAGTTTCACGGAGAATCGCGCAGATCCTAAGGAAGTCCGTGCAAGAATCCAACGCTTTCACGGCGCGCCGCACTTCCACATTGTTGGCGATCGCACGCTTGCGCTCGGCAGTTCTGCGCAACGCGCCCTGTAGCTCCGAAAACTCTACGTAGCCAAGGTATTGCACTCCCAGCGCGACGCCAATCCCTATCACCGCCAGGACCAGCGCGATCATCGCCGCGTCGTGCAGTAGGATGAGGCTTAACAGCGCGAAACAGGAAGTGACGCCATAGAGAACGAGTACGGCGCCCCGCTGCGACAAGCCGCGCTGCAAGAGCTTGTGATGAATGTGATCGCGATCCCCTCGAAACAAAGGTTTGCCGCTCAGGAAGCGGCGCGAGACTGCCAGTGCGACGTCGAGAATCGGAAGACCGAAGGAAATCACAGGGATTGCAACGGCAATCATAGTAGGCGCTTTTTCCGATCCGGCGAGCGCCAGTGCAGCCAGCATAAAGCCGATGAACATGCTTCCGGAATCGCCCAGGAAAATCGACGCGGGGTGAAAATTGAAACGCAAGAAGCCCAGAATCGCGCCGGCAAGTGCGATCGCAAGTAAAGTCACCATTGCGTTAGGCTCCAGAAGCGATATAACGAATAGTACGGTCGTCGAAAAGAATGCGGACCCGGCGGCCAATCCATCCAGACCGTCGATCAAGTTGAATGCATTCGTGAGCAGAACGATCCAAAGTACGGTCAGCGGCAGAGCTACAACCGTCCCCAACGTTCGCCCTGACGAAATGAGATCGAGCCGATGAACTCCTACGCCGCCGGTGTAAAGAAGTATCGCGGCCAGAATTTGAATCCCACACTTCCAGTACGGGCCCACCGAACGCACGTCATCATAAAGTCCGAGGAGAAAAATAATAAACGCAGATGCAAAAATGCTGCACACCGTACCGGCGGGTAGCGCAATCGGTAGTCCTGCCCATCTGGAAAGGAGCGCGCCGAGCCCTGCCACCACCGCAAAAGTACCGAAGATCGCGACGCCTCCGAGCCTCGGCACCGACGTCGTGTGAACGTGCCGGTCCAGTTCGGGCGTGGCAACCCATCCGCGTGCGGTTGCATAGTTGCGCACCCAACGAGTAAAAACCAGGGACAACGCAACACTAATCAAAAAACAAAGCAGATAGCCGCTCGCAATCACAGTTACCTCCGCATTTGCTTTGTGTCACTGCGAGAAACGATAATTCGTTTGGTACGGCGCGCTACCGACGCACGACCCGTGTCTGTCGGCAGCTGATGAAGAGTGCATTTGTAAGTTGGTAAGATACTGTCGACTTCGATTCGCTATCTGCTACGACGGGAAATGCGTCTCAGAAATTGCGCGGAACTGTTGTCAACGGCGGGCGCGATCCATAAAGTCCGGTCGAATAATCCGAGCGACGGCGCTCCCAACAGGCGATCGCAGGTAAGTGTCATCTGGCGATTCCCGGTTAATGTCAACCCGCTCCGGGTCAAAAAACCATCCCCATTTGTGAAAGTACCGCAACGCCGATGCGATGTGATGCATCATGAGACGAACGCTGCGATAGGAACCTTTCGCGTAATGGTGATAGACCACGACCTGAGGGAAATAGATCGTCTTGAATCGCCGATGGATTCTTCGGCACAGATCCACGTCTTCCATGTACATGAAGTAGCGTTCGTCGAACATTCCAACTTCGTGCAGCGCGGCCCCATTGATCATCATGAAGCAGCCCGACAGCACTGGGACAGACAGCACGGAATTCAAGTCTTGATCACGAAACTCATACCTCTCCAAGCGCTCTTTTGCTAGGGTCTTCAATACCTGCGGCAGAAAACGCCGAATAAAGAGGTCTGACGGCGTGGGGAGCCGCTTGCAAAGCCGCTGAATGGATCCATCCGCATTCAGCACCTTTGGCATCAAAAGGCCGATGTCCGGTCTCGAACACGCGAAACTGAACAACGTCTCGAGTACTCCGGGCTCGAAATAGATGTCCGGATTAAGCACCACATGAAACCTGGCCTGATTCCGCGAAACGTTCATCGCAAGATTGTGACCAGCGCCAAAGCCGACATTCCGTCCGTTGAATAGGTAGGTAACCCGGTGATCCTTGCAACCTTCTAGCACCCTGTGCTCCGGGGAATTGTCAATCAAGTACAGCCCGACATTGAGCTGAGTGTTCAAGAAGCTCGTTACTGCTTCTAGGATCTGCTTCGGGGAATTCTTGTAGAGGACGATCGATCCTATGAGGTCGTACATTTAAGCCCTGGCCCTTTTACCGCGACACATAATACGTTCTGCTCTGAATCGTTTGTCCGGCTCGATCATCGGGACGCACATCTAAAATTTTGCCGCCTGCAGACTGGACGACGGAGACGATGTCGTTTTCAGAAATCGATAGCATGCGAATGGGTGCGAGATGGAGGCGTCGATATAGGAAATGGGACTTCCAGCCGAGACTGTGCAGCAGCGCGTAAAGCCTGCGACGAACTTGAATTCGGTTTCGTAGCGGCACATAGCAAGGTAGTTGAAAAACTAATAGGCCATCGCGACGCAGAACGCGCAGGAATTCGTTTACGTAGCTTAAGACGACGGCGCGACTGGGTTGGTGTTGCAGTACAATTACGCTGCATACGAGGTCGAAATATGAATCGTCGAAAAGATGTAGATTCGTCTCCATATTAATGTGGAAATCGCATTCTGGGGTTAGCTCCCGAGCCCTTTGCACCATTCTCGATGAAATATCAATGCCATGACATTCCGGGAAATAGGCGCGAAGAGCTCGAGTTAGTCTGCCGACGCCGCACCCAAAATCGAGCGCGCGATGCCACTGGTCCGGAAACCCCAGATGCTTTGCATGCGCCACCAACGCGCTGATTTCTTGCGCTCCGGTTCGGAAGAACCGAGTATGGTCCCAGCGGTTGAACCGCATTTCTGCGTCAGAGAGAACGGCCCACAAGGGATCAAGTGCAGCCAATTCGTCCCAGTCGTTCCTTTGTCCCGTGAGCTTCGTTTTGAGAACTCCTCTAAAGGAGCTGGCGAGGTCCGTGATTTGCAGTTGCAACTTCGGGTCATACGTGGCACTAAACTCCCTGCCACGCGAAGAGCGAACTTAGACTATTCGATGAAAACACTAATTGACTTCACCCAAATTCCCGTGGACCGCACAGGAGTTGGTGTCTATGCAGAAAATCTTGTAAAGGAGCTTGGCCCCCGGTTTACAGGCGAAGACGAATTGATTGTTCTGGTGCAAAGAGACGAAGTCCGCATGAGGGAAATTCTCCGCGAGTGTCGCAACGCGCTTGTAATTCCTCTTCCGACAACCCTGTTTAGATATCGCGGACTTCTTTTACTTTATGAGCAAGTCGTTCTGCCCATGCTATTGTTGTGGAAGAAGATCGACGTAGTTCACTCGCTGCACTATACGCATCCGCTGTATTCGCCGTGCCCTCGGGTCGTTACGATTCACGACCTCACATTCCTGTTATACCCAAGTCTCCATACTCTCGGCCGAAGAATGATTATGCCTTTCTTCATCAAACATGCGGTGAAGCATGCCGAGGCCTTAATTTTTATATCGGAAGCCACGCGCCTAGACGCGGAACGATTGCTACCAAGCTCCGGAAATCTTCGCCGCGTCATCCCCCTTGGGGTGGATCCACGCGGTTTCGACATTGGCGCCCAAGAAACAGAATCGGTTCTCCGGAAGTTCGCGCTCGATCGTCCCTTCGTACTGTTTGTTGGCACTCTGGAACCGCGAAAGAACATTGTTCGCCTCATTCGGGCGTTCGACCAAATCGCAATTGAGCATCCGGATTTGCTACTCGTTCTCGCCGGCAAACTCGGATGGGATTCCCAGGACATTTTCGTCGCACAACAAGCTAGCAACTACCGGGACAGAATTCGGCACTTGGGGTTTGTCGCCGAATCGGAGAAAAAGGCGCTCTTGGTTGCATGTGAAGCATTAATCTATCCTTCGCTCTACGAAGGTTTCGGATTGCCGGTGCTGGAGGCAATGGCTGCGGGTACGCCCGTGATTACCAGTAACATCAGTTCGCTTCCCGAAGTAGCTGGAGAAGCTGCGATCCTGGTTAACCCGTTGTCGATTGAGGAAATTGCTAGCGCGCTGCGAAGCATTTTAATCGACGATATCAGACGGCGTAATCTCGGCGATCTAGGGAAGCGGCGTGCTGCACATTTCAACTGGCCGAATGCAGCGTCCCAGACCTATGCGGTTTATAAAAGTGTTTCCCAGAAGCGACTTCAGTCCGGCTAGCCGGTGGCCCGGCCGCTGCCGACTTCATGTTGATTAATATTGCGAGCCAGAGCCATGTCAGCGATGAGTATCCGATATCACCGAGCTCTGCAGCGACCAGGAATGACGCAAGCGTGCAGAACGTCATCCAAGTCGGCGCTGTCGACCAACCAATGAGCACAATAAACGGTAGCGCCGCAAGGACGAACCCCGATAAACCGGCCTGCTGCATATCGCTGATAACCGTATTATGGATAATACTGAAATCTATATCTGCATCAACATCGAGCGGGACAGCAGCATAATGTTGAGCCACGTCATCGAACGAATTCCAGCCAAACCCGAGGATGGGGGCGTCTTGAATCATATGAACGCCCAATACGATTCCGCCGGATCGCGTCTGTGCGGAAAGGTCATCGGTACCGTCATTACTGTTTGCGCGAATGAATCCCCAAACAGGCAAGACGAGCAACAAGACCAAGACGACAGCGGTGAGCGCCAGACGCTTGGTTTCAACCAGGGCACACAGCTTGACAGACCGAAACAGAAGCGACGCGGCGATCGCCACAAGCAGCGTGGCCCACACACCCCTCGAGAACGTCGCGAGCGTGAAGAGCACCAAAGTCAGCCAACCAGCGAAGGTCGACATGGAACTGGACTTTATCCGAAGGTTTAGCATGAATAGGACAAGGATTGGGATCGTAGCCTGCGAGGGCTCTGCATATATGGACGTCGCCCTTATGATGCCAACCCATCCCCCCATATCGTAATCGTATATATAAAAAGACCGGTTATTCCGTAACCAATCGAGAAATAACGGCCAGCCAAGGAACTTTGCGACTATTTGGTAAACGCCATACGCGCAAGCTACGATCAGAAGGCGACGAAGCCATATCAGGGTTTTCTGTAGCGTTTCGTCCCGCAGCCAGGTTTGAGCGATCACAAAGTAAACTAAAAAGCAGAGGCGGCTCACAAGATGCATCACTTCGCTTCCGGTATCCTTGATGGGGATCGTCACGAGTTGCAGCATCGTAGTTACGATAAGCGCGATTCCAACCGCTACAACCGGAACCCATACACGGGAAAGCCGCGAATACGGGCGTTCCGAATTCACCGAGAAAGCCGAAGCAATGACGGGAATAAGAAACGCAAGATAAAAGACTGGAACGCCCGAACTGCCAATATTTACGATACTTGTTGCGATAAGCGTGCCGGTCACAGCAAAGAAGACTGCCCCAATCGAACTCAGCCGATTCGGAGCCCCGGTGCGCCCGGGAAACTGTGATCTTTGCAGATCGAGTGGCATGTGTTCGCTCAAAGGGCCCTCGTGCTACAGGCTTTTTTCAATCTTGGACGGATTCGGCAGAACCGGAGTGTAACGCGGAGCTAGGTTCGCGAGCTCGGCTGAGTCCCCGCTGCTAGTCTGGTTTTCGTCCGTAAGCAAAAATCCATGGTTGGACGGCAAGAATTGATGCCGCATGTACTTCGCAAATTGCAAGTAATTTTGCGGACCTAAAACTAACAAACAGCACCGCAGAAAGAACTCAATGAGACGCCTGTAGCCCCTATTCTTCCCGTGTGATACTTCCGGCGGCCTTTTGATAGGCCGGACCATGCCCGTCCGCACTCCGGCCCGCCGACAAGCGTCACGAAATGAACCGCCGCCTGTCCTGAAGGGGTCGACTTCTTTACTCCTCCATGACTCGGACGTACGGTAGAGCGATCGCTCCAAGTCTGAAATTGGCTCTCCGTCGTCGTACGCGGCGTAAGCGTATGAAAGTCTTGAAAAACTCTCAAAGTCCGCCGCAAGCAGAAGCTGCTTGTAACGCATAAAAGTAGCGGCAAGGTCGGGGCGCGACGACAGCGTGTACCGTTGTTTGCAGGATCCGTCCCCGAAGGGATTGCGCGCAGTATACTTACAGAGAGAGTTCAAATCGTCTAGCACGATTCCGCTGAAGTGAATGAAGGCCACCCGATCACCGGACTGCACCTCGTAAAGTTTGCCCTCACGTTCCTCCAGAGCTCGTTCATGTAAATTCCAGTACGCTATGTTGTATGCCAAATTCCGCATGATATATACATGGTCAAAACAGGCGGGAACCATGTCGATCCATTTCTGATCGACGAATAGGCCGCTTTCAATTTCTTGCACACACTCTCTCCGTAAGTGTTCCGCCCACCACCTCAGAAATCGCGTACTGGTTTCGCTGGCGCGCAGCGCAATGAATCCCAAGTTGAACGCGCCGCTGTTCAGCAGCGCTCTCTCGCCGGGGTAATAATCGTCGGGCACGGGGGAGCAGATATGCGGAGTCAGCACGATGCAACACCCGTCTAACGCAGCTAAGACCTCATCGAAACGCCGGAAGCAAAGTATGTCCGGGTCGAGATAAATCACCTTTTTCGCGCCGGAGTCGAACAACATCTGAATGACTGAAGGTTTGACTCCTGTACTGGCCTCCGTAATGTTGTACTGAAATGCGAGTTTGCGATACTCAGTCAGGGGAATCTCTTCCGGGAAAATGGGCTGAAATCCGCGAGCTTCAATGGAAGATCGCAAGCTGTGATCAAGGTCGTCCATTAAGAAAATTGAAAAGGTGGCGTCCGGGTGATACTGCAACACAGAATCTCCCAACACAAGCGCGTACGGCAGGTAGTTTCGCGCAACGATCGTAAAAACCTGCAAAGCGTTGGCCTTCTGCACGTTGTCCTCTTGCTCGGTAGGTGGCCCGCCGAAGTCTCGTCAAATTAGAGTAAAGTGTGGAAGAGGGACGATGAACCTTCCGCCGCCGAGCAGGTAGTTCTTCTCGCGAGCGCGGAATTCCTCGACGAAGTGCCACGGCAACACAAGGAAGTAGTCGGGCTTGGCAGTTCGCGCTTCCTCTTCTGAGACGATCGGAATGCGAGTGCCGACGGTCACCTTTCCCCATTTGTCGGGATTGCGTTCTGAAGCGGCGGTAATCATGTCGTGGTCCAGCCCGAAATACTGCAGCATCACATTTCCTTTGGTCGATGCGCCGTACACGGCTACCTTCTTGCCGCTGTGTACCCGTTCGCCAATGAATCGAGATACGTCGTCTTTGATTCGTTCCACCCAGGTGGCAAACTCCAAATAGGTACGAGGCTCGCCCAAACCCATTTTGGCTTCCTGGGCGCGCATTGCGCTCACTCGGTCAGCCGCGAGCCTGCGATACGCGGCGTCGCCCAAGCTAGTCCGGGCCGGGCCGCGATTCTGGATGAAAACTCGAATACTTCCTCCATTGACGTCATTGAGCTGCGCATCGGAAACTACAAAGTCGTGGAGTTTCAGCAAGTATTCAAGAGATTCCAAGGAGTAGTATTCCAAATGTTCGTGGCAAATATTTCCGAAATCGTGCTGTTTTAGCATGAGCGGCAGGTAGCTCATCTGCACGACCCACACTCCGTCCGGGTGCATGACGCTCTTGATATCCGAAACAAACTGGTTTGGGTCTTCCAGGTCGTAGAACATCGCGATGGAAGTTACGATCTTGGGCCGGCAAGTTTTCAGGACAGGATCTCGGTCAAATTGTTCCGCTGCGAAGAAGCCGCTGACCACCCGGTCTGCTACCTTTCGCGAAGAAGCGGCCAAGTTCGCCGCGGGGTCAAAGCCGATTCGGAAAATGCCTTTTGTCTCGTACGAGGCGAGCAAAGTGCCATCGTTGCAGCCGATATCGAGTACGGACTCGCCGGCGCGAAGATTCATCAATCGTTCGCTGGTGTTGGCGATATCGGCGAGAGCGTTTCGCATGGTTTGATTGGTGCCCGAGCGGTACCAATAGTTTTGGTACATCGCATCACCCGGCACGGTGTGACGCAACTGCAGCAAAGTGCATCGCTTGCAGAGTACCAGTTCGAGCGGAGCCTTGACGCCATCGGGTTGCTCAGGCAAAAGAAAGTTTGAGACGTACTGCTCACCCAGGGAAAGAACGGGATCAAATCGCCCGTCACAAACTCGGCAGGTATTTCGGGTTATCACGCACGTCCTCTTATTCCGTTAGATTTTCTTACAACAGGCCGGTTCTGACGTCGCTTGTGGAGGAATGAGCTCGATCCGCGAGCGTACGTTTCTCCCGAATCAACTTCAGATCAGCGTCCACCATCATTTGCACCAGCTCGTGAAATGTGACCGTCGGACCCCAACCCAGGTCGCGACGCGCCTTTGTAGCGTTACCCACAAGTTGCACGGTTTCCGCCGGCCTGCAGTCGTCCAGGTCCTCAATCACAAACTCTCTATAGTCCAATCCTGCGTACCCAAAGGCCGCCTCACAAAAATCGCGCACCGAGTGAGTCTCGCCCGTAGCGACAATATAATCATCCGGTTGAGATTGTTGAAGCATCAGCCACATCGCTCGGACGTAGTCGCCTGCGAACCCCCAGTCACGCCGCGCGTCCAGCCGTCCCAATCGAACCTTCCTTTGCTCGCCAAGGCTGATCATCGCGACAGCTCGGGTGATTTTTCGAGTGACAAATTCAAGTCCACGTCGAGGGCTTTCGTGATTGTAGAGAATTCCAGAACAGGCAAAAAGTTTCTGCTGCTCGCGGTAAAGAACGGTTGTCCAGTGGCCATAGGCCTTTGCCGCTCCGTACGGGTTCCGGGGATGGAAAGACGTCGTCTCAGCCTGCGGCATTTGTGCGGCGTTGCCGAACATCTCGCTACTGGACGCTTGGAAAAAGCGGATGCGGGAATCGACCTTGCAGATACTTTCGAGTATGCGCACAACGGTTAGGCCATTGAGTTCTCCGGTCGAAACAGGCTGCGTCCAAAGGTCACGGCTCGACGCACGTGCTGCCAGATTGTATACCTCGTCCGGTTTGTACCTGCACAAGAGATCCTCCACCACCTCCTGGCCGAGTAGATTCGTGTCGACGATTTCGATTTTGTCACGAATTGGGAGAATGCGCAGCTGATCAGAGGATTGATTTGGCCTTGTGCCCGCTACGCGGTATCCCTTCGACAGGAGAAACTCCGCAAGGTAAGAACCATCTTGGCCGCTTATTCCGGTGATCAGGGCGGTTGGCATGGTGTTGGTAAATGGACCGTCGTGCTTGCTCAACAACAATGAGCAAACAGCCGGGAGAGCTATAGATCGCTGCGTCGCAATTCTTGGGAGACACGCAGGCTAGGCTGGCGTTCGTTTAGTATGGGACGTCGGTTGCGAAACCTGCCAACGTAGACGGGGCTATTGGTCAGGTCTAATAGTTCAAGCAGGCGCGTAGAGCCACGGATGAAGAAAAAGAGATAAATGAGCGCCAAAAGGTTCGCAATGCGCCCCGGAAAATATGCGATTGCTTTGCTCACGGCCCGAGTCGAGGAAGATTCTAAACGCGGTTCTAGCCACCTGCGGTACATATTGATCGTGTAGGAACCCTTCGCCCTTTGAAGCAAGAGGGTCTTGGGACTGCGCCACGGCTCTTCGCGGCACACACGGAGCTTCGCGGCGTACGGGTAATCCCCGAAGGACCAGATCAGGCTAGGCCATTTGAACATCCAAATCTCAAAATACTTTTCAAGCCATGAGGCGTTGCCATAGCGGATGGAGATAAGCGGCTTGGCAATGGCGAGCGCTTGTTCTGGCAACGGGCTCTGGAATATCACGCCGACGTGGATGAAA
>DATNLR010000021.1:0-2730 GCA_035602755.1 Binatus sp. (SeqCode) | reverse complement strand
TCACGGCGCTGTTCGCCTGACGCTGGATGAAGCCATCCAATTGGCCCTCGAGCACAATCACAATTTGAAGGCTGCTGAGACGACCATCCAGCAAAACCAAGCGCTGGAAATCACCGCAAATCTGCGGCCGAACCCGGTGCTGACTGCGGACGCGCAATTCCTGCCCATCTTTCAGCCGAGCGAGTTTAACGCCGACTACGTCGACAACGTCATGCAGTTTGATATTGGCGTTTCCTATCTTTTTGAGCGCGGGAAAAAACGGCAGCACCGCCTGCAAGCCGCCCAGGACACCACGGCACAGACGAAATCGACCGTTGCCGATAACGAGCGGACGCTGACATTCAACGTGGCGCAACAATTCGTGAGCGTGCAACTCGCCGAATCAACTCTCGATCTGGCGATAGAAGATATGAAGAGCTTTCAGAACACCGTGGACATCAGTCAGGCGCGTTACAAAGCCGGCGACATCAGCGAAGGCGACTATTTAAAAATCAAGCTCCAATTGCTTCAGTTCCAGAGCGACGTCTCTCAAGCACAGCTCGCCAAGATTCAAGCGCTTGTCGGCCTCCGGCAATTCCTCGGATACCAAACCGTGGGTGCGGATTACGACGTCTCCGGAGATTTCGACTACCTTCCGGTCACCATCAAACTGGAAGACTTGCAGCTGAAAGCCCAGCAGAGCCGCGCCGATCTGCGCGCCGCGCAACAAGGCGTGATCGCCGCGAAGAGCCAGTACGAGCTGGCCAAGGCCAACGGGAAAGTGGATGTGACTGGCACATTCAATTACGACCATGTAAGCGAGACGAACACCGCTTCGATTTTCGGCAGCCTTCAGATTCCGATCTTCAATCGCAATCAGGGCGAAATCGCGCGCACGAATTACGCAATCAATCAGGCGCAGGAGCTGGAACTCGCCGCGAACGATCAGGTGATGAGCGATGTCCTGAATGCCTACGAGGCCGTCCGCGACAATGACCAGGTCATCTCGCTCTACCGCGCCGGATACCTTGATGCCGCGAAGGAATCGCGCGACATCAGCGAGTATTCCTACAAGCGCGGCGCCGCAAGCCTCCTGGACTATCTCGATGCCGAGCGCAGTTACCGCGCGACCGAGCTTGCCTATCGCCAGTCTCTCGCTGCTTATTTGACGGCGGTCGAGCAGCTTCGCGAGGCCGTAGGAGTGAGGAGTTTGCCATGAACAATTTTCGAATCCTAAAAGGCTCGGCCTACATAGGGCTCGCGGGCGCGCTGGCTATTTTGCTCGCTGGCTGCAGCTCGGAACGCGGCGCGAATGAAATGACGTCTTACTCTTCGAATGAATCGAAGACCGATACGGCTTCGTTATTCACCATCCCTCAGGATCAGATGTCGCACGTGCAGGTTGTAACCGTGCAAGCCTCGAAGCTTACGCGCACGCTGCGTCTCACCGGAGCTGTGGCTTATAACGCATTCAGTACCACACCCGTCATTACCCAAGTGGGAGGGCCCGTTGCCAAGATTCTGGTAGTCCCCGGCGACCGCGTCAAACGCGGGCAGCCGCTTTTGGAAGTCAGTAGCCCGGACTATTCGCTGCTGCTGGCTGCCTATTTGAAGGCACGGGATACATTTCGCGTGGCGGATAAGAATTACGAGCGGGCCCAGGACCTTTTTGCCCATCACGCCATCGCCGATCGAGACCTGTTGCAGGCTGAGTCCGATCGCATACAAGCTCAGGCGGATTTGAGCGCGGCCCAGGAGGGAATGAGAATTCTGGGAATACCTAAGCCGGAAGATCTGGAGAAATCTCCCATCTCTGCGCAGATTCCGTTGCTGGCGCCCATCGGCGGAGAAATCGTGGAACGCCTCGTTTCGCCCGGCCAGGTAATGCAAGCGGGCACCACTCAGGCCTTCACCATTTCGGACATGAGCACCGTCTGGGTGATGGCCAATATTTATCAGGGCGACCTCGCCTACGTGAAAGATGGCGACCCAGCTACCATCACCACCGATTCCTATCCCGATAAATTTTCCGGCAAGATTTCTTTTATCTCTCCGGCGCTCGACCCCAACACGCGCACTTTGCAAGCCCGCATCGTGGTCGATAACCCCGGCGGAAAATTAAAGAAGGATATGTACTGCGTCGCGACCGTGACTGCCGGAACGATCTCGAACGCGATTGCCGTGCCCGATTCTTCGATCCTGCGCGACGACGAAAATCAGCCATTCGTTTACGTGGCTTCCAACTCCAATCAATTCGGCCGGCGCCCCGTTGATATTGGACAAACTGAAAATGGCCAAACGCAAGTTCTAAAAGGGCTCTCCCCTGGAGATAAAGTGGCCGCGAATGGCAGCTTATTTCTGCAATTCGCCAATTCGTTTCAGCACTAGAACGGCAAAATCTCGATGATTAATCGAATCGTCCAATTCGCGCTGAAACAGAGATTCTTGGTCCTGATGCTGGTCGGTTTCATCGTGATCGCGGGCGGCTTTTCGTTCCGGCGCATGCCTGTGGATGCGTATCCCGATTTATCGCCGCCCATGGTCGAGATCATTACGCAATGGCCCGGGCACGCGGCCGAAGAAATTGAGCGTCTGGTGACGCTGCCTACCGAAGTGGAAATGAATGGCGTGCCGAAAATGGCCATCCAGCGCTCGATTTCGCTGTACGGCCTCTCGGACGTGATCCTCACTTTTGACGAAGACACGGACGATTATTTGGCGCGTCAGATCGTCTTCCAGCGCCTGAGTGAG
>DATNLR010000130.1:0-28125 GCA_035602755.1 Binatus sp. (SeqCode) | reverse complement strand
CAAGGGTGTAACGGTTGCAAACACAGCCATACCGGACATAACGAAAGTTCTCCAGGATCACGGCGTTCTTTATAGCTACAAAGAAGTGAAGAACGCCGATTGGATGACATTCCTGGTAAATTTTGCTCCGCTGATTCTTCTGGTCCTCTTCTGGGTTTTCATGATGAAGCAGATGCAGGCTGGCGGGAACAAAGCCCTGAGCTTTGGAAAATCGCGCGCGCGTTTGCTCACTGCGCAGCAGAAGAAAGCGACCTTCAAAGATGTCGCTGGAATTGACGAACCCAAGGAAGAGCTTTACGAAATCATCGATTTCCTGAAAGATCCGCAGAAATTCCAGAAGCTTGGCGGACGCATTCCCAAAGGCGTGCTTCTCGTCGGACCTCCTGGAACCGGCAAGACTTTGCTGGCACGCGCGATCGCCGGCGAAGCCAACGTTCCGTTCTTCTCCATCTCCGGCTCTGATTTCGTGGAAATGTTCGTCGGCGTAGGCGCCAGCCGTGTGCGCGATCTTTTCGAACAAGGCAAGAAGAACGCGCCTTGCATTATATTCATCGACGAAATTGACGCAGTCGGCCGCCATCGCGGCGCAGGCCTGGGCGGCGGGCACGACGAGCGCGAACAAACTTTGAACGCTTTGCTGGTCGAAATGGACGGCTTCGAATCAAACGAAGGCGTCATTCTGATCGCAGCAACAAACCGTCCTGATGTTCTCGATCCGGCCCTACTGCGTCCCGGACGTTTCGACCGCCGCGTCGTAGTCCCGCGTCCGGACGTGAAAGGCCGCGAAGAAATCCTTCGCGTGCACACGCGAAAGGTTCCCCTGTCCGAAGACGTCGAGCTTTCCGTAATCGCGCGCGGTACCCCGGGGTTTTCGGGCGCCGATCTCGCGAACCTGGTCAACGAATCCGCTCTCTGGGCCGCTCGCCAGAATCGTAAATTCGTCGCCATGTCCGACTTTGAAATGTCCAAAGACAAAGTCCTCATGGGCGTCGAGCGCAAGTCCATGATCTTGTCCGACGAAGAGAAGCGCAACACGGCTTACCACGAAGCAGGACACGCGCTAGTCGCCGCCATGACTCCCGGCGCCGACCCGCTTCATAAAGTTACGATCATTCCTCGCGGAATGGCTTTGGGCGTCACCATGCAATTGCCTATCGACGACAAGCACACCTACACCAAGGAATTCCTCGAGTCGCAACTCAGCGTTCTAATGGGTGGGCGTGCGGCTGAAGAAATTTTCCTGCATCACATCACCACCGGCGCCGGAAACGATATTGAACGCGCCTCCGAAATCGCGCGCCAGATGGTTTGCGAATGGGGCATGAGCCCGCTCGGTCCGCTGACCTTCGGTAAAAAGGAAGAGGCCATCTTCCTCGGACGTGAAATCACCCAGCATCGCGACTACTCCGAAGACACCGCAATCAAAATTGACGCAGAAGTTCGCAGCATCGTCACCAACGGCTACAGCCGCGCTCGCAATATTCTCGAAACGCAGCGCGACACCCTCGAGCGCATTGCGCAAGCTCTGCTCGAACGTGAAGTGCTCGACGCAACCGAACTCAAGCTCTTGCTCGAAGGCAAACCGCTGCCCGACAAAGTGCCGCCGCCTCCGCCAGCCGCTCCGCCATTGCCGACGAAAGAGCCGCAGCTCTCCCTACGTCCCGAGCCGCGCCCAATCCCCGGAATGGCCAAGGGCGAAAAACCGGCTCCTGCGTAAGCGAAAGTTATAACTAAGGTCCCCTGACGGCGCCCGATTAAGCATCAGGCGCCGGTTCTATTTGCAGAAATTGATCCGTTAATTGGCGGGCGAAAATTGCAAGGGTTGCGTAACCACACTAGGGAAAGACGGCTCCCAAATCTGCAGATTGTCTAGGCCAGCTTTCGCCACCTCATACTCCACATCATACGTTTCACCGACCGTGATGCCCATATCCGCTGCAGAGTATTTCAGCTGTCCTGGTGGCAGAGCTGCCCCATCCTTGGCGATGACTTTCCACTGCACGGGCACATCCTTGCTCGTCAAACGTACCCGCAAGTCCGCCGCGTTGTCGGTGATATTGATGAAGCGCAGCCGATAACGATTTCCGGCCTGCAAGTGAATGGGATCCGGTTCGGGGTGACCATTTATCAAAAGTAAGAAGCCATACGGAGCATATTTTCCCATGCTGAAAACAAAAGTCCGATCGTGCTCTGGATCATATTTCTCCCCAGGCTCCAGAACGATCGGCGGCCCGTACACGCCATTCAACAATTGCCCTTCATCGTGCCAGTGCGTGTGATAGATAAAAGTTCCCGCCCGCGGCGGAGTCATGCGCGCCACAAAGGATGTTCCTGGCGGGATCGGTGGGCTCGTCTGCTGGCCCGAGCCAGTCCATCCCGCTACCCCATCGTAGTAACTTTCCAACTCCATCCCGTGCCAGTGAATCGCAGTCGGATTGCTGGTTAAATTTCTTACTTCGATTTCCGCGGGCTCACCGCGAGTAAGAATAATCGGAGGCCCCAGCAAGCTCGGTGTCTTTTTCTTATCAGTCGCAACCGGTTCTCTTGGATCGTGTACCTCTAAGTTGTAAAGCGGGATCTTCTCGGGATTTTCCGAGATTACCAATTGCAGTTTGTGCGCTGGGTTTGTGGAGGCCGGGCTGGGCCTAGCTATCGCGCTGGGAAGCACGGTGATGCCGATTACCAGCCCGCCCATGCTCGGGCTGTGTTGGTGTTCCGGTGAATAAGCAACAGCCTGCGGTTCTTTGGGATGCAGAGACTCTGAAGGCGTCATATGCGACATCATATGGCAGTGGAATAGCCAGTTCCCGGCGCGGTCTGGCGTCCATGTCATATCGAATGTGTTCCCCACATCAATATGCTCGGTCACCGCCAACCGCCGCTGATCCACCGGATACTCCCCGAAGCGCTCACCGTCACCCTCGCCGTCCACGCTGAAAAAGAAACCGTGAAGGTGCATGCCGTGGTCCGATACCGTCGGATTGATTACGCGCCAGTGCGTGATCTCGCCTTGATGTAAGGTGAGGCGCTCTGTGTAGGGCCATGTCTTACCGTTGATCGAGGGAATTTCTTCCGGGTTCTCGAGGGAGCCTTTCCACCAAAGTCCTAGAACAAAGATGCGGTCGTCTGTCTTCATCCCCGGTCGATCCACAATGAATGCTCCAGACAGCAAGGTTTCCTGGTCCATGCGCTCGCCGAGCGGCTTGCCGGACGTGCTGGCCCAGTAAAAATAAGTGCCGGAATCGCCTGCTGCGAACTGCAGTCGCCGCGTTTCGCCCGGCGCCAGCGTCACCACATCGTTTGCGTCTCCAGGATGACTGTGCAGGCCGTGGACTTTTGCCGTCAGAGGCAGGTTATTGCGAATGCTGAGGTGAAGCTCTGTTCCTTGTGGCAGGCGGATCAGTGGGCCGGAGATTTGCGGCGCATGGCCGGGCATTTTCCATGGGCTTGTCCCAATGGCTGATTTGGGTAATTTTCCCTGGACCGCTTGGAGCGGAGCTATGAAAAAAGTGATAGGCAGCGAACGCTGCCACGGCGAGCACAAGAACGGCGCAAGCGATGACGACCGGGGATTTCTTTCCCGCAGCCGCGGTTGAGGGCAGAGCAGCCGTTGTCGCGATCCGGTTGCTCCCACTTCCGGGCTCCAGAGAAAGTTCCTGAACAGCCCTGCTTTCGGTAGAGGAAATTCGGCCGGAGCCGGTGTCGCGGCGCAAGCGTTTCAAGTCCGTGCGGATGATCGGTGCCGTGTGGGCGGGAGAGAGAACCGGAGTTTACGAGTTCTCCGTCCCTGAAAAAAAGTGCATTCCGCTGTTGCCGGGCGTCGAAACCTTCCAGTCTGTATTTGCTCGTGACGGCAAGTCCCTCTTGTACGCCATCCCGTCGGAGCACGAAGTCACGATTTACCGCGCAGGCTGGCAGGACGGAAAGCTTGTCGGCTCACCTCAGGTAGCAGTGAAGCTCCCCTTTGCTATCCCGTTTAGCTCCGGCGGCAACGGTTACGACTTTGCGCGCGACCTTTCCACCGTCGTTTTCGCGCGCCGCGCCGGACACGCCGATCTCTACCTGCTAAGTCAGAAATAACCGATCAGTGATGTGAGCGGTCGCCGGCCCTGGAACTACGTCCAAAACTCCAGTCTGAAGCCTGCCCTCGGTCACCACCCTCATGAATGTGTGGCGAGCAAATATTCGGTTGACATATTCCCATATAGGAATGTATTATTTCGACATGCCTCGTGCATCCACCACTTCCGACGCCTTCAACGCCGTCGCCGAACCCCGCCGCCGGGAAATATTGAACTATCTCGCGCTGCAGGAACGGCCCGTTGGCGATATCGTTCTGTCCTTGGGTCTGGAGCAGCCCTCGGTGTCGAAGCATCTCCGCGTCCTGAAAGACGTGGGCCTAGTCAACGTGCGCCGCGATGGCCGTCGCATGCTCTATCGAACGAACGCCGAAGCCATCCGGCCGCTTCATGAATGGGCCGGAACCTTCGAGCGTTTGTGGCGCAATCAGTTGGCAGGTGTGAAAGAACGCGCAGAGAACGAAATGAAAAAGTAAGCTGCATCTCACAAGATCTCACTAAAAGGAGGAAACCATGACGTTGACGGCACTAACAATCGAGAATTTGACGTTGACTCTGAATCAGGAAATCCACGTTCGAGCCACGCTGGATGTCACCTTTGCCGCACTGCTCGAACAAATCGGCCCGCGGAACGAAACACACGACGGCAAACCGCTGCCCATGAAGATCGAGCCGTGCCCAGGTGGACGTTGGTATCGCGACTTGGGCGACGGCAACGGCCATTTCTGGGCCACCGTGCAGGCCATCAAGCGCCCAACGCTGCTCGAACTCACCGGCCCACTCTTCATGTCTGCTCCGGTCGTAAACAATTTGCAGTATCGCCTGAGCGAGGAAAAAGACGGCACCCTGATCACGTTCCGCCACACAGCGCTGGGATTTGTTTCCGATGAACACAAAGTCGGGATGACCCAGGGCTGGGCACACATATTCGACCGCGTCCGCAAGCAGGCCGAAACCCAGCGTTCCGGACGAGGAGCAGGAAAGTAAGCAGTCATTGCATTAGTCGAAGGAGGCGCACATGTGTCCATTTTGTCTCGCAACCGCGGCGCTGCTAGCCGTTGGGACAGCATCAACGGGCGGCCTAACCGCGTTCGCCATGAACAAATATTTTCAAGCGCGGAGTAACACCAAAAGGAATAATTCCGAACTCAAAGCAAAGGAGAACCTATCATGACGCAGAAACAAATAGAACATCCCAAAGTCGTGTCACAACCCGAATGGGTAGAAGCTCGCAAGCAGCTCTTGAAAAAAGAAAAGGAACTCACTAAGTTGCGCGACGCCTTGGCCCAAGAACGACGCGACCTACCCTGGGTCAAAGTCGATAAGAACTACGTCTTCGAGGCTCAAGGTGGAAAGAAAACCCTATCGGAGCTATTCGACGGCCGAAGCCAATTGATCGTCTACCACTTCATGTTCGGTCCGGAATGGAAGGAAGGCTGCCCAAGCTGTTCGTTCCTCATGGATCATACCGACGGCACGCTTGTGCATCTCGCTCAGCGTGACGTGAGCTTCCTCGCCGTATCACGCGCGCCATTTCCCAAGATCGAAGAGTTCAAAAAGCGCATGGGCTGGCATTTCAACTGGGTCTCGTCGTTCGCGAATGATTTCAATCGCGACTTCCACGTGTCCTTCACCAAGGAAGAGCTAGCCAAAGGCAGAGTGGAGTACAACTTCGACCTGACCGAATTTCCCAGCGAAGAAGCGCCCGGCATTAGCGTTTTCTACAAAAACAAGAATGGCGATATCTTCCACACCTATTCGTCTTACGCGCGCGGGACGGAGGTCGGTGTCGGCACCTATGCCTACCTCGATCTGGTGCCAAAAGGTCGTGACGAAGACGGTCTGCCTTTCACCATGGCATGGCTACGCCACCACGATCGCTACGCCGATGGCCACCTCGCAGATCCAAACAGACCCTATTGGCCCTCTTTCCCCACGGACGCGGCGAGCGCCGCGGGAAAGTAGTGCTCGAAGCCTCATCGTTAGCGCCAAGGCGCATGGTGCATTCTCAGCCGGTGCGCCTCGGCCCGCCTACTTACAGTACATCTCCGCCCAAATTTTGAGAGTATGATAGCGGCTCGGAGTAATTGGTATGGCCTTTCCGCAACTGACTCAATTCACCGACGCCGCGCTCCTGCTCCTGCGCTTTATGGTTGGCCTCGTGTTCATCACCAGCGGCTATAAACATCTCACGGATCCGGCAGCGCGAGGCAAGGACATTGGAATGAGCAAGAGCTTCACAATTTTCCTGGGAGCCGCTGAATTCGCCGGTAGCCTCGGAGTAATTTCGGGCATTCTCGCACAACTCGCCGCCCTCGGTTTGATTTTGGTTATGCTCGGCGCCATCCAAAAGAAAATATTGACTTGGCACACCGGCTTTTGGGGCAAATCGGGGACCAGCGGTTGGAGTTACGAGATCATGCTTATCGTTATGAATCTGGTGATCGTTACCACCGGCGGCGGAAACCTTACCCTCACTCGCCTAATCCACTAAAATCCTCTTTCGCGTTTAGGGCAACCAACGCAAGCGCGAACGAGGTGTAGGGTCCATAACGATCATCTCCGGTGCGCCTCTGAGCAATCCTGTTGCAGAAAAGGACTGCAAAGACCTCTCCGCCACCGGCGCGAATCCCGTCTCCAGCATGTGATTATCCTTAAGGACGCCCAACCACACTAAGTAGGGACCGTCTGTGCGCACCGGAAGCTGCGGATAGTTATTTTTCACATCCAGCGTAACAAGAATTCCGGCTTCCCGCGCGCCCGCCCCTCGATAAGCGGCAAATTCCGTTTCCGCCTGGTTGGCAAACGCTTCCACGCTATCCGCTTTCACCGCGAATATTTGCGCTACCGCTACACCCTGAGCGCCGTTTGCTTCGATAACCGGATCCACGTCGGGCAGGATGGGGATGCTTCGTTCAGCGGTCAAAGGGCGAAGCAGCATCACGTTATCGGAGTCGGCAATCAGATTGTTCGCCGTTTTCCTATGCTCCTTCCAGACCGCTCCGGCGTAGAAAGCGGCGTTCGCCGTAGCGCGCTCGTCAATCGTGTGAAAGCCGCGAATCCATGTGAAGCCGTCTTGGTTTTTGCGCTCGAGGAAAGATCCGGCGGTGATCGCCCCCACTTGTTCAATCGCGCCTAGAAAATAAGTTTCAAAGTACTTGGTAAAGTTCTCGCGGCCTCCAGGTTTGATGGTGTAGCGACGGAACTCAATAACCTGAAAGTCTTTGAGATTGGCGGCCGGATCGATGGCACTGCTTCGGATTGTTTGTTCTGTTTGAGTCGCCATTAAATTGCAAACCGCTGCAACGAATAGCAATCCCGCGAGGAAGCGCATACCCACTTTTCCCGTCCCAGTAGGGTGAAACGTTTACGTCTGGCCGCTCGTCCGGCGAGTGGCCCAAACAATTTAACCGGTGCGTGGTCTCCCGCAAGAGCCACTTTGATGCAATTAGAAGTAACCACTTTAACGGCCGATCAAAGCGATTGTCGAAGGATTGCCGCAAGCCCTGCTTCGAGGGTGGGCGAATGCTTCGAGCCGATGACTAGGTTGGAAAGGATTCCCCTTATTTCGTTCCGAAACGAGTCGCACCACCCCTAGCCGCGTCTCTTGCGCCGACCCGCAGAAATGGGCGTAAAATGTGAATATGTCCAACAAGCGAGCAGACACCTTCGAAGTAGAGTGCCCGTGCTGCCGGGCGAAACTAAATGTTGACCGCGAACTCGGCGCCGTCCTTTCTCATGTGCCTCCGCCAAGACCGCCGTCGTCGGTTGACTTGGACGACACCGCTAGCCTCTTGCGCGCACAGACGGATGCCGTCGAAGCGAAGTTCCGCGCCTCAGTAGAAGCGGAAAAATCAAAAGAGGACGTGCTCGCACGCAAGTTTGCGGAAGGATTGAAGAAAGCCAAAGACGGTCCCATCGAGAAACCGCTGCGCGATTTCGATCTCGATTGAGTCCAAGCGTCGATGCGCTTCAGCTCCACCCCCCCAAAAATTAAACTGTCTCGCCGCCTTCTTTCCGTATTTTTCGTTTTGTCGTTTGGAACGCTGCTCTTTTTTTTGACCCCGGCCAAGCTGCACTCGCAGACGCCGCAAAAGTCAAAACTTTCCCGCCCGCGCATCCTCGATTCCGGAGTTTCCCTGCAACGCGACCCAACCACTGGTGAGTTGCGCACCACCATATCAAAAGATGCGCGGACTGAAACAAAAGATGAACCCGCGGTAAACGCAATCCGCGTTGTAACGCCGCTTGTCCCGGTCACCTGCAGCGTCACGGATGCAGCTGGCGCCGCTCTCACTGGCCTGTCCCGCGAAAACTTTCGCATCTTCGATGACGGCGTCGAGCAGCCTCTCACTTATTTCGACGCCTCCACCCAACCCGCCACTATCGCTCTAGTTATCGACGCAAGCCCGAGCATCCTGCCGCAAAGCGACGAAATGAAGGCCGCCGCTCGCGCGCTGGTGGACGGCCTCACCTCCGCAGATCAAGTCGCTGTAGTCGACTTTTCCTCGCACACCTATCTGTTGCTCCCTTTCTCAAATGATTGGGGCTTGATCCGCCAAGCCATCTCGCGCATCAACGTCCACGAGCTTTTTGGCGATACCGGCGGCTCGAATATTTATCAATCCGTTTTTCTCGCCGCGCACGAGCTTTTTGCCGGACGCACTGGCCGCAAAGCCATCGTCCTTCTCACCGACGGCCAGGACAGTGGCCTCGGCCTAACCCTGGATCCCGTCAGTGCATCCCCGCGCCCAGGATTTCCAAGTGACCGCCTGACTTTCGACGATGTCTCTCTCGCGCTCGCCTCGACCGACATTCAGCTCTTCGCTGTCTCCACTCAGAGCAGGCCCAAAATAATGACCCCTGCTTGGCTCTCCTTGCATTCCGCAAATACATTACTCACCGACGACGCGCGGGACCTGAAAATCCCAGCCTATACTTTGTACCTGGCCGAACTCACACGCCGTGTAGGTGGCCAACTCTATTTCCTGCACGAGTCCGACTCCCTCACCGATACCTTCCGCGAAATCGCGCGCCGAGTTCGCGCCGAGTACACCCTCGGTTTCGCGCCGCCTCGGGCTGCAGCGAGTGGCCCAAGGTGGCATTCCTTACGGGTTGAAGTGGTTGGACACACAGGCGTGAACGTAGCAAGCCGCCCCGGCTATTTCGCTGCCCCCACACAATAATTTTGCAAATTGCCATACGCGGTCCGCGGAGCTGATCGGGCTGCGTTCCCCCAATGATCTCTGACCGTTGTTGCTTCACATATCGCCCGAGATTTCGCCAGCGGCTTCTTCTCCGTTGCTTCGATTGGCGCAGTCTTATGATTTAATCGGTGCGCATGTTCCGTCGCCGAAAATTCAAGTTGCGCTTGCCCGCCAGAACTTTATCGCTGGGCGAACGCACCCTGGTCATGGGCGTTCTGAACGTCACGCCCGACAGTTTTTCCGACGGCGGCCTCTTTCTAGACACAGACACAGCTGTCGCCCGCGCCCTCGAAATCGAACGCGCCGGCGCAGACATCCTCGACATCGGAGCCGAATCGACTCGCCCCGGTTCAACCGCTATTTCTGCAGACGAAGAGCTAGGCAGAGTCCTCCCGGTGCTGGAAAAGCTCCACGGAAAAATAAAAATTCCAATCTCGATCGACACCAGCAAATCCGAAGTAGCAGAAGCCGCAGCGGCCGCCGGCGCAGAAATTCTGAACGACGTCACCGCCTTGCGTAACGACCCACGCATTGCCGATGTCGCGCGAGGTCGCAAGCTGCCGTTAATCCTGATGCACATGCGTGGCGAACCCCGCACCATGCAGAAAGGTCCGTTCGCAAAAGACGTAGTCCGCGATGTCCTCGCAGGTTTACGCCGCTCCATTGCGCTCGCCCGTCGCACCGGCGTCTCAAAATCTCAAATCATCATCGACCCCGGCATCGGCTTCGGTAAAAGCTACGCGCAGAATTTTGAATTGCTCGCGCGCCTGCCGGAACTCTCCGGCCTTGGTTTTCCGCTCTTAATAGGAACTTCGCGAAAAAGTTTTATTAGCCGGACAGTGCAGAGGACCACGTCCGCTAGCGCTCCAGAAAGTGCCCGCCTCTGGGGTACCGCCGCGACCGTTGCCGTCAGCATCATGCAAGGTGCCCACATCGTGCGCATTCACGACGTCGCCGAAATGGTTCAAGTAGCGCGCGTCACCGATGTGTTAGCATCGCACTGGAAATGAATCGCTGAGCAAAAGCCATGAATGTTTTTGCTCCCTTTCGCCGCCTCACACCCACTCAGCGCCATACCTTCTTCGCCTGCTTTCTCGGCTGGTCCCTCGACGCATTCGACTTCTTCATCCTGGTCTTCTGCGTAAGCGCCATCGCGGGAGAGTTCCACACCACAGTCTCTGCCATAACCGAAGCAATTTTCCTCACGCTGGCCATGCGCCCCGTCGGCGCCTTTCTGTTCGGATTCCTGGCCGATCGCTTCGGCCGCCGTCCAGCACTGATGATCGACATCATCTGTTTCTCGATTTTCGAACTCGGCTCCGCGTTCGCTCCTTCGCTTCACGCGTTTCTCATCATGCGCGCCCTCTTCGGCATAGCTATGGGAGGGGAATGGGGCGTCGGCGCGGCGTTGGCTTTCGAGACCCTGCCCGCCAAAGGCCGTGGCTTTTTCTCCGGTCTTTTGCAGGAAGGTTACGTCGTCGGCTACCTCCTCGCGGCGGTCGTTTACGGAACCTTGTTTCGCTTCATCGGTTGGCGCGGCATGTTTGTCGCCGGAGCGCTTCCCGCTTTTCTAGTGATCTACATCCGCACCAAGGTTGACGAGTCGCCCGCTTGGCTGCAGGGCCGCGTGGCCAGAGAAACGGACACCCACGTCGCCAAAGGCATCCAGGTTTATCTGAGTAGTTTTCTTTTTCTCGTCTTGCTGATGTTCGCCTTCAATTCCTTTAGCCACGGTACGCAGGATCTCTATCCCACATTTCTTCAGAAGAATCATGGGTTCTCGCCGGGTACTGTTGGCGCCATCGCCATCATTTACAACATCGGCGCTCTTTTGGGAGGAATCGCTTTTGGCTCGTGGTCCGAGCGCATCGGCCGCCGACGCGCCATCATGATTGCGGCTCTTCTTGCGATTCCCCTGATTCCGCTGTGGGCCTATTCTCATACCGCTCCGATGCTGGCGCTGGGCGGCTTCCTGATGCAATTCATGGTGCAGGGTGCCTGGGGCGTGATCCCCGCGCACTTGAACGAGCTTTCTCCTCCTGCCGTCCGAGCCACGTTTCCGGGTCTGGCCTACCAACTCGGCAATCTACTCGCCTCGCGCAATTCCGTGATTCAGGCAAAATTCGCGGAGCAAAATTACGGCGGGAATTTCGCTCCGGTTCTTGCGTGGACTGTTGTGCTGGTTGCGACGCTGGTTGTGGTTATCTCCCTAATAGGTAAAGAAATAAAGGGAGCGGACCTCTCCACCACCGCTGATCTCGCTGTGCCTGAACCATAGCAACTGCAAATCCGGGAGTTCCGCTTGCTCGTGCCGCCGCGCTAGCTCTGCGCCAATTCCGAAGTTTGAAACGGCAGCCGACGCAACCGTTTCCCCGTCGCCGCAAAAATTGCATTCGCCACCGCCGGAGCGGTACACGGAACTCCTGGCTCTCCAATTCCGCCGGGCGTTTCATGATTCGGCACGATGTACACTTCCACCTTCGGCATGTCCGGAATCCGCAGCACGGGGTAATTATCAAAATTGCTTTGCTGCACCCGCCCATTCTCAATCGTAATTTCGTCGTACAGCGCCGACGTCAGCCCAAACGCAACTCCGCCTTCCATCTGCGCAATAACCGTGTCGGGATTAATCACTTGCCCGCAATCGATGGCCACCACCACGCGGTCCACGCGCAACGTTCCATCTTTTTCAACGCTAACTTCCGCAACGTTAGCCACATAGCTCCCCCACGAATAAAGCGCCGCGATACCACGTCCGCGCCGCACCGTACCTGTCCCGCCCGCCGCCGGCGCCTTTCCCCATCCGGATTTTTCCGCCGCCAGATCGATCACCTGATGCAGCCTCTCAATGTTCACCGGCCTTTCATCGCTGTCGGCCGCGGCCGCCGCCGGAGTCCCGGCGATCAATTGCCTGCGCATCTCCAGCGGATCTTTTCCTGCCGCCGCCGCAATTTCATCGATAAAACTCTCCACCGCAAAATGATTCCAGTTCGGATCCACCGCGCGCCAATACCCCCGCGGAACCGCCGTGTGCAAAAAACTCTGCTCCAGAAAATAATTCGCCACCGAGCCATTCGGCAGCCCCACGCCCGCGATTTCCGTTCCGCCAATGTCGGGAATATCGCCGCCAAGATAGGTCCCGTCGGTCGACGGTGCTGCAATATGGTGCAACCAGGCCACCGGCTGGTTCTGCGCATCCAGCCCGGCTCGCATCCCGTGACGCGTCATCGGCCGGTAAAAATCGTGGCTGATATCGTCCTCACGTGTCCACGTCACTTTCACCGGCGCTCCCACCGCGCGTGAAATCAACGCCGCTTCCACTCCGTATTCGATATTCAGCCGCCTCCCAAATCCGCCGCCCAGCAGCGTCACATGAATCGTAATCGCCGACGCCGCTAGTCCCAGCGCGCTCTGCAGCGCCGTCGCCATCCCGCCCGCATTTTGCGTGGGAGCCCACACTTCGCATTTCCCGTCAGACACAAACGCCGTACAGTTCGGCGGCTCCATCGCCATATGCGCCAGAAAAGGCGTCTCATACTCCGCCGCCACTTTTTTTGCAGCGTTCGCGAAGGCCGCCTCCGGCTCTCCAATTTTTCGCAGCTCCTTCCCTGGACTTTTCAAAAGTCCCGCCAGCTCCGCGCGATGTCCCTCCGTCGATTCCGACGCGCCCGGGCCATCGTCCCACTCGACCGTCAGCGCGCGTCTCGCGGCCACTGCGCGCCACGTCGAATCCGCCACCACCGCCACTCCGCCCCACAAATAGTGTTGGTGCCCCGAATTCGGCGCGCGCTCTTCGCCAAATAGGGGAGGCAATTCCACCCGCGGCACTTCTACCACTTTGCGCACTCCCAACGCCGCTTGCGCCTTGCTCGCATCAAATGTCTTCACGTGCCCGCCAAAAACCGCCGGCCTGGTCACCGACGCATACAACATCCCCGGAACTTTCGTATCGATTCCGTAATGCGCTTCGCCGATCACAATATGCTTGTCATCTACGCGCTTTCGTTTCGTGCCAATAATCCTGTAGTCCTGGAAATTTTTCAGCGGCACATCTTTCGGCACTGGAAATCCAGACGCCTTCTCCACCAGCAATCCATATCCGACTTTCCTTCCAGTCTTTGTGTGCTCGATCACGCTGGCACCAATAGCACTGCATTCTTCCTTGGGCACGCTCATCATTTGCGCCGCGGCGCTCAGCAACATGTCCCGCGCCGTCGCTCCCGCTTTGCGCAACGGATCCCATGAACTCCGCACGCTCGCGCTGCCTCCCGTAGTCATGTCCCCGTATTTCGTATCGAAGTCCGCCTGCTTCACCGTCACGCGCGCCCAATCCGCGTCCAACTCCTCCGCCAAAATCATCGCCAGCGACGTCCGCACTCCCTGCCCCATCTCCGACCGCGCCACGGTCAAAGAAATCTCGCCGCTAGCCTTGATCTCAATAAACGCATTTGGCTGGAAATCCCCGCGCGCAGAATCTTTTGTCCCAGCGGCATTTTTCCCGCTCGAGCGCGCTTCTTGCTGCGTCATCCTTGCAGGCAAATGAAATCCAATAACAAGGCTCGCCCCCGCCACAACTCCCGTCTTCAAAAAATCCCGCCGCGTACTTTCCGCAGAAAGCGATTTCACCGCGCTCATCGAGTCCCCCCAGCAATTATCATCATATCCATTGCGCAAGGATCCATAACACTGATCAACTTGTTTTTCCCGCAAACTCTCGCGTAAACTTTACGTTCAGACCGCGCCAATTGCAATTCGTCTTTGCCTCTCTGCCGGGATCAACGAAAGCCAGCCTACAGCAAAACTATTGATTGACCTTCGCTCGTGCGCGCTCGTAGCATAGTTATGGGTTCGAGTTGGCATCCGGCCCGCCAACTTTGCCAGCTTCTGTTCCTTCCCCCCAGCCTCAGGATAGCCATGAACAATTCAATGAATAAAGTTGCTGTGATAACCGGAGCTTCCAGCGGCATCGGCCGCGCCTCCGCAGTGTCGTTAGCCAGCAAGGGATTTCAAGTTTTCGCTGGCGTCCGCAAGCTGACCGACATCCGCCCGCTCCGGGACCAAGCCGGAAGCAACCTCACTCCGGTAATCATGGACGTTGCTGACGCCGCCTCCGTCGCGGACGCAGCCAAAGACGTCACCGCACAAGTCCAGGGTCGTGGAATCGATAGCCTGGTGAACGTCGCCGGCATCGGAATTTCCGGCCCGCTAGAATATGCCTCTCCGCAAGACCTTCGAAAAGTATTTGAGGTAAACGTCTTCGGCCAGATCGCTGTCACCCAGGCATTTCTGCCCATGATCCGCAAACGGCGCGGTCGCATCGTCAACATAAGTTCTGTCGGAGCGCACATTGCCATCCCGTTTGGCGGAGTGTTGGGCGCGAGCAAAAGCGCTTTCGGTTCGCTAAGCGATTCGTTGCGATTGGAGCTTCGCCCATTCGGCATTCGCGTTTGTGTGATCGAGCCAGCGTCAATACGCACGCCCGCAGTCGATAAAACGCTTGGCGATGTGGAAGGCCTCATCCAACGTCTTCCCCCGGAAGGAGCGAAACGCTACGGCGACATGCTCCGAAATTTCACCAGGCGTGCTTACGCGCGCGAAACGAACGGCAGCTCGCCCGAAGTTGTCGCGCGTGCTGTGCTTCACGCTCTCACTGCTCGGCGTCCCAAAATCCGTTACGTCGTAGGAAAAGGTTCCAGGCCGCTCACGATCTTGCCGCGATTGCTTCCCGAGCGTCTAATGGATAGCCTCGAGACACAGCTCTTCGGCCTGCATGTATCCGCGGAAGGCAGATAGAGTTTTCCTTCGAACCGCGCTGATCGCCGCAACCCATAACTAGAGAGGCCTAGCCATGAACCTTTCGGGCAACACGATTTTAATCACCGGCGGCACCAGCGGCATTGGATTCGAGCTTGCCGCCGAACTTCTGAAGCTTGGCAACACCGTCATCATTACTGGACGCGATCAGCGCCGGCTCGAGGAAGCCCAACGAAAACTTCCCGGTGTCCACACCTTTCAAAGTGACGTAAGCGACCCCCAATCGATTCCTGTCCTGTTCGATGCCGTGATCCTAAAAATTTCCTGGCCTGAACGTGCTCATCAACAACGCCGGAATCATGCGCAAGATCAATCTCCAGGGCCGGAAGAATGAAACGCAAAACGGCGCCGCGAATGCCCTCCAGGACATCGGTCGCGAAATCGAGATCAACCTTCTCGGGCCCATCCGCATGGTGAAACAATTCCTGCCTCAGCTGAAAGTCGTAAACGGCGCCGCCATCGTAAACGTCTCATCCGGCCTCGCCTTCGTCCCATTCCCCATAGCGCCCATCTATTGTGCCACCAAAGCAGGACTGCATTCCTTCACACAATCCCTCCGAGCCCAGCTAAAAAACACCCGCATCAAGGTATTTGAACTGGCTCCGCCCGCCACTCAAACGCCACTGTTAACAACGGAAGGCTTCACCCCCGAAGATATGAAGGGCGCCCAGATAATGGACCTGCATAAGATGGTCGCTGTAGCCATCGACGGCCTAAAAAACGATCGGCTCGAAATCCGTCCAGGCCAAAGCAACATCCTGAAGCTGATGAGCCGAATCGCCCCCCAGTTCATCCTGAACCAGCTCAGCAAGTCCGTAGACCTGATGCTGGTCCAGTCTTCACCGTAGGAAGCCAGGCCATCGCATGGCCCCTGGGGCCATCTCCGGCGCGAACGTTACGTTCAGACCACACCAAATGTAATTCGTCTTTGCCTCTGTGCAACTGCAAAATGGACGTAGTTCGCCGGAGGCAGTGGCGCGTCATTTTCCGCCGCGCTTATTTAGTTTCGGACGTTTTAGGTAACCTGTTTTATCACGAGTTGCAACTGATGGTGGCTACTGCGGAAACCCGATTCGGCGCACGAGTTCTTGGAATCGAGGATCGGAACGCAGCGTGTCATACATAGGTTCGCTTTTTAAAGTGGTGAGCCAGAAATCGCGCTGCTGATAGCCCTTTTCGAGCCAAGCGAAAGCTTGCTCCTTATCACCTAGGCCGACGTAAACCTTCACAAAATTGCTCGGCGCTATATAAACGCTCTTCGACTGGGTCAGTAAATCGGCGAGCACCTTGCGCGCATCCGCGAAGCGTCCCATCCGGCCGTGGATGTAACCGACCGTGGCGAGAGGCTCTGCCGTAAAATTTCCTGCCTTCTTCAATTCTTCCAGGGCCTCGAGAAACTGACCCCGCTCAGCCAGAGTCTTGCCCAGATATACATGCGCGGGCCAGAAGCGCGGTTCGAGATCCAAGGTCTTCTGCAATTGAGAGATTGCGTCATCGTAGCGCCTGGCCTCATAGAGAGATTGCGACACGATGAAATTTGCCGGTGCCGAGACCGGATCGAGTTCAATCGCGCGCCGGCCTTCGTGAATCGATTCCTCAAGTTTCCCTTCCTGGCGTAGGAAATGTGCATAGGAATAGTGCGCGAGCGCAGAATTTGGGTTTAACCGTAGTGCCGTTTGATATTCCTTCTCTGCGCCCTTCCAGTCCCAGTCGTAATCAACCAGGCCGCCGGCCAGGCAGATATGGGCTTCCGCAAGATGATCGTCAAGCTCCAAAGCACGCCTGGCCGCGGACATCGAGAGCGGAGCAACGTCCGCTGGAGCGACGTTGCTATTGAAGATGAGCGCCCGATAAGAATCCGCGAGTGCAGCGTAGGCCGCTGCGTACGACGGGTCCTTTTTGATGGCGGCTTGAAATAGTTCAATGGCCTGCCGCTCGTCAGGACCGTTGCGCAGATTCAAGTGGAACAGGCCGCGAAGATAATCTTCGTGCGCTTCAGGATCAACACTCTCGTTATGCGCGAAGTGGGCCTGTTCCTGTGGAGTGAGCTTCAACTGGATTTCATCCACAATGGCTTGGGCCACTTCGTCCTGCAGGCGGAGCGAATCGCGCAAATCGCGTTCGTAGCCCTTGGCCCACAGATGCGTGTCGCTGGGACCCTGAATTAATTGAGCGGTGATGCGGACGCGGTCACCTTCGCGTTCAACCGACCCTTCCACCACGGCATCGACATTCAGCTCTCGTGCAATCTGTGGGACTGATTTCTGCGTTCCCTTATATCGCATCGCAGAGGTGCGCGAGACCACTCGCAAGGAGCTGACCTGCGATAGCGCGGTGGTCAATTCTTCGGTCATGCCATCGGCGAAATATTGCTGCTGCGCATCTCCGGAAAGATTCTGAAGCGGCAGCACGGCAAGCGAGTGAATACCTGTAGCCGGCGCACCATGAAAAATTCTGCGACGCAGGCCGCCTACGTTGGCAGCGAACAGAGCAGCGACGATAATAAACACAGCCAGCGCGATGATACCTGGAATCCAAGGACTTCGCTTCGCTGCGATTGCGGGTTCGGCGGAGGATGGAATCGTCGAGGAGTAGGAAGAACTATCCGGCCGCGTCTGAACCGCTTCTAACGCCGCACAAATCTCACCGGCCCGTTGGTATCGGTGGCCCGGCTCTTTCTCCAGGCAACGTTCAATGACCGTTCGTAATCCGGTCGGTACTTGTGGTGGAAGCGGCGGTAGTGGCTCGCGAAGAATTCCGGAAGTCAGCTCGAATCCCGTATGGCCGCGAAACGGTCGATTGCCGGTGCACATCTCAAACAAGGTGATTCCCAGTGCCCATATATCGCTGCGCGCGCTGGCTTGCTCACCACGCAGAATTTCCGGCGCGATATAGGGAAGCGTGCCTACGACTGCATTCGCATTGGCGGCTGATTCATTGGAGCGGGTCGCGTCCGCAAGTTCTGTATCGCTATAAAACCTTGCGAGACCAAAATCTAGAACCTTCACTTGCCCGGCAGGTGTGATTACGACGTTAGCCGTTTTGATGTCGCGATGGATGACGCCGTGATCATGAGCATGTGCCAGCGCGGCGGCAATCTGCTCTCCATAACGCAAGACCAGCTCCGGCCGCAAGCCTCCCGCGGGAATCAATAGATTAAGCGTACTGCCCTCGACCAGCTCCATCACGATGAAGTGATCAGTTCCGTCTTCGCCCACTTCGTAGATGGTGCAAATATGCGGATCGTTTAAAGCCGAAGCGGACTGCGCTTCACGAAGCAGCTCCTTTTTCGCGCCGGAACTGGTCTTAGAATCCGGTCGCAGGATTTTCAGAGCGACATCGCGTTTCAATCGCTCATCGCGTGCGCGATAAACTTCGCCCATGCCTCCGGCCCCGAGCTTTTTTGCGATTCGGTAGTGCGAGATAATGCGGCCGATCAGCGGAGAGGAGTCCGGCATTTGCGCTCATCTTAGGTTGGGCCTGAACCCAAGTCAACGAACCCAACACAAGGGAATCGTCGCTGGAAGCAAGGCATTTAGCAAGCATAGTCGGTACTTGTTGACCGTGCTTGAGGATCCGCCTATGCACCGCTTTCGGACATCCGAATTCCTCCGCGCAAAGACAGCCGGTAAAATCGCAGTTTCCAATTTTGGAATTGAGCCTTCTAACTGCTACTCCTAAAAAGATTTGCAACAAATCGTCCACGGCGTGTGAGATTTGCATCGTGTGTCAGGCTGGAAAATGGAACTATGTGGAGCCCAGAAAAATTCGTGACAGGGAATGGTGCCCGAAGATCAGGTGCCGTTCTTCGGCTCATTTCCTACGATTCAACTCGCCAAAATTTCTAACCGGGGTCAGAACAGCGATTAGGATTTTGCAATTTCGCGCCCAATTCACAGCCAAGCGGAGCGCCCGGCGCAAAAAAGAATCTGCCTCGCGGGATGCCTCTGAACAGGGTAAAATCCCGCTGAAGGCACAAAAGGAACAGGAGGCACTATGAGCGCCACTCCCACCACCGGGCCGTCCGCCGCCATCCTCGCCAACATAAAAGAAAAAGCGCGACTGCTCAGTATTTATTCCATGATGTCCACCACTGCCGCCGGCTCAGGACACCCCACGTCCTGCATGTCCGCTGCGGAATTGGCCGCCGGGGTTTTCTTCTACGCCATGAAGTTCGATCCCAAGCACGCTAACTCTAACGACGGCGACCGCTTCGTGTTATCCAAAGGCCACGCCGCTCCCCTTCTATATTCCGCGCTCGCCGAAGCCGGAGTTTTTCCCGTATCGCGCGTGATGACTCTCCGCCAGTTGACCAGCGAACTCGAAGGCCACCCCACCCCGCACATCCACGGGGTTGATGCAGCCACCGGATCCCTCGGCCAGGGCCTTTCCGTCGGCGCTGGCCTGGCCATCGGCGCGCGCATGGACAAAAGCCCCACGCGCGTGTACGTGTTAACCGGAGACGGCGAACTCGCCGAAGGTCAAATTTGGGAGGCGGCCGCCTTCGTCGCACATTACAAGCTCGATAATCTCACCGTCATCTGTGACATCAACGCCCTGGGCCAGAGCGACCCCACCATGTATCAGCACGACATGGAAGTTTATCGCCGGAAATTCGAGTCAGAAGGCTTTGCGACAGAAGTAATCGACGGCCATGACGTCGCCGCCGTCCTGGCCGCACTCGACCGCGCGAAAGCCACCGAGGGCCGTCCACAGGCAATCCTCGCCAGAACCATCAAAGGGCACGGCTTCAGCGAAGTTGCAGGAAAAATGGGCTGGCACGGCAAGCCGTTTTCGAAAGAACAACTCGCTGCGGCGATTAAAGAACTGGGAGGCACGCCGCCGGTAGTTCCTCCGGACCCGGGAAAATCCTACAGGCGCACCGACTTACCCAAGCCGCCCGATTTCCCCGAGCCCCCCGCTCCCGAATACGCGCAGGACAAACCTATCGCCACTCGCGAAGCTTACGGCTTCGCGCTGAAGCGCCTGGGAAAAGTGAATCCGCACATCGTAGCCATCTCCGGCGACGTGAAAAATTCTACCTTCTCGGAAATTTTCCAAGACGCCTATCCCGACCATTTCTATCAAGGCTATATCGCGGAGCAAAACATGGTCAGCGCCGCAGTAGGACTCGCCGCTCGCGGCAAAGTACCCTTCGCCGATACTTTTGCCTGCTTCCTCTCCCGCGCCTATGACAACGTGCGCATGGCCGCTATCAGTCGCGCGAATATCAATCTGTGCGGCTCGCACTGCGGCGTCTCCATCGGAGAAGATGGCCCGTCGCAGATGGCTCTGGAAGACATCGCCATGTTCCGGGCTGTGCATGGCTCCGAAGTTTTTTATCCCAGCGACGCGATTTCCACCGAGCGCCTCACCGAGCACATGGCCCGGCGCGCTGGAATAAATTACCTGCGGACTTCGCGCCCCAAGATGCCCATCCTTTACTCCAAGGACGAAAAGTTCCCCGTCCCCGGATTTAAAATCCAGAGGCAAAGCGCGCAGGATAAAGCCACCGTGATTGGCGCGGGCGTCACACTCCACGAAGCCCTGAAAGCCGCAGACCAGTTGAAATCGCAAGGCGTCGCTATTCGAGTGATTGACCTCTATTGCGTCAAGCCGATCGACGGCAAAGCCATCGCCGAACAAATCAACGCGACGGGCGGACGCTTGATTACCGCCGAAGATCACTGGCCCGAAGGCGGCCTAGGCGAAGCGGTCCTAACGGCGCTCGCCGAAGTAGGCGTCTCACCATCAAAATTCAAACTAATCGCCGTCACCCGCATGCCGCATTCCGGAAAGCCCGACGAGTTGATCGAAGCCTTCGGCATCTCCGCCAAACACATCGTCGAAGCTGTCCGCGCCATCTCATAACCGAGAGCCGCCAGTGGATGTAGGCGCGGGCGAATAGCGGCGGACACGGCGGATTGATTGCGCGGCGGCTTCCGACCGAAATGCGCTCGAGCATAAAACAACGAAAGATTTTGGGACGCAGATGCGGTTCGAGCGGAGAAAAAGTTCCGCGGAAGAGCACGCTGTCGGTGCAGTCGGCTTGGCTGGGAAATGTTTAGTGAAAGTTAGCTGCGTGAAGGTTAGAGAGGAAACCGAGTGGCGGACAAGCTAGTGGTGGTGGGAGTGCTCCCCGAAGTAGTGGTGCTCGAACCCGGAGATCAAGTCGAATGGTTCTCCAACGCCGGGAACCTCAAGATCGAATTCGATCCGCAGCGCTGCCCCTTCTCTTCAAACGTATTCCAAGCCCCACCCGGCGTCCGCCTGCAAAGCGGCGCCATCCGCTCCGGCCTGAATCCTGGCGCGTACCGCTATAAGCTGTCGCTCAACGACGCCATTGTAGCCAACGGCGAAATCTTCCTCCGCCCGAAGATGTAGCAGATCCGACACGGCCTTCGAGCGGAGATCGGCGACGGAAGCTCCGGAACTTCGGAGCGCAATTACCGGTAGGAATTATCAGATTTACAGCCGTCAGTCACCAGCCGCAGCGAGCGAAACGCGCTCTTGCGACACCGAGTCGGCCAACACGCGGCGTATCGGAGCCAGCATGGACGCCGGAACCGGGCGTTCGCGCTGTATGTTGACCTCAGCCACTTTGCGAGGGTATTCCTTGCGGCGGTCAAGCCAAAGTCCAAATTCCTTCAGAAGATCTCCAGCGACGCCCGGGTCGTCGGAGCGCTCTACACCCCAAAACCGCAGGCGCTCTTCGTTCTTCTGCAATAATTGCAGCGCTTCTTCCAGCTTTTTCATCGCGGCATTAAATGTCGAAGCGAGGAAATAGACCGGCAACGACCAGCCGCCGCGTCCAAAGTACGCGCGCACCCGGACGTTGTACTTGCCGTTCTGATTCTTTTCCATCCCGCATAAATATTCGTTCCCTGACGATGTGCTCTTGGTATGCATCCTGGTCCCCAGTTTTTCCGCCATAGCCCCAAAGTCGAGTGCCTTTGACCCTGAGCGGCGGGTCTTTCCCAATGTGAGTGCTACCGCTAGCCTGTTAGCCTTGGAACGTTTTTCCGGCATCGGAATGCTCCTTAAGATGGCGCTCAGAAATTCGTGACCGGGCAGAAATTGGGAAGTTTCTTGCCTAGGTCAGAACCCCGCTGGCGACGGGGCAGGCTCTGCGGATAGACACCATTTTATAGAAGCTCCAGAAAGTAGGCAAGGAGCGTCCATGAAATAGTTAAGTTGCTTAATTACATCAGCTTACGGATAGACTTGGTGTGTTTAGGTCGAAGAAAAATCGCCGTAGAATCTCGGAGCCGCGATTCGACGAGAGCAATGACGGATGCAGCCCGATGCTATTCAGCCACCTTTTTAATAGCTAGCTTGGGGCTAACTTGTGCGCGACAGGCGCTTCATCGCGTCCGCGTTGATGGTCAACTTGCCCTCAGTCTTGAGCCGATCTTCCAGCGCAGCGCGAAAAGCCTCGAACGCAGCCGTCTGTTTTGCTTGCAGGAGCTGCTGCTTGATCTGGTCGGACTGCGTAGCGAGGTCCGCGGGGTTGGCGGGCTGATGGCCTACGACGCGATAGACTAGCCAATTGCCTGCAACCTGAGTGGGCGGGCTGACTTGGCCAACCGACATCCCGAATGAAGCCTGCAGCAACTTCGCAGAGCCGACATCTGGAACCGAGCCGTTTCGTGCAAAGGCTTCCGGCGTGACTGCAGTAAGACCTAGAGCTTTGGCGGCTTGGTCAAACGATTCGCCAGACTGAACGCGCTTGGCGAGCTCCTGGGCTTTAGTCCGAGCAAGCTCAATGGATTTTTCCTGCTGATAGTCTGCCAGAACTTTGTCGCGAACTTCCGCTAGCGTTCCTTGGTGAGCTGGCTGTATGTCCTTCGGCGTCAAAATCACGAAGCCCTGAGGGATCTGAAGAGGCTGGCTCAGTTCGCCGGGACGCAGTTGAAAGAGGATCTGGTGAAGTTCAGGGGAATTTCCGAGATCGCCGACGGGGTCGGTAACCGATGCGGGCGGCGTGTCACCAAGCTTCAAATTAAATTTTCGAGCCAGGTCGTCCAGAGACTGGCGATTAGATTGGCGAACGGCGCTGGCCATTTGTGTTGAAATATTGTTGGCCTGTTCGGCGGCCTTTTGATCGGCGAGGATGGGCACAATCGTGCTGCGCACTTCCTCGAACGGTTTGGTGTGAGCGGTTTCGCGATCCAACACTTTAATAATGTGAAAGCCGTACTGCGTTTTCACCAGATCAGACACAGAACCCTTCGGAACGCTGAAGGCGGCCTGTTCAAACTCAGGGACAGTTTGCTTTTCAACAATCCAGCCGAGATCGCCGCCCTTCGCCTTGGTCGCATCATCTTCCGAATATTTTTTGGCCAAATCTTCGAAATTGGCTCCGCTCTTGGCTTTCTTCAGCACGTCTTCGGCTTTCTGGCGGATTTCGGCGATTTCGGCGTCGGTTTTGCCGATGGTCTTGAAAAGAATATGTTCGACGTGAGCGCGGTTTTCGACCTTATATTGGTCGATGTGTGAGTTGTAATACGCGCGAAGATCCTCATCGCTCACCTGCGTGGTGTCTCGCAACTTTGCCAAGTCCAGCAGCGCGTAGCGCGCGGACCGTTTTTCGGGAACCTGATAGCGGCTGGCGTTCTTGGCGTAATAGGCGGAAAGTTCCGCGTCCGTAGGTTGAATCGAAGAGGCAAGTTCGGTTGGTTTCACCAGCGCGTATTCGATCTGCACTTTTTCATTTCGCCGGCGGAACTCATTCTCAATTTCGGCTGGGCTGACGCTGATGGAGGAGGTGACCAGACGGCGGAACTTTTCCATCAGCATGTCGTCGCGTAAAAACGATTCGAATTCCGGAACAGACATTCCCGTGCGATTCTGAACTTCCGCAACGTATCGATCCTTGGTCCAGGCCCCGCCTTCCCATGCCGCCGGCAGCAACTGCTTGATTCGATCCGATTCTTCCTGAGAAGTTACGCTGATGCCAAGCCTTTGAGCTTCAAGGTCGAGGGCGCGAGAGAAAATCATCTGATCGAGGACCTGTTTGGCGTACAAGCCCTTCAGCATTTCGGGAACGTTTTGTCCGTGCAGCACCATATTCAAATGGCGCTGCACATCGAATACGGAAATGTCCTGGCCTCCAACAGAAGCCACCGTATCGGGACTGTTGGTAGTCGATCCGCCAACCAGCCCAGGCACCAAGGTAATCACCATGCTGATGCTAATGAGGATCAACAGGACCCACATCGTGACCTTGACCCATCGATTCTTGTCGAGATCCCGCTGCTGAATGCTTTTCAACATAGACCTAGCCACTCCTGTAGCAATACCGAATCTAATGATTATAGTGGAGTTTCTCGCGAAGCCCAAATCAGATTCATGCGCGGAAACGGAAGCAAAGGCGGATTTCAGAGTTGTGGGCTAACCGCCGTATTTCCAGGGTGAATCGCCGACAACGAGAGGATCGACCTCTCCGCGATTGCCGGCTTCGACCACTTCCAAAATCGCGATGGCGTGATCCCCGTACTCTTCAGAGATCTCGACAAGTTTGCATTCCAGATAAGCCTTGAGATTCTTCAACACCGGGGCGGAAGTTTTTCCTTCTTGAAACGGCTCTCCATTCAAGAAGCCGTTGGATTCCTTGGTGGCTGAAAAAAACTTTTGCGCGATTTCTTGCTGCTCGCTTCCCACGATATGCAAAACCGAGAAGCCGCTCGGTGCCAGGCAACTGAGAACGCTTCCATCTTTTCGCAACGCGGCCATCAATAATGGCGGCTTGAACGAAACCTGAGAGACCCAGGTCACTGTCGCCGCTCCATAACGATCGCCGTGTCGAGAGGTCAGCACGTAGATACCGTTGGTAAGTAGGCGAAGGTTCTTTTGTTTCGCTTGGGCGTCCATGGTCTGAACTCATCATACTCCCGAGGCCGTAAACCGTTCACGTTACGACAATTTTGAAGTCTTCCGCTTAAACTGGGGATTCTTATCAATCCATTATGGCAGCCCTTAGTCGTCTCGGGCACTGAATAGCCTGAGAACAGGCTATTCGGCTCATGGGAGGGAGTCATGGAAACAAACGCGGCAGCAAACGAGCCGCGTGGCAATCCGGGAATTGTAGACGTCGGAGTCGCGACCCGTTTCAGAGCAGGTCGGAGTGGGAATCCGGGAGGCGGACCGATCCGTTGAGAAGCAAGAAAAATTCCAGCCGAAGGAGATGTGTTTTTTCTTGCATTCTCCCTTTATAGAACAAACCAGGCGCATGCTTTCACCGAACACGGTTGTAACCCGTTTTCGGCTAAGCGGTACGTCTTAGCCAGCATTTATCACTGACATGACTTGACGGGCGCACGAGCTTGCCGGTAGTCCGCCATTCGGAGTTGCTGCAGCGACGAGCGACACGGAAGTTATTCCATGCTGTTGAGATCGAATATGTCTCAATCAGAAATAGGACCTGCAACTATCAATTCGCCCGGCGGTAAAGGATCCAATTGGGCGATTCCGCCACTCGGCGATATTCGGTGCCGAGCAGGTTGGGGTAAGCATTCAGGATCGCAGCCAGAGTATCTCTCTCGCTAGCCGGGTACTTGGGCGCCAGGATGAGGGCTACGTCCCCAATCAAGAATTTCTCCGGCGGCATTACGACCGAGCTGATGTCCGTCTTGCCGAGGACCACCGCGCCTCCGTGGGAGGGAGGGCGCAGCGTCGCGTACGAAAACGGGTTGCTCATGCCAAGCCCCCGTACAGATTCACCGGGTCGTCCGTTTGCCTGAACCAGCGCGATCCCTTCCTCGGTGTACCGGACAAAGTTCTGGCCATTGTCGTTCTGCAGACACGGCGTCGCGCAATCAACGAACTCGATCGATGCCAGCTGGGGCTCGTGAAATCGATAGCCGGGCTTCCCGCGCAGAAGCTTGTCTCCGATCGCAGTCCCAAGGCCCGCGGCGTCTATACACATCGGAATTCCGACCGCGAGTAAACCGAGGGCGAGCAAGGGGGCCATCTGCGGCGGCGCGGAACCGTCCGGAACTGCGGCGGTCACTTCATTCAAAAGCAGGAGCGCGGCCACTCCCAGAAGAGGCAGGCCGAAGGGCTGGCTGTTCGTGAGCAGTAGCAGTGTGCCGGCGACCGTCGCCATGGCAACCACCAGCATCAACGTGAAACGGCGGCGGACCGGGATCCCGGGCAGCAAGCCCACAAGAGCTACCATCAGAGCCACCGGCGCAATTTCGAAGCGATCCACATACATGCGCTTGATCACATCATGGGCGCCGATCGCGGCAGCCTTCACAGCAGCCAGCAGACGGTACTCGCGCACGAGTGCGGGCAGATCGAAGCGCAAATAGGCCATGATGGGAACACTGAAGGCGGCGAAGCCCACTGCCATTCCCGCCAGACGGATGCGTGCGCCGGACCTAAGCGGCAACGAGACGGCTGCGAACGTTAACGCCACGAGTCCAAAACTTATCTTCAGAAAAACCAGCAAGGCGCAGGCCAGACCGGTGGAGAAACCGCCGGCGAACTGTTGCTTGGGACTGCCGTCGTTCTGCGGCAGGAACGACTCAAGCAGCACCAAGCCCGTCAGTGCATAACCGTAGCGGTTGTGCTTCATGGAGAAAGCGGCCTGAGTGAAGCCCAAGCCGAGAGGAAACGGGGCGGCGGCGAGCAGCGCTAGGAAGAGGCAGGCGACGAAAAACGGAGCGGCTTTCATACGCGGCCGAAGTGCGAAAAAGACCCAGAAACTAATCAGCGCTGTGGCGAGAGCGCTGCCGTAACCTAAACCGCGCGCGTTCTTGCCCGCAAGCCAAAGTCCAGCTGCGTGCAACAGGTAGTAAGCCGGCCCCAACTGAGCATAAAAGTCCACTCCAGGGCGTTGCCCGTTAAGAACGCGCCAGCCGCCGTCCAGAGACACGAATAAATCGTGGCCGAACACCCTCAGACGCGGGACTCCTACCGTCGCCACGGCGAGACATACCAGGAAGAGTAGCACTGCTGCTAGACGACGGCGCGAGTGGGCGGCATCGCGTGATCCGACCCACCACGACACAAAGCCTTCGAACGAGACTCCTTCGACGACGCGCTGACCAAGCAGACGTGCAATTCGCACGGGAGTCATCCTACATCACTAGCATGAGTCGTGAAAGATGGGTTGCACCGTTCGATGATTTGCGGAAGCACGTCGAGCGCAAGGTGTGATAAATATTGGTTGTTCGTATATAGAAGTTTTCGGCAAGCAACACAGCCCGGAACAATCACACCTTTACCACCTTCGGCAACCGATAGCGGCTGTGTACAGAAGGTGTCCCAATGGTGTGTCATAAGTTCTTCTTGCGCGGCCTGAAGGATTTCAGTCTTGTCCATTTAACGCTTACCTGCTGCGTCTTCATCTAGGAATTGTTGATAAGGATTATGACGGTAGATGAAACTCAATTCTCGGCCCTCAATCTCGGCCTCAATTTTTGTCTCTGCGTTGAAGTATTTAGATTTATTCAGTGAGTCAACCGCTTCGCAAGCAGACATTTCATGTTGCCATTTGTGCAAAGTTTGGACGAGAATGTCGGAAGTTCCATCACGAGTTTCCAACTTAGAAAGCCACAACGCTTGGTCCGCTTGGCATTGCGCGACAGTTGGGGCATGTTCCACTTCCTGTGTTGAACTTGAAACCGAGAACAAGAGCCGCTAAAAGGATTGACGCTCTCACTTTTTCCTCCGCTTACGGCAACCGGTCGATGCAACACTCTTTAAGCTGGTGATCGGACAGCGCTTCCCTGTAGAGAACCGCGATGCCCGGCTGTAAGCGATCACACCTAGCCGGGATGGTGTTCCGCTCGAATCAGCGCTCGTCAACGATCCTTAGCTGCTTAACCCCCAGGCGTGGGCTTCGCGCAGGTGTTGCGTCGACCCATTGAGACCACCCGACGCAATATAAAAGGGCGCCCCTTTTGGAGTAGGGTTTGGGTGCTTGACTCAACCCCCACAGGAAGGAGCGCCCTCAATGAATAGCCGAAAGTATATTGGTATGGATGTGCACAAGGAAAGCATTTCGATTGCGGTGA
>DATNLR010000100.1:0-12570 GCA_035602755.1 Binatus sp. (SeqCode) | reverse complement strand
CATCACTTCCTGTACTTTCATCGCCCGCTCCATGGCGGCTTGTGTGTAGGAGTTCATGCCTTGCATGGTCCCCTACCACCGCCCGAAAAGCGGACATATCACTTGCTATCTCAACCGGACATATCATGTGCTACTGACACTGCGGTTCAAACTCTTTGATCCATCGACTGTGTGCCTGTACACTCTGCCACGGACATGGCCTCTGATCCGAACAACTTTCCGATTCGTGACTGGTCTAAGTATAGTGTGCGCATGGAAAACAGCAGAGATGGACTTGCCATTGTGATTGCACGCCCGCGCGGCGTATAAAAGGCTCCCAAGGAGCTAATCTCTCAAGATCAGAGGTGGACTCAGGAAGTTACGAATCCATTATCATGCGCTGCCCGTCCCATAATCGAAGGCTGTCTGCATCTGCAACCGAAACGAATCTTCCGCTTCGCCTTCCGAGCGGCCAACAATTTCCGTCCACTAATTTGTGGTTTGCTCTTCCGGGGATTGCCGTTGCATCATCTTGCGATTACCAAGCATCTACTTGTGTGAAACCGAGGAAAATTCCGTGAATCGATCGCGCATATTCAAGACCCTGCTGTTCATTTTGTTGCTGGTCGCAATAGCAATATGGTGCCGCCACGCCATTGGCTCGTCCAAGCGTGCGCACACCCGACCGGGAGTCTCCGCGCAATCCGCGGCAACTCCTCAACAGCTTAGCGACGCCGGCCAGGCTTCTTTGCGCGCGATCATTCAGACTGGAAATCTTTCCGAGTTGCGTTGGCCGGACTTCAGCGATTACACCAAAATTCTGCAGGAGTTTTATGGTTCGTACGGGTATTCCCTGGCCTGGATCAGCGGGATGCAACCCACCACGCAAGCCCGCCAGGCGATTGCAATTCTCTTGAATGCCGATCAAAAAGGCTTATCCGCTGAAGATTACGATGGCCCGCGTTGGAACGACCGTTTGGCAAAGTTCCAACCCTCCGCGTCCCAACCCTCGGAAGCAGACGCGGTTCGATTCGACGCCGCTCTTAGTGTCTGCCTGATGAGATATATTTCCGATCTTCACGTTGGCAAAATAAATCCTAAACACTTCAATTTTGGTTTCGACATTCAGGCCAGAAAATATGACTTGGCAGAATTTGTGAAAAAGGATATTGCCAATGCGCCGGATGTTTCGGCCGTTCTGGTTCAGGTCGAGCCTCCCTATCCAGGCTATCGCCGCACAATTCAAGCATTGCAAAAGTATTTAGAGCTCGCCAAGGAATATAACGGCCAACCGCTTCCGGCCTCGGCGAAAACGGTCGCGCCCGGAGACACCTATCCTGGCGTCCCGCAACTTATCCGAGAACTTCAGGTCGTGGGCGATCTTCCCGTCGACGCAACCCTGCCAGCCGACGGAACGATCTATCAAGGTTCGCTAGTGGATGCGGTCAAGAGTTTTCAGCGCCGCCATGGGCGGGACCCGGACGGCCGCCTCAGCGCGCAAACCTTAGCCGATTTGAATGTACCCCTCAGCAGTCGCGTCCGCCAGATGCAACTAACCCTCGAACGTTGGCGCTGGTTGCCCGCGAGCTACGAAAAAGCTCCCATCGTGGCGAACATCCCCGAATTTCGTCTGCGTGCCTACGATGACAATTTCAAGATCGCGTTGACCATGAATGTCGTGGTCGGCAAAGCCTTCGCCCATAGCACACCCGTGTTCGAGGACGAATTGGCATACGTGGTGTTTCGGCCCTACTGGAGTGTTCCCTTTTCGATTGCGAGAGCTGAATTTTTTCCTCAAATCGCTCGCGATCCCGATTACTTGGCGAAAAAAGGATTCGAAGTCGTCGACAACCGTCAGAATGTCGTCACCTCGGGCACAGTAACGCCTGAAATTTTTGCGCAGCTACGCGCTGGCAAGCTCTTCATTCGGCAACTTTCGGGCCCCAAAAACTCCCTCGGCCTCGTCAAATTTATTTTCCCCAACGATTACAACGTTTACATGCACGATACGCCGGCACAGGAATTTTTTTCGAAGTCGCGCCGGGATTTCAGCCACGGTTGCATCAGGCTCCAAAAGCCCGCGGACCTGGCCGCTTGGGTCTTACGCGATAATCCGGGCTGGAACATGGACCGCGTTCGCGCGGCCATGAATGGCCGCACCTCGCAACAAGTAAATCTCGCGCATCCGATTCCCGTTTTAATCGTTTATGGCACGGTAATTGTCACAGAGGATGGACTCGTTCATTTTTACGACGATATCTACGGATACGATTCCGAGCTCGAGAAAGCCCTCGACAAAGGCTATCCGTATCCCGGTTAATCGCCGCTGATCAGGGTTGCGGGACAGTCAAAGCACCACTGGCGGAATCTTCCAACGTCCAGGTGTATGAAGTCGGAATGAGGATAGTAACCGACGCCGCCGCGGCGCAGTGCTAGAGCAGCTTTGCGAAGCGTCAGCGTGTCGATTCCCGGCATGCGCAAATCAATCGCTTCGGCTTGAATGTGCAGACTGTTCTTGGCCACTCCGCTGGTATGAGCGCGAAGTGATTCATTCGTTGAAGGCGTGCGGTATCCGCAGACGATATCAATCTCACCGTCAGGATGCCCCACCGACACGGTGAGATCGGAGAGAATATCGAACAGGCGCGGATCAAAATGGCGAATGTCTCCTGTTCGATGGTCGCGTAGGAAATAATCTAGCTTTGCGAGCGCGCCGGCAACGTATTCGTTTCCGCGGCGGAAAACAATATCGAGCCGCTCGCCTGTATGCGTGTTGAAAAGCACCAAGCGGCCGTCATGAGCTCGATCAAAAGACATTTGCTGATAGGCCGCCGGATGCGATTGCCCTTGCGCACCGCTGGAAGCGAACAAGCACAATATCGCTGTTGCAACCATTGAATAGCGTGACATTTTTCGAGGTACTCGCATGTATGTTCTGGGCTCAATTTTATCATAGCTCGATATCCGACCGGCAATCCAGGCGGTGGACCGTTGCGAGAATTTGGTTAGTGAGATCGAATTATTGCGATTTTGTCACTTGGACTTTGAAGATTCTCGAAGGACTTCAGCAAAGCTTCAGCAAAGAATGTTCAGCAGTTAGCGATCCGCTCCACACGAAACAACCCCGTCTTTTCGTCGTACTATATTTCGTCCGCTTCCCCCGCGGCGCCTCTATAATCATGCTTAGCGCGCCGGATTTCGTATCAAAAGTTGGAAGGCTCGAAATATTCGGAGAAGTTATTTCGATGCAAGCCTAGCTATGCTAATCGTAAGAGCCGTCGTGAACTATCGGGTGTAACCCTGATTCTGGCCAACTGCAGACTGCACGCAGGTCGGCAAGAAACAGCTAACGAGCTCGCCTTAATGGCCAAATCAGCACCTTCAATTCCCTAGAAAACCCGAGCAATGGCTTTGTGTCCGGCAACAGGATTCCCGCCGCCTTAGCAATCGTGTTAACTCCAATTTCAGCTTCGGCTGGTTGCAAGGGCCACGAAAGGTGATGAATATCTCCGCGAAATACTTGCCCTTTATAAACGGTGTAAAGGCAATACCGTTCCGTCAACCAGTGCTCCACAGTTCCGCGCGTTGAGAGCCTAAGCGGTCCCACAGGGCGATAACGCGCCTCGAACCTAGCTAATTCTCGTCGCGATGAGTAATCAATCGCTTCTCCGCGTTTCTCTGCTCGCATTTGGGCAAACTGATAAGGTAGGTGATAGAAAGTCCGCGCCCCCCACACCGCCAATCGACTGCTGGCATCTAAGCTAAAGAAAAAAACGCCCGGCTTACCTCCTATGTTGACGTACGTCCTACAGTTGAGCTCGCGAAACCCTGAAGTGAAAGGGAGTGCGCGAACTCGCGCTCGATTGGTCATGTGAAATGGCGTAACGCTAACCCAGCAATGTCCGTCGAAGGTATCGAGAGGAAGCTCGCGTGGAACCAGATCTCGCAACGATTCGGTCGGCAGTGGCCAGTGCGCAAATAACAAGTCGTACCAGCACTGCTCCATCAGCCATGGCTCAGAAGGCAGCCCCCATGGGCGATGTTCTATTACTTCAAGTAGTTCCATGCCCGTTTTCAACACCCCTGCCATCTTTGAGCGACGGGAATGTTACACGTTCTTCCTCCAGCTTATACATGAATGCCCTAATTGTTGTTCGGCCGTCGATCTTCTCTAATACCCGGGCTCGACGACGTTGCAACGATTTGTGGAGATGCTCTCATGGAGGACGCGATGTTTAAACCCTGTGACATCCTGGTGACTTCCTCCCGCGTGGAGGATCGTCGGGCCCTCATGAGGATTCTGGACGGCCTTCCAATCAATGTCTTTTCCTCTTCCACGGTAAAACAGGCGGAAGAAGTGATGTCGCAGAAGAAGTTGGCGCTCGTTTTTTGTGACGAGCATCTTCCTGACGGCTCTTATCGCGAATTACTATCCCGTTCGCGTGCCGCGCAGAAGCACCCTCGGTTGGTCGTGACCACCCACACCGGCGAGTGGAACGAGTACCTGGAAGCCACTCGTCGTGGCGCCTTTGACGTGATTCGATACCCCCTCCAGCCAGCCGATGTGGAGTTGATAGTCATCCGAGCTATGCGCGCGACCAGCGCGATGCCCCCGCCGCTTGAGAGCTAGGAATTGGGCGGGCGGAATTGGCCTATCAGGGCTATCAGGGCATCCCCATTTGCGATACTCCGCGCAAATCCTCTATAATCTGAGGGTAAACGTTCAAAACCGTTATGGAGGGCCTGCTTACGCTATAGCGCCCTCTCACAATTCCCAAAATGATTGATCTCGCTGAAAAAATTAAAAAGAAATTAAAGGCTGAAATCGCGGCCCTGGAACACGAGCTCCACGACGAGTTGCCCAAAGAAATTAAAGTAGCTCGCGCCCACGGGGATCTTTCGGAAAATGCGGAGTACAAGTACGCCAAGGAACGCCAGTCCTACGTCTCGGCTCGCCTTGGCCAGTTGCATCAACGCATGGCCGACATTTCGATGATGAATCTCTCCAACTTACCCAAGGATCGCGCCGCCTATGGCTCTCGAATCGTGGTTCTTGACATTGCGAAGTCTGCAGAGATCGAGTACAAGCTGGTAACAGTCGAGGAAGCCGACGTAACTAAGGGCTTGATCTCGACTAGTTCTCCCATCGGAAAAGCGCTACTCGGCAAAAAGCCCGGCGATGAGGTCACCGTCGTAACCCCGGCGGGCAAGAAGGAATATGAAGTTGTTAGCTTGTCCACGATTTACGATGAGGAGTAGCATGGTGGCACCGAAGCCATGTTGACTCGCACCATCGGCCGGTTTTTTACCTGGCTCGTTGACCGCGTGGCTGCCATCATCGCCCCAACGGGAATCCCACCAAACGTCATCACCTGGTTAGCTTTAGTCCTAAACCTGTGGGCTGGCATACTTTTTGCCGCCGGCCGTTTCGCGGCAGCTGGCGGAATGATGCTCCTGGCCGGTCTTTGCGACTTGCTCGATGGTCCGGTTGCGCGTCGTCAAAATCGCGTTTCGCTGTTTGGCGGCTTCCTTGATTCGATCCTCGATCGCTACGCGGACCTCATCCTCTTCCTGGGACTCTTGGTGTATTACGCCAGTGTAAATCGTTTCATGTACGCGGTGCTGGCGGGCGCGGCGATGTCCGGGGCTGTGATGGTCAGCTACGCGAAGGCGCGAGCCGAGTCGTTAGTGCCCAAAGCGGAAGTTGGATTCTGGGACCGGCCCGAGCGCCTGGCTCTTATGATTCTCGGTGCGCTATTCAACCGTATGCCCCTGGCGTTGTGGATTCTTGCTATTGGACCGAACCTCACCGTGATTCATCGAATCGTGCATACCTGGCAGCAAACTAAAGACGGCCAGCTTCCATCGGTCGGAAATGAATCATCTGCAAATGCAGCTTCTTCTCCGAAAGCTCAGATCAGCATTCCTGCGTCGGTTCAATCTGGAAGTTCGACGCCCCTGCTAACCCGGGCAGCCAAACGCGGTAGCTAGCCTTACTGTAAATTGCAGTTTTTGTTTCGCGCCATCGCTGGTTCGCTCGCGATACTTCCTCGATGTATGCGCGCATTTCTTGCGTTAGCGCATTACGCAACATCTCCGGCGAATGCGCGCGAACTTCCTTCCATGCTGTATTATTCCTTCTCGGTTATTCGAACTTGAAACCTTCTCTCATCATTCACGGCGGCGCATGGAATATTCCGGACGAAACCGTTCCAGACTGTCGCAGCGGGATTCACCGTGCTCTCGAAGCAGGATGGAAAGTTTTAGCTGGGTCTGGCAGCGCGATCGATGCTGTGGAAGCCGCCATTATCGTCCTCGAAGACGATCCCACCTTTGATGCAGGCTTTGGTTCGCACCTGAATCGCGAAGGCCATGTTCAACTCGACGCGATTCTCATGGACGGCAAGACATTAAAGGCCGGCGCGGTCGCCGCCGTGGAACACATAAAAAATCCGATTCGCCTGGCGCGTCTGGTTCTCGAAAAAAGTGAACACATGATGCTGGTGGCCGCCGGCGCGGAAAAATTTGCCCTGGAGAATGGCCTGTCCCTCTCCGCGCCTGAAGAACTCGTTCACCCTCGCGAACGCGTCGCCTGGGAACGTTGTCTGGAAGATTCACACGCCGCCGAACATCACCTCGGCCACGAACAAGGCACCGTGGGCGCCGTCGCCATCGACCGTGATGGGAATCTTTTCGCTGGTACTTCTACCGGCGGCACCTGCTGCAAATATCCGGGGCGCGTGGGCGATTCACCGCTCATCGGCTGCGGCTGCTATGCGGATGCCGAAGCAGGCGGCGTTTCCTGCACCGGTCACGGCGAGGGCATCATGAAAATTGTGATGGCCAAAATGGCCATTGACCTTCTTCATGACCAACGTGTCCTCGCGCCACACCGAGAAAAAGCTGCTCCAACGTCCATCGCGCAAGCCGTCGCCGATGCCTGCGTGCGCAAACTCGCGCATCGCGCGCATACCACCGGCGGCCTGATTCTTCTCGATAGTAATGGCCATCCCGCCGCAGCGTTCAATACTCCCCGTATGGCCTACGGATACCTCGAGCCCGACGGCAGATTCCGCATCGCTCCATAACGCTCATTGCTGCCCTCAATCTCACAAACCGAGCAGCACATTTTGTAGGAGTCGCAGCATGCTGCGCCCGCCGCAGATGCTTGGCAAGAATGCAACGATTCGCTGACTGCTTTTGACTTTATAGCGCAGGGGATCAGCCCGGCAACTTGTTAGGTTTCTAGAGAACTATCTCACCGCACGACTCTACTGAATCCTTCCGGCACCTAAGTCATCCAAAAATCGTTACAATTACGCGGGTCCCGATTCAGAAATCCGAAGGAGAAAATTATGCCGATCCGAGACGCCATCCTCTCCGAATTTAACCACGAAATGATCAGCACCCGTCAGACGCTCGAGCGCGTGCCCGAGGGCAAAGGCGACTGGGCGCCTCACGAAAAATCCATGAAGATGGGACGGCTAGCCGGCCATCTGGCTGAACTTTCCGGCTGGGCTGCGACAATCATTGGCCAGGACTCGCTCGACTTCCGGCCGGCGGGCGCTCCGCCCGTGAGCCCCACGGTGATGACTTCTCACACCCAATTGCTCGAAGTGTTCGACAAGAAAGCGGCGGATGCTCGCACTGCGATCGCCGCTGCCAGCGATGAAACTTTGCTGAAATCTTGGACCCTTCTCTCCGGCGGGCAAACAATTTTCACCATGCCGCGCGTCGCGGTCTTGCGCAGCTTTGTGATGAACCACATCGTCCACCACCGCGCCCAACTGGGCGTCTATCTGCGGCTGAACAACATTCCTGTCCCGTCGGTTTACGGGCCTTCTGCCGACGAAGGCAAGTTCGGAGGTTAGGCGTTTTGTCTTCAGAGTTCGTTTTTAGATTGAATTCCTGATCGCTCGCGCGAGGCTTGTTGCAACCCGCCTCTTTTTTTAGATCGAGTCCGTTGTCGAATGTGCCACGCTGCGCGGACATATGAAGATGATTTGCGACATTTTGGGCAGGGACGCCAGTGCGGCGCGAAGAACCCGGGGTGCGGCTTGCATCGCGTCCTGCGCTAGGGTTGCGGCACGCTCAGGGGTCAGCGGCAGGGCGTAGATGTCACCGCCTAGCGAGTAAGAATATTCGCGATAGAGCGGAGCGGATTCGCGCGCGAGGTTCATTAATATGTCCCAGACCGAGCGCGAACGTAGCAGCTTGCGTTTGTTCGCTTCGTCGCGACGGATGCGCAGTGAGTGTTGCGCTGGCAATCCTGCCACCGGCCAGCTTGGCGCTGGTGAGGGCGATCCGGAAGGTAAACCCACAATCCCGGCTAAGCTCCCCCTGGCTTGGGAGCCCCTAACGGCGGTCGAACTCGTCACGGTGGGCAAGCCCGCCGTCCCCAGTAAGCCGCGCGATTCCAGGATTACTTCGTTGCAGTCCTCGGCGCGAAAGGTGCGCTGTGGATCGGTGTCCGGATACTTTCTCAGAATTTCATTCAGCGCGGCTAAGTCGGCTTCGAATCCTGCCCACCAGTAACGGAACGAGTGGAAGACGATCGTTCCGGCGCCCAAAATTTTCTGGACGCGGCCGGGGTCTTTGCCAGCTACCTGCACAATCATGTCGACTAGTTCCGCGCTGCGAAATTCCTGGCGGACTAGCGGCCGCATGCTGAGGTATTCGGCTTCCTCCTCCGTGTATTTGACCGGAATAATTTCTGGAAGTGGGCCAGTTCCCTTTTTATTTTCAGATTTAGCGCTGGGCGGAATAAAATTTTCCTCGGGGCTAAGCCCCTTTTAGTCTCGCCTGCGTATGTTGGAGCTAAAGCTCCGACCCCTATGAGGCGGAACGAGTTCGCAGCACTCATGGACAAGAAGTTGGAAGGCCGAACTCGGGCCGTCTTTAGGCTGCAGAGATTCCAGTTCTAGGTGAAGTGGCATTAGGGTTTGCCGGCGGCTTTTTCTGTCAGGCGCTCGCGGACGCGGTCGCTTAGGATTTTGCCGTCGATGGATTTTCCTTCGAGGTGGGCGCGGGCGGCTTTCACTACTGCGCCCATTTGTTTCAGCGAGTCGGCACTGGATTCGGCGATGGCGGCTTCGATGGCGCGGTGCATTTCTTCGTCGGAGGGCGCGGCGGGCAAATAGTCTTCGATAATTTTTATTTCTTTGGCCTCTTTTTCGGCGAGGTCGTTGCGGCCGCCCTTAGTGAACTGCTCGATGGATTCGCGACGCTGCTTGACGAGAGTCTGAAGAACCTGAAGCGATTCCAGATCATCGAGCGGGCGTACTTTTTCAATTTCTTTATTTTTGAGCGCGCTCTTCATCATGCGCAGCACGCTCAGCCGCAGCTCGTCTTTCTGTTTCATGGCCGCGGTTAGATCACTCTGGATGCGTTCGATGTAGCCCATTCGTGGCTGTCTCCCCGGGCAAGAGTAACATACGTCTTCGATAAAGATGGCGGACTCGAAGGCTGCGCTTTGTGGCAAGGTGCGTCCTGCGGAGTGGTCTTCGTTGACAATTGCTTGCGGCAAGATTGCTCTTGAAAAGTTCAAGAAAAGCTAAATCGCCGCAGCCGGTTGTTGCCCCAGGTAAAAGGGGTTTAATCACTTGTTTTCTGTAACTTCTACCTTTCGACCTGAGCCGGGTAGACGCTGTTGCCCGTGCCAAAGTCGTCCGATGAAAAGTGCAGGAAAACTAAAGTCTCTAATCGCTGTTCTGGTCCCGGTTAGGCAGGGTTTAGTTCTTTGTTTTCTGTAACATCTGTTTAGGTTTGTGCCTCATTTGTCTGGGACGCCAGAGCCGGGCTTTCCTATCAGGAAGGTAGAAGGCTGAATCCAAGGGTACGAGGCGGTCGACTTTTATTCGACTAACGGAAATCAGGATTGAATTCCCGATTTGGGAAAGGCCGAGCTATTTCGGTTGATTTTTTGAATTGCTCACAGCGAAATTAAATCGGAATTTGCGTCCATTTGACCTAAAATATACTCAAGAGTAATGCTTATGACGATGGCACCCTACGCAGGCAAGGCTAAAATCAAGAAAAGGCTTTCGCGTTTTAGCGTCGAGACCTTCCTAGCTTCCGCAGGTATGTTTAGGAGAGTCGTAGAGTATCGGGGATCGGAAAAGATTTATTCGCAAGGCGAACCCGCCAAAGACGTGATGTACATTCAGAAAGGTGGTATCAAACTTTCCGTTATCAATGAGCTCGGCAAAGAAGCAGTGGTGGCGGTTTTGGGCCCTGGCGATTTTTTTGGTGAAGGAAGCATGGCGGGTCAGTCCATGCGCATGGGAACCGCGAGCACGATCACGCCCACGACTTTGCTGGTGATTGAAAAAAAAGAAATGATGCGTATGCTGCACTCAGAACACGCCTTCTCCGACCGCTTCATGGCTTATATGCTTTCACGAAACATCCGAATTGAAGAGGATTTAATCGATCAACTCTTTAACTCCAGCGAAAAACGGCTGGCCCGCACTCTTCTACTGCTCGCCCGGTATGGCAAGCAGGATCAACCTCAAAAAATTGTTCCCAAAGTGTCGCAGGAGATGTTAGCTGAGATGATCGGGACAACGCGCTCGCGCGTTAATTTTTTCATGAATAAATTCAGGAAACTGGGATTCGTTCGCTACAACGGGGGACTACACATCAACAGCTCGCTTCTGAGTGTTGTACTGCACGATTGACTATCTGTTCCGGAACAATTCCAACTTCGCTTCTTCACCGAGCCCTTCCACTCACCGGCACTTGGATACATCTTTTGCCCGTAGCGACTCGATGGCCTCTTGCGGTGCTTTGAACGTGGGAATCGGGGGCGTGGGCTCTAGCTTTCATGGCATACACGGCGACGTCTGCTGCGCCCATAAGAGCGTCGATACTTTCGCCGTCCTTAGGGTAGATAGCAACGCCGATACTGACCGAGAGCTTTGGCTTTCTACCGTCATGTGCGAGATTATCGGCGATGCGCCCGGCGACCAAGTTTGCTGGTACTTGACCTGTTTCCGGGAGGATTAGAGCAAACTCGTCCCCGCCAAATCGCGCCGGGGTGTCCATGTCTCGGCTGGAGTTGCACAAAACATCAGCCAACCGGCAAAGCGCTTGACTACCAACGAGATGCCCGAAAGTATCGTTGATCTTTTTGAGTCCATCCAGGTCGAGGAACAACAGAGCGAACTCACGTGAGGTGCGCTCGGACCGCTTTATTTCTGCGTCGAGAACCTCGACCAGATGGCGGTAATTGGCAAGCCCTGTAAGGGGATCTTTGGCGGCCTGCTGCCGCAAATGATCCTCGAGCCTACGCTGTTGTGTAACGTCTTCCACGATGATCTCGAAGCTTTCCTTTTCGCCCGGAGTGGTGACTTCGCGTCCGCTGAGCCGGACCTTCAGGAGCGTGCCATCCTTTCTTTTCCAGTCTATTTCAAGGGGAGGGCCACCATTTTGGCCGGAGTGCCCCAGTACTTGTTCTCGTCTGGAAAGATCGCAAAGAATGTTTCTGGCATGATTCGCCGCCAAGAGGTCCTTTCGGGAAGCGTAACCAAGCATGGTGACCAGGGCTTGATTCACATCCAAAAAGTTTCCTTTCTCGCCGCAACGACACATTCCGTAGGTTAAATTTCCCACCAGCGCGCGATAGCGAGCTTCCGAATGGCGTAGCTTTTTCTCAGATTGATCGCGCTCCTGGCGTAGCTGGTTCTCACTGAGAGCTCGACGAATCGCTATCGGAAGGTGGCCAAAATGGTCTTTATCGACACAATCAGCCGCCCCTTCGGTGATGAGGTGGGCGACGATTTCCGGTTTTATTTTGTCCGCCAGATAAATCAGTGGGATACGCCGCTCCCGTGGGCTTAATACTTCCGTTACGAATGGTCCGTGCCAGTTGTGCATGGGATATTTGGCCAGCACTACGTCATGGTATTTTGAGTCCAGAAGCCTAACAAACTGGTCGAAGCCTGAAACTGTATCCGCGCTAACTTTGCAATGCGCTCTTTTAAGCTCACGAATACATTGCTGGACATCCGCTAAAACATTGTGGACAAAAAGGATGCGTAGAGGCCGGCGTCTGCTGGCCGGTCCCAACAGGACTGGTGGCAGAGCAAGTTGCTTGACGTGATCGCGAGAGCCTATGGACATCGAGAGCCCAACCAGCTTGAAAGGTGATGGTACGCGCGCACCACCCTTACTGGCCCCAAAGAGCTTCTTAAAACTTCCCCCTGTAAAAGTAAGCCACCAGGGAGTGGAGCCGGTGTTCAAAACTGCACACTTTGAATTTGTATGTTTACTGTTACTGCACATAATGTCTTAGATCGGAATACCTCTGAATACTATTCCCGGGCGGAATTCGCGGACTGAGGAGCGTCCGCGCTGATTACGCGGCGTCTTGCCTGTTTTGGGTTTGAGGCGCTGAACTTGGAGAGCTTGAGGCGATATTTGCCTTCGTCTTCGGTTCAATTGAATGCGGCTGTTCGTAGCAAGTTAAAAGGTCCGGTTTTTGTAGTAAGTGAGTTGTCCGGTTGAGTGTTAATCACCCGCCGCCGTCGCGGCTGTGGGGAAGTGGGAATCCCGCGCTTTGGGCGGGATTTCCAAGCGCGGTGGGAAAGT
>DATNLR010000076.1:0-174613 GCA_035602755.1 Binatus sp. (SeqCode) | reverse complement strand
CGAGCGCAAGTCCTTGCGGCCTACGGCCTCCAGGACTTGCGGAACAACCACCCAGACCCAAAAACAAAATCAAACCCAAATACCATGTGCCTGCAAATCACCCTTGGAGAAAACCATGGAAGCGGACATTTCTATCTTGCGGATTCGAAGCCGCGGCTCAGATGCGCTAGAATCCAGCGCCTTCGACAATCCGTGGCAAGTAATCGACTCTACATCAAGTCTTTGTGTAGTCCGCGTGCTGGTCGCCAAAGCGGGTTTTCCGTTCGGCGTCCCCGGCGAGTAAGAATGAGGCATAGTAATAACCATAGGGAAGTACGTGCGCTCCGCCATCGATTAGCTCTTTCTTCAGGCGTTCATGAAGTTCAGGCAGTTCCGACCAATGCACCTTCGGATTGTCGTGATGTTCCAGGTGGTATCCGATATTGAACATGGTCGTGTTGAAAAATTTAAGTAGAAAAATGTTGGAGTGGCTCACCGGCCTCTCCGGCGTCTTTCGTACGCAGCCCACGTGTTGCACGTACATCCCCGGTCCCATCACCCACACGTTGCCGAACCACTGCGGCAGCACCCATAGCCACATCGCCATGATCGGATCGATACAGAAAGGAATTGACCAAAGCGCGGCGAAGATGGCGAATTCAGAAAGCGCTTTCCGCCGCAGGGTCGGGTGCGAAATCAATTCCTTGCGCAGGTGGACCATGTACCGCCAGGGCCAATGCTCCAGCACGTAGCGTTGAAAGCTTTCAAAACTACCGTCGGCGTTCCGTTGAGGAAGAGTCCAATCTTCGTTGCCGAGCAATTTGGCATGATGAACCGTGTGGGTATATTCCCAAAAGAACGACGGCCAAGCGCACGAAAATGTCCAGAATCTGCCGAACCATCGGTTCATGAAAGGCGAAGTGAAAATCCGGCGGTGCGAATGGTTGTGAAAGTTAACGCCAACATTTATTCCCGAAATCCACCCCAGCAAAATCGCCGAAGTTGCCACAAAGGCCGCTCGGGACCACTGACCCGTGATGCCCACAAGCTTGGGATGTTTGTAAAACCAGAACGCGCTTGCATACGCGACCAGACAAGCCATATGGAAGATCACGCAGTGCAGATCTTGCGGATGAGAGAGAATATGCCAGCGGTCTGACTCTACGGGAGCCGTGCCTCCGTCTCGACTCACACATACCTCATTGCAGTAACGAAGGCCAGGACCGTGATTCCCAAGCTCACCCAAGGTCCCCAAAGCATCGCTCCGGCGATAATGGCAATTGCAAGAAACGGGCAGAATGATCGGCCCATCACAAGCCCAGCATTCGACACAAACGTGCGTGCTCGGCGCTTCATCTGGCCCTCTTTCCTTTAAGAATTTAGGTTTCCTATTGCGCGACAATTTCGAGCGAGACAAAACTGTCGAGTCCCACGTCTCATAAGCGGTTAGTTCCAGTTCCCAAGCTGACCGATGCACTCGGCAGAGTTTTCCCGAGCGACAGTTTCACTTTCAGGTCCCGATCATCATCCGAACATGCTGCTACCAAGCCAGCTGAAAAACTGTCCTATAGAAGACACTTTTCGAATGTGGTACGGGTGAACTGTTCCGCCTGCATGTAAACGGCCAATCTGGGAATTGGAAATAGGTAATCTGGTTGAAAGCTGGTGACACATTACCAGCTACAATCCGCAAAAATCCAGCGCCTCGAACCCTTGTATTCACACTTCCAGCTTCCTATTATTGGCGCAATGAAAATTTGGTTTAGTATCGACGGTGATCGGATCAGGCCGCAGCAGGCTCAAACCGTTCGTTCCGCTGAACCGGAAGACGGGCTTCCGCGCTATTCCTCAACCGAGCCGCTAGCTCCCATGGTTTCCTGCCATCCACGGTCTCGCCGGAGTTGCCGGGCTATCTCCAACCTTCTTCCGCAAAGCGAAGTCAGCGAAGGTTCCGCGCTGCAGAATGGTATTTCTGTCCGGTTCTGGGCTAAAAGTAGAAAGTCCAGAAAACAAAGCATTAAACCTTCTTCTACCCGGGGCCACAACCTGATGCATCGCCCAACTCCACTCGACACTTTCTCGGGCGCGTCGCCCGCGTTTCTTCGCATTTCCGGCAAATTTATGGCTGTGCTCTTATTCCTCTCGATCGCTGCCACAACTCCGCTCGCGGCCCAAGAACTGACCATCCCTGAACTGTTCGGTAGCGGAGAAGCCGCCCTTCACGCCGGCAATCTGGACCAAGCGGAATCTTCCTTCAAACAAATTCTCGCACAAGACCCCGACTCCGCTGGCGCCTACGCGAATCTGGGCGTCATCGCCATGCGCCGCCAGAATTGGCCGGCCGCTCTCGACCTGCTGCGCAAAGCCGAACACCTTGCGCCTAACGTCGCCGGAATACGCCTCAACATCGGCTTGGTTTACTATCGCCAGAACGAATTTCATTCCGCGATTGCGCCGTTTGAATCCGTGGTGCGGGATCAGCCGGAATCGCTGCAAGCCCGTTATCTCCTCGGCCTCTGCTATTTCTTCACCGACCGATACGCCGACGCAGTCCAGGCTCTACAGGATTTATGGCCGCAGGAATCGAATGACTTGAACTATCTCTACGTCCTCGGAAACGCGGCCGACAAAGCAGGGAACTCGGAGCTGCAAGATCGCGCTCTCAGTCGCTTTGTCGAATTGGGACAGAACACCGCTGAATATCACATGTTGATAGGCAAAGCTTTCTTGAACCGGGAGGAAAACGATAAAGCGCTGGCGGAACTCGAACAGGCCGCGAAATCCGATCCCCATCTCCCCTTTGTGCACTTCAATTTGGGACTCGTTTACCTGGCTCGCTTGGATTTCGACCGCGCCAAAGACCAATTTGAAAAGGACATCGCGCTAGAACCCGACGTGGCCTTCAACTACGACCGCCTCGGCCTGGTGTACATCTACCAACAGCAGGACGCCAAAGCCGAAGAAAATTTCCGCGAAGCGCTACGCCGCGATTCCCACCTCTCGAGTTCGTATTTTGGTCTGGCGCGCGTTTACCAACACGAAAAGAAATTCGACCGAGCCCTAAGCGCAATTGACGCCGCTGTAAAAATCGATCCGGACAACCCAAATTATCACAATTTAAAAGGCCAAATCCTTTTGCGCGAAGGACACACCCAAGACGGACAAACCGAACTGGCCAAAGCCACCACCCTGCTCAACGCGAGCCGCGCCCGCCGTCAAAGTGAGCTGAGTGGCGAAGCGCTCCCGCAGCCCGAATTGATCGCGGAACCCAAACCATGACGATAAGCGGAAGACTTTTTCGCGGGAGGGAACGGGAGGCTAGCAAGTTTTTATGGCGACTTCAAAAATCGCTCGACTTCGCGAGCGGTGGGCATCGAGGGCTGCGCTCCAACGCGCGTCACAGAAATTGCGGCAACCGCAGACGCGTACCGCGCAGCCTGCACCGGCGCTACTCCTCGCAGAAGGCTCACAGCAAATCCTGCATTGAACGCGTCGCCGGCTGCAGTAGAGTCCACCGCCTTCACGGTAAAGGAAGGAATCATCTCCCGAGTTCCGCCGCCTGTGGCCAGGAAAACACCTTGCGAGCCCATCTTGATCAAAACGTTCTTCGGCCCGCGCTCCAAAAGCAAATCCGCGCAGCGCGCCGCTGTGGCGGGAGTAACCGACTCATTCGCGCTAAGGCCGCAGAGAATGCGCGTCTCGGTCTCATTCGGCGTAATCCATGTGGCGCATTGCAGCAAACCTCTGGGGAGCTCTCTGGCTGGAGCGGGATCGAGCATCAACGGAATTTCATTCTTGTGAGCAAAAACCGCCAGGGTCTCCATGGTGATCAGCGGAATTTCCAGTTGCGTCAAAAACATCTCTGCCTTGCGCAACAGCGCGGCAGCCCGCGTTATATCTCTCGGTAGCAGTTTCCCATTCGCCCCCGGCACCACAACAATATTGTTCTGCCCGTCGTCGCCGATATTGATCAACGCCACGCCGGACGAGCCTTTCACCGTTCCCACCGCCTTCACGTTTACTCTCGCTTTGCGTAGCGCACCTTTCAGCGCCGAGCCAAATGAATCGTCGCCAACTTTTCCAACCATGCTCACCGGGTACCCAAGCCGGGCCACGCCAACAGCCTGATTAGCCCCTTTCCCGCCATGGAAAGTTGAAAAGCTCCGGCCCGTGAGAGTTTCACCCGGTAACGGTACGCGTTCCGCGTTCCCAACGAGATCTAAATTTATGCTGCCAACAACAACGATGAGCTTATCCACTCGAAGCCATCCCGTTCGCGGCGATCGGAGAAGCGGCCAGAAAGATGCCCAGAGAAACATTCGGAGAGATATTTGGAAGAATGATCATCGGGACACGCGGAACGATAAACCGGGGAATGGTGAGAAAATAGGTCACTCGCATGCCGCCTTTCGTTATTTTTGTGAGTGTTCTGTGTCCGCTGCGACTTTTCCGGACGACCATCTGTAAAGATACTGGAAATATCCCGTCACCAGGATCATCGCGACGATCCACCACGCCAACCCAACCTTCAATCCGTAGGCGCCCGCTTTCGCATTGCTTATCGTCAACGAATGCACGCCATCGCGAGCGGGCAGCACCATCGGATAAACGGTAAACACCACGCTGGTGAGCATTCCAGTGAGATATACGCAAGATGCTAGGAAAGCCCACCGCTCACTCCGCCTCCGCAACTCAAACTGCACTCCCACGAGACCAGCTATCGACGATATCGGAAAAATGAAACCCCACGGCCATCTCGAGAAATTTGTGCGTAGCTGCGGCAGCACGGCGAATGTTACCGACGTCACTAAGATCGTGAGTGCTACAACCGCCCACCACGCTCCGTTCGCGAGCCGTCCCGCTCGCTCGTTTACCGCACCGCTCGTCTTGACGTGTACCCACAGCGATCCATGCATCATCAGCGCCAACAGCGCCAGCACACCGACAAGCACGGTGTACCAATCCAGAATTCCGGTTTCTTCACTGAGGCGCCAGTTGGTCCACAGTGGCTCGAAAAAATATCCGCTTCCGTCCAGTGGAACTCCGCGCACAACGTTGCCCAACGCAGCGCCATAAAAAATTGCAAGCAGCAAGCTTGAAGCACAAAACAAAAAATCCCACAGCGGAATCCAGACAGCGCTTTCAACATGATTGCGGAACTCAATCGACGCGCCTCGCAAAATCAAAAGCCACAGAACCATCATCAGCGGCAGATAAAATCCGCTGAAGCTGGAAGCGTACAGAACCGGAAAAGCAAAGAACAATGTTCCGCCGGCTGCTATAAGCCACACTTCATTTCCATCCCAAACCGGCCCGATACTTGCGAGCACTTGCCGCTTTTCTTCGTTCGTTTTCGCCACCAGCAGATGGATCGCGCCGGCGCCGAGGTCAAACCCATCCAGCAGAACATACACTGCGAGCATTATCGCGACCAGACAGAACCAGACTGTCTCCATAGCTCACCCCTCAATCTGCAGCAACGGCCAACGGTCGACCGTTCAATCCTTCCGGCTCAGGGCCATGCTCGATCTCCCGGTAAACTAGAAAGAGAAATAAAATAGTCAGCAACGCATACATGCCCATGAACCCCAGCAGCGTAAACAAAGTGTTTCCGCTAGACACGCGTGGAGAGAAGCCCGTTGCCGTCCGCATCAATCCGTAGATGAGCCAGGGCTGCCGTCCGAGCTCCGCTGTCATCCAACCCGCGGTGTTTGCGATGTACGGCAGGGGCAAACAAAGCATCAAAATCCAAAGCATCCATCGTGACGAGTACAAACTTCCGCGCCACAGCAGAAATGCGGCAAGCACCAATACGGCAATAAAAATCGTGCCTAGTCCCACCATCACGTGATAGCTGTAATAAAGCAGCGGAATTTGGTCCGGCCACTGATCTTGCGCAAAACTATTGAGTCCTCTCACGTGCGCTTTCCATTTTCGATAAGTCAGAAAGCTCAGCATGTCTGGCACGACCAGCGGATTATCCAGTTTGTGCGCCGGCACATCGGGTTGGCCCAAAATTGCAATCGGCGCACCGTCTTGTGTTTGAAATAATCCTTCCATGGCCGCCAGCGTCGCGGGCTGGAAGTCCGAAATCATTTTCCCTTGCATATCGCCGGTGGGGGCAAGCTGCAATATTGATGCGATAACTCCGACCAGCACTCCCGCTTTCACAAATGTTTTTCCATAAGACTCAAATCGCTTGGTCAGCAAATAGAAGGCGCCCACGGCAGCCATTACGAAGCATCCCGTTTGCACCGCGCCTAGCATGGTATGCGCGTATTGCCAGAGCGCCCATCTGTTCAACACTAATTTCCAGAAGCTCGACAGCAGAAACTCTCCGTTCGGTCCGCGCGAGTACCCCACGGGGTATTGCATCCAGGCATCGGTTGCCACAATCAGGTAGCCTGAGAGCCATGACCCGAGCCAAACAAAAAATCCCGCCCACCAATGGCCGACACGTCCCAGCCTTTTTTCTCCGAACAGAAATAAACCCAGGAAGCTCGACTCCAGAAAGAATGAAAAAACGCCCTCCATGGCCAGCGTCTGCCCGATCACTCCTCCGGCTGTCTTGGAAAACTCGGCCCAATTCGTCCCGAACTGAAATTCCATCGGAATTCCCGTTACCACGCCGAGCAGAAAATTAATGCCGAAGATTTTCGCCCAGAAACGCGCCGCGCGGTTGTAATGCTCATCGCCCGTGCGCAACGCCGTAGTCTTTAGATAAACCAACAACAGTGCGAGGCCCATGGTGAGCTGTGGGAAGATGTAGTGGAACGTTATGGTAAAAGCGAAATGAACCCGGTGTAATCCCAGGGGGCCTTGCATCGCCGTCACCAACCTCTCCACGCGGGTTTCAATCGCATGGAAGCTGCTCAAATCGCCGACCGGGAGATGGTCAATATTTGTTCGAGATGCCAGAATACTACTTCAACCTCATTCCTTGCCAGCCGCTTGGGGAAGCGGGTAGGCTTTACGCACGTTGGGTTTCAGAATCGCATCTCTTGGGAGAATTATGATCTGCACAAAGAAGGCCCTGTCTTTTTTGCCGGTTTTGGTGATTGCGTTGTCGTTCTTCGCGCAGACAAGCTACGCCCAAGAGACAAACTTTGATTGGCCGCGCGAAATTGATTCGTCCATCGGACAGATCATTATGTACGAGCCGCAGCCTGATTCATTGGATGGTGACACGCTTACTGGACGCGCCGCTATATCGCTGCAAAGACCGTCCGAAAAAGAGCCAGTGTTTGGCGCGCTGTGGTTCCGGTCCCAGGTCGCGGTGGATCGCGACGAGGGAACGGTCACATTTATCAATATCCGGGTCCTGCGCGTGAGGTTTCCGGACGCGGAAGCGGACGAGACTCAGAAATTCGCAGATGCCGTGGAATCCGAGGTGCCGCAGTGGGAGTTGGTGATGTCCGTAAAGCAATTGGAGGAGGGTCTGGCCGCGAGCCAGCAGGAAGTTTCTTCCACCGAAAATCTAAAGAGCGATCCTCCACAAATTATTTTTTCTCAGACGCCCGCGGTGCTGGTGAGCTTCGATGGCGACCCGGAATTGCGTGCGATCGAAAACACGCCCTACCAACGCATCGTGAATACCGCCTTCCTGATTATCAAGGATAAATCCGGAAACTATTATTTGAGCAATGGGCAGACTTGGTACTCGTCCACTAATCCAACAGGCGACTGGAAGACGATTAAAAATCCTCCGCAGGAAATAAAGAAGCTGGTTCCACCTGATAAAGATGCGGCGCCCGCGGAGCCAAGTACGGGCCCCGCGCCCCAGATTATTACCACGACGGTTCCAACGGAACTAATCGTGACCGATGGTGCTCCGAAATGGACGGCGCTGACCGGCAACGAACTTTTGTACGCGAGCAACACGGAAACGACTTGGATTAAAGAAATCGCCACGAACAAATATTACCTGCTGCTTTCAGGACGCTGGTTTAGCAATAAATCGCTGGACGGGCCTTGGTCTTACGAGCGCGGAGATCAATTGCCTTCGTCTTTCAAAAAGATTGCTCCGGCTTCATCGATTGGAGATGCGCTGGCAGCGGTGCCGGGAACAAACGAGGCGGAAGATGCGGTGATAGATTCTGAGATTCCCCAGACTGCCGCGATCAAACGCAGCGAAGCCAAAACCGAAGTAAGCTATGACGGAGACCCGCAGTTCCAGGACATTCCCAGCACAGATGTTCAGTACGCGGCGAACACGGATTCGTCGGTACTCAAGATCGGCGGTCAATATTACGTTTGCGACAATGCTGTATGGTTCGTTGGGCCGGGTCCGGAAGGCCCCTGGGTCGTGGCCGACAGCGTGCCTGATTCTGTAAAAACCATTCCGCCGAGTAGTCCGGTTTACAACGTGCGCTACGTTCAAGTTTACAGCGCTACTCCGACCATCGTTTACGTGGGCTACACGCCCGGTTACACCGGCACCTACAGATACTATGGAACTGTGGTGTACGGGACAGGCTACGTCTATCGTCCGTGGATCGGGCCTGTCTATTACTATCCACGTCCATTTACCTGGGGCTTTCACGTTATGTACAACCCTTACTCCGGCGGTTGGGGATATGCTCTGGGATACAGCACAAGCTTCATCAACGTCAGCATCAGTTGGGGTAATACCTATTACCGGCGCCCTAGCTATTGGAACGGAGGATGGTGGGGGCCCGGCGGATATCGTCCGATCTACCGACCGCTGCCCGGATACCGCCCGCCGCACTATCGTCCACCGTCAAACGTCAGGCCCGTCCGCCCCGGGCGTCCGATATCGGGTCCTGGCGGCCGTCCGGGCCGGCCGAGCATCCAGCCTTATCCGCGCGACAACATTTATGCGAAACCTGTAAATACAGGCCGCGTCACTCGAGATGTGCCGAACGATGGCCGCATCCCGAAACCGGTGACGAAGCCGGACAACATTTACACAGATAGAAACGGTGACGTCTATCGCCGCGACAACAAGGGCAATTGGCAAAAGCACGAGGACAAAAAGTGGAGGCCGACCACGCCTCCGAACACGCAGCCAGGGACGAAGCCGGGAACTACACGTCCGTCTCCACGGCCGACAAAGCCAGGAGAGACTCCGACAGCACAACCCGTTAAACCGAACCCGACCCCGCCTACGAGACCCTCGCATGGCAAGCCGACGACTCAGCCAGTGAAACCTGGGCAACCCGGGACGACGAAGCCATCGCCGAGACCGACAAAACCACAACCCGACGAACCGACGACTCAACCCGTGAAGCCCGGGACAACGCGACCTTCACCGAGGCCGACACGACCGCAGCCAGGTACTCCGACAACTCAGCCCGTGAAACCGGAACAGCCCGGCACAACGCGGCCGTCGCCGAAACCAACTAGGCCCCAACCGGGTGCGCCATCGACCCAACCCGTGAAACCGGAGCAACCTGGATCCACAAAGCCATCGCCCATACGACCTCAGCCGAGGCCAAATGCTCCAACGACACAACCGAATGAGCCGGTGACGACACAGCCAGCTCCGGGACCTGCGAAGCCTCGGCCAGCACCGACAAAGCGACCGAGGAAACCTTCCCAAACATCGGCACAGCCCGCTAGCAATGCACCATCGGGACTTGACCGGGATGCCGCTGCCAGGAGCCGTGGATCATCCACAAGCCCATCGCGTTCCGCTGCTCCGCAACAGCAAAAACAAACATCGGGGAAAACAACGAAGAAGCAGCCGACATAGTGCGCTCTCTGCTACGAACATCTCGTCGGTAAAAATCGCCGCCGCAGCACGAAAGAACAATTCGAGCAAATAACCCAGGCGGCGCTTTAGGGAACCAATGTTCAGGCGTGTGGCGTATTCAAGGAGTTTCTCGACCTTCATATCGGCATAAAGGAGCTTTACGCGGTCGGTAGCCCCTCGCCTAAAATCCGTGGACGCGGATTAAAGCGTAACGCCAATTATTAGCTTTCTGTTGTGGGGTGTCCTGAGATTGATCTTCTTTACCCGGTGGTCCGGGCTGCAGAGTCGATCCCCAGCATGTGGGCGATATTCAGCGCGTTAGAATGAGTTAGCAATCCTGGCCGCAGCGTGTAATCAAACACCAGATTTCCAGCCTCACCCGTATCTTCAAAATGTACATTGCGCCCAGGCAGTCCATTAGACGCTATCTCGGTCAAAGCCAGATCGTGCGTCGTGATAATTCCGATGGCGCCTCGCAATACCAACGCGCGGACGACCCATTCCGTCGCAATTCTGCGATCCTGAGAGTTCGTGCCACTCATGATTTCGTCGGTCAAATAGAGCAGCGGAGTTTCGCTCGCCACATCGATCATGCGACGTAGGCGCTGCATCTCCGCGAGGAAATGCGATCGCCCATCTACTACTGAGTCTTGGACCCGCACCGAGGCCCCAACTGTTAGTCTCGATAAGCTGAGCTTCCTACAGCGCACGGGTGCTCCCATCCATGCGAGTACGGTATTAAGTCCGATTGCCCGCACAAATGTACTTTTCCCGGACATGTTGGAACCGCTGATGATGACAAACCGCACGTCTCCACCAAGCTGGAAATCATTTCGCACACACGCATCTTCATGGATAAGGGGGTGTCCGATTCCCTCGGTTTCTATCGCCGGGCCTTCGTTACGAAGCTCTGGGAAGATATCGAGGGGATGCTCATAAGCGTATGCCGAGAGCGAAATCAGCGCGTCTAGTTCTCCAACATCCGCAAGCCACTCCAACATTTTGGTTCCGTAACGTCGACGCCATCGGTCGATGGCCATGGTCAATTGTGTGCCGGACATCAATAGAAACGAAAAGTAAGCGGTCCACGGGTTATCGCGTTCCTTAAGCAGGCCGACAAGAAGTCGCAATCTGGCAATCGGTTTTCCTGCCTCTCGCGTACGATGCTTAAGAGCAACCAGCGTTGGGGAGGAGAAGCTTTCCCGGTCGATAACTCGGAGTATTTCAGCGACCATAGGAAGTTCGACCGAAAGTGGGCGTACTGACGCGTCAATCGACCGCACTCGACGGAAGAAGATCGCGGCAACCGATATCTCAAGAAAGACTGCGACGCCCAATCTTGTGAAGAGCGCGTGTAAGCCGATCAAGCCGATGTCATAAAGAATAGGGAGCAGTATTACGAAAAATACCAACAAGACAGCCACCCGAGATCCCCAGAGAGGAATGGGTGCTGACAGTGACGCGATCCATGCCCGAAAAGTCTCCGGGCGACAGTTCGAAACTTCCAGACTCCCCACAGCGGCTAACATTTCGCGCAGGTCCTTACGTCCTCGAAGTTCCGAGATCGCTCCGTGTCGCGCTAGGACCTCTGCCACTTTCGCAGGATCTTTCATCCAACGTGCGAGGGTTTCTCGACCTGCCTGGGTCCGAGCCGAACAAATAAGCTGGAAAAGCGATCCGCGACCGAACAGGTCAAGGTCTGTGGCGTAGAAATGGTCTGGATCGGCAAATTCTCGCCCCTCGTCCAACGAGTCCCACTTCTGATCGAGACGTGCAATTCCTTTGTCGTAGTAATCGGCAATCCTGAGTAGCTTACACGCCTTGTCTTGAGAGCGCTTCATCTGCGAACCGACTAAGGCGCCAAGTGGAACCAGCAAGAAGGGCATCCAAAGCGGAAGGCTCTTAATCACGAGAGCTTGGTAAAGTAAAATACAGCCCAGAATTCCAAGAGAAATAAAAACCACTTGGTACCAGCCTCGGAGTTGGATGGCTTCATCCGCCTCCATCCGCAGCTCATTGGCTCGTCGATTGTAGAAATCCCGAGGCTGACACGGTTTATCGGCGCTTGGGTTTAACATTTAGGAAATGCTACCACCAGAGCCCGAATACATCTACGCGACTGGTCTTTCATGTCGAGTTTGAAGAAAATCATCGACAAGTTTGGACGTCCTCTGTGGGTTCCTGGAATTTCGACTCAAGTCGGCGACACTATCAACGGCTATCGTTACGTCATCAACCAGTCGGTTCCGCAAATCGGCTCAGTGGCCAACAGAGCCGGGATGCCACATCGCACGATTGAAAGCCAGGCCCCGGCCTTCTCGCGTATACGAACTGGATACCGGGAATGAGCCCAAACCGCAGCAGCGAATCCGAGGAACTGCACCTGCCGAAACCGACCGACCTCATTTTTCCGAAATGGCAGAGCGAACCTTTCAAGGCGATTCTGGACGCGAAAAATCTCCGCGTCGATCGCGACGGCCGGCAACACGGATCTTGACGCTGCCGCGATCAACCTCATGAGGCCTAAACCAAAGAAGACGCCGAAAGCCGCCAACCGTTCCAGTTCCACCGACATCCCGATCCCGGAAACTGAGGTGTAAATTTCGCCAACCTGCTCTAAGATAGACAACTGCTAACAGCCACGCGGGCGTGGCGGAATGGCATACGCAGCGGACTTAAGGTAACTTGAGTGCTCGCCGGGAAACCGGCGATGCAGAACTGCCCAAATTCGGGGGAACCTGAGATGGCAATCCCGAGCCAAGCCCGGACGGAAATTTCCGCTGGGAAGGTGTAGAGACTAGACGGGCAGCACCTAAGACCCAGCGCACCGGGAGAAGGTGAAGGGATAGTCCAGACCACAAACCGCGCGCAGGCGCTCGATTGCGCCGCGCTCGGGCGGCGAAAGCCGCAGCCGGTATGAAAATCCGCAGGGCTTCACGGCCCGTGTGGGTTCGACTCCCACCGCCCGCACCAAACGCAAAACCTTGCGTACCTCAGAAAGATTCGAGGCTAATAGCTGCGCCCACCATGCATTGTCTCCCCCGGGATTTGCGGCCAATTCCTTGATTCTTTCGTTCGTCTTGGTGCATCTGCCGGATGAAGCTATTTTGGCGGCCAGACGGCACCGGTATCGAGCGTTTCCAGAAGTATCGCGTGTGACATTAGGCGTGCAACGCGGCCATTGCCGCCAGCAAATGGGTGAGTCCAGACAAGCCGATGAGAGACTCTGACGGTATTTAATCCCCTGGCCATGCCTTCGACCCACCCGTTTCCCGGAAGCTCTCTAAGGCCCCGGGGCAACTGCCTTGTAGAGAGTCGCAGCCGTGACTTCGATAGAATGCGCCACGCCCTGCATATCAGAGATCGTCACCTGGCATGATGTCGGTTCCATGAGTGGAGATCAGATCTTCGCTTTATGTTCGCCCTGCTAACCTTCAAGAATTCTCGGCACACACCACCCTGAAGGAGCGCACGCATTTTCTGACTTCGAAGGAACAGCTGTGACCCTTCAAGGGGACAAAACTTTACCAGTAGGTCAAGCAACGTGGAGCAGGCTTTTTACACTCTCCACCAGGTTACTAATTCCGTCCGGCTTGGAAAGCACGATATCGACGCCCACTGCGGAAGCCAGCGACTTTCCGATTTTCTCTCCATGTACTGAGAACAAAATGATCGGGACTGTTGGCATTGTTCTTTTTATAATCGAAGCGACTTCCGCACCATTCATCTTAGGCATGACCAGATCCAGAAGGATCAGATCCGGTTTGAGTTCTTTTATCTTCTCGATGGCGTCGACACCATCGGTGGCCTCACCGCAAACTTCAAACTCTGTTTGCATTTCGAGATAGGTGCGAATCAGAGCTCGCACGCCAGCATTGTCATCCGCTATTAGAATATTCTTCGGCATAAGAGCTTAAATAGTAGCTGCGGAACTTTAAGAAGAGCCAAAAGTTACTCGGCCCCATTGTTCAAAACAATACATCGGTTGCTGTAGGCGCGAAATCAGCGCGCTGGTTCTACAGCCGGCAATGTGCTGGGTGGACGGGACACTTTTCCGTCGTAAGCTTCCTCGACACTCACGTTGTTGTTCTTAAGCGTGAGGCCCACGGCTCGTTCCAGCGCGGACTTCGATTTGGCATAGACCCCGAGCGCGCTCACTTCGGCCGAGTCGGCCTGCGCCAAATTGCGCTCGTATTGAATCAGGTCGAAGGCCGTGTCAACGCCCTCATCGTAGCGTGCCTGTTCCACATCGAGCGCTTGTTGCTGCAGAATGCGCGCTTCCACTGCGGCTTCGTAAGAATTGCGCGCTTGTCGCACAGCAATTTCCGCGTTGCCCACTTGCAGGCGGACTTGGCTATGCAACTGATTGATGCGCACCTCGGTCTGGCGTTTTTGCAATTCGTCGCGCGTTAAGTCCGAGCGCGCCACACGATTCCGAAGCGGAATGTTTAGTTGGACGCCGACCGAATAGCTCGGATAGTCGCGGCTGAAAATCTGTTGCTCTACGGTGCCGTATCCTCCCATCAAGCCGGAGCTTGCCGGCATGGTGCTGGACGAAGCGTTCGGATTCGCTGACCCAGCCAAGCCGTTGTTCTGCATGGAAGCCACCACGTTAAGTTGGGGCAGAACGTCGTTGCGCGATCCCTCCAAACTGATATTCGTATTCTCGAGCTGAACTTGGGCCAGTCGCAGATCCGGTCGATTTTCTATCGCTTGTTGAAGCAGAGTGCCGAGCGGATCGATTGTGTCCCTGTCGGGCGTCTCTATGGCAGTGAGCGCTTCAATTTTTGCTTTGGCAACCCTGGGGTCGGAAATACCGCGTCGCGTGAGCAATTCTTTGAGCAGCAATTCCTGCTGCAACACCAAGCCTTCGGAATTAATAAAGTCCTGGCGGCTGGTTGCGACTTGCGCTTGCGCGGAAGTCAATTGCACCGGCGCCTGCGTTCCTTGTTCCACACGATTGCGCGTGTCTTCGTAGAGGCGCCGAGCTTCGGCGAGGGATTCGCGTTTCACTTTCAAATCGGCGGTAAGGCTAACGAAGTCCCAGTAAAGACGAGTAATGTCCGACACCGTACTAATCAATTGCTGGCGAAAGACGTAATCGGCGATTTTGTCCTCATTCTTTGCGATGCGAATAAATCTTCGGTTCATACGGATTCCAAATCCCTGAAGTAACGGTTGAACGATTGAAACATCGAAATAGCCGCTCGTTGATGGATTCAGATTGTTGCTCATCGAACTGGAATTGATGGAGTTACTATTCGTCGTGACCATCAGTTGTGTGCCTGGAGAAAAACTCTGCTGATAGCCCACATTAACCAGCAATCCGTGGCTTTCCTCAACGTTGGATCCGGTGCCGAACGAACTTGGTTGCGGCATGATCTGTTGAGAAATTGAAACCTGCCCGACAATCTCGGGATCGAATTGCGGCACCGCCGGTCCGTTGGATAAACCGAGTGTACTGGTAATAGGGCCCGTGGTTGAGGACGCGGGTGAAGTCGAACCGGTAACGGACAAATCTGTAGTCGTGCTGGTGATGGTTGCAAGGTTGGCCGCACTGCTGGGAAGCTGAATCACCGGAGAATATCCGCCAACGGTGGTAAGCAGCGGTTCGCCGGGGCCACCTTCGCCGGAAGGCATCTCGGTAATCGTAGTGGTGATTCCGCGCAAAAGTCCTCCCCCTTTGCTGCGCATAATGTCCGTGAGGGCAAACTCATGGTCAAAGCGCTGAATTTCCACATCGAAATTGTTTTCGATAGCCAGGTCGATGGCGTCCTCGAGAGTGAGATAAAGGGTGTCTCCGCGGATCAGCTCCGATAGGCGGTCGGAATCTGTGGTTCGAGCCGCTTTTACTGCAGGCGAGTGATAGGGAATTAGAAACCACGGTCCCGGAGTTCGGAAATCCGTGTGAACCGTGTTTGTTTCTGCAACACCTTTCGAGGAATCCTCTTGCGCAACCGCGGGGGAAGCGCAAGTCAGTAAAATCAGGAGGCTAGTCGCGAGCGACTGGACTAATTTATTTGAGCATTTGAACGTGAACTGAAATCTCACCACATCCCTCACTTCTTCTGGGAAGATTGCTTCGATTGCTTTTGGGACTGGCCTTGAGATTGGTTTTGCGATTGCCCTTGGGATTGACTCTGACCCTGCGATTGACCTTGTCCTTGCGATTGATCCTGTGACTGACCTTGCGACTTGGGCGCTGCTTGCCCCGGAGAACCCGAGCCCCTCGATGTTGGGTTCTCCGGCGATAGCTTGCTTGGAACAGGATTTACCTTCGCGCCTTCGAGCACGCTGTCGCCCGGATTTACCACCACCTTTTGTCCGGCTGAAAGCCCGCCCAAGACTTCCACTGTGTTGCCATAATCGTGGCCGATGTTGAGCTGCTGCATATGGATGGTGTTCTGATCGGTGACCGTCGCTACGAGCGGCCCTTGCGCGCGGATGATCAACGCCTCACCGGGTATCAGCACGACAGACCCCCGCGTGGGCACAGTTAATTTCACCGTGGCATACATGCCGGGCATTAGCAGATGGTCGCTATTTGGTAGCTGAACTTCGGTGAGCATTGTCCTCGTGACGGGATCGAGAGAATCCGCCGTACGCGTAATCGCCCCGGTGAAGCTACGTCCAGGATATTCGGCAAAGCTTATCCAGGCGGGGTCGCCATCCTTTACGAAGGATGCATTGGTCTGCGGCACTTCAATATAGGTGCGCAATACGTCGATCTGCGCGATGCGAAATAGAAGTGTGCTGCCTTGAGAAATCAGCGCGCCGATGTCGGGATTGCGTTCGGTTACGATGCCGTCGAAAGGAGCGCGAACTTTCTCGTAATCCTGCAGAACGATCAACCGTTGCAGGCTCGCCTCGCTCGCGGCAATGTTATGGCGCGCAGTTTCCACGTTGGCGTTAAAGGCAGCCACGTTCGCCGTCTGCGCTTGGTAATTTGTCTGATAGGTATCGTTTTCCTGGTGCGACACGGCGCCTTTTTCGTTCAACCGAGCCCAACGTTGCGCGTCGACAGCAGCGAGTCCTTGATTAGCCTGCGCTTGATTGAGGCTTGATTGCGACTGTTGTAACGACGATTGGCTTTCGCGCAAGGCGGCTTGCGCTTGATTCACTTGCTGATCCAGGTCGGGTGCGTCAATGATGGCCATGGGCTGACCTTTGTGCACGTGATCGCCAATATCGACGAATCGTTTCACCAAATAGCCATTCGCGCGCGCAAGAACCGGAGCGTCCGTTATGGCTGACATAGTGCCGGAAAGTTCTACGTCAACACCTGGCGGAATCGCTTGCGCCTGAACGACGGTGACCGATGGAACAGCATTTTGCTGGGTCTTTTTGTCCTTTGCCAGCGTATGGCGACGGAAAAGGCGCGGGACAATTGCAATGAGCAGCAACACTGCCAATCCAACCACCGCCCACAGAGCGATCTTCTTCGCCTTGCGCTTTGTAGCTTCGCGATTTTCCTTGGGAGGTTCCTTTTTCTCGGACGGATCCGATCCTTTTGCGTCGGAATTGGTAGTCGCCGTCACCGGGCCTGGTGAGCTTTTGTTCTCAGGTTGCGGAATCGGTTTCAGGCTTTTCGTTTCGTCGTACATGCCATGGTCCTTTGCTGCTATTGAAATAAAACAGACTTCGCTTTCCACTAAGGCATTCCTATACTTTTCCTTCGGCCTCTTCCTCAATTCTCTTTTCAAAATTGATTGGAGCTTCTTTGCGCAAGAAGCTGTAAATAATCGGCACAAAGAATAAAGTGGACGTCGTCGCCATAAGGAGACCTCCAATCACTGCGCGTCCTAATGGCGCGTTTTGTTGGCCTGCTTCTCCGAAAGCGAGGGCCATTGGAAGCATGCCGATAATCATGGCCAAGGCCGTCATTAGCACTGGCCGAACGCGCACGTAACCCGCGGAGATGGCTGCTTCTACGGGTTTCTTTCCGTCGATTTGCTCGTCGTTAGCAAACGTCACCAGCAAGATCGAATTGGCCGTCGCCACACCGATTGCCATGATAGAGCCCATCAGCGACGGCACGTTCAGCGTGGTGTGAGTCACGAACAGCATCCACAAAATCCCAGCTAATGTGGCAGGAATGGTGGCCAAAACAATCAATGGATCGATCCAGGACTGAAAATTCACGGCCATCAGCAGGTACACCAGAATGATTGCGAAAATTATGCCGAAGCCTAATCGCAGAAACGAATCGTTCATTGTTTCGGCTTGGCCGCGCAGGTCTATCTTGGATCCCTGTGGCAATTGCTTTTTGTATTGATCGATGATTTTGCGAATGTCGCTGGCTACGCCGCCCAAATCGCGTCGATCGAGACTCGCCTCGATGTCGTACACCGGTCGAATATCGTAATGGTCGATGGCTTCCGCTGTTGTGCTTCTCCGGAAGTTCGCGAGATTGCCCAGATACTGTGTGGGATTGGACTGCGCATTCGGATCGCCATAGGAAAGCGATGCCTGAATCGGTGCCGGTTCGCCGGTGGGCAGCACCGGAGCCGGTGTGCCGGACGGCCCTGAACTGACCGGAGTTTGCGCCAAAGCGGTGAGCGAATCCACACGGTATTGCGGAGTTTGGACCAGCACGTTGTAACTCACTCCGTTTTTGGGATCTACCCACTGGATCGGGTTGATTTGTCCGGTCGCGCTGAGCGAGACCAACATATTGGTGGCGACCGCTTGCTGCGTGACTCCGACCAGGTCCGCTTTTATGCGATCTACATGCACATCGATAGACGGGTAATTCGGCTCTTGAAAGACCAGAACGTCGGCGGTTCCCGGGATGTTCGCCACACGATCGCGAATTTCCTTCGCGATTTGATAGTCTTTCTGGACGTCGCGGCCCGAAAGCTGCACGTCAATCGCGGCGGGAAGGCCGAAATTCAGAATTTGGGTGGTCATATCGGCGGGTAAGAAAAAAACGACGACGCCCGGATAGCGCTGGTGAATCGCTTCTCGAATGCGCCGCGTATAAAGTTCAGTCGATCCGCGCTTTTTCATGTCCACGAGAATGTCGCCGTCGCCATTGCTGATTGTGGCCGTGTCGCTGAAAGCCAGGTTGATGCCGCTATTCGGGAGACCGATGTTGTCCAGAATGGTTTGCAGGTCTTTTGCGGGAATAATTTCCCGGATTTCCTTTTCGATCCCGGCAAAGAGTACCTCAGATTCCTCGATACGCGTGCCGACCGGTGGACGGATGTGAATGCGGATTTGTCCGGTATCCACGGTCGGGAAAAAGTCGCGGCCCACGAAGAGCACCAGCACAAAAGATAGAACAGCGAAGGCTCCAAATGCGCCTACGACCAGCAAACGGCGGTCCATGATCCAGTGCAAAGATTCGCGATATTTTTCGCGGCCTCTCTCAAACCGTTTATCGAAACCCTTGTGTACTTTCCAAATCCAGCTGTCCCCAGGCCGCGCCGGAGCATCTTCCTGCCTTTGAATCAGCGGCAATTCGGGCTTCATCAGGTAATGCATCATGGTGGGCACTAAGGTGCGCGTGAGCATGTAGGAGGTCAACATGGCGAAGACCACGGCCATGCCGAGCGGCGTAAATAAATATTTCGCCGCGCCTTGCAGCAAGAGAACCGGCACGAACACGATGCAAATGGAGAGCGACGAAATCAGCGTGGGTGTAGCAATCTGCTGCGCGCCGTCTAAGATTGCCCGCACAATGGGCTTTTTCATGGCGATGTTACGATTCGTGTTTTCGATCTCTACGGTGGCATCGTCCACCAGAATTCCTACAGCGAGCGCGAGCCCTCCCAGCGTCATCACGTTCAGTGATTCGCCGAGCATGTGCAACACGATGATCGATGTGAGGATGGAAAGCGGAATCGAGGTGCAGACAATCATCGTGCTGCGCACGCTGCCTAGAAAAAGCAGAATCATCATGCCGGTGAGGACAGCGGCAATCGTAGCCTCCCTAACAACTCCCCACACGGAAGCGCGCACGTAAACCGACTGGTCGAACAGTGGCGTCACTTTTAGTTCTTTCGGCAATCCAGCTAGCGCCGATGGCAATTGCTTCCGAACATCACTCACAATTTTCAGTGTGGAAGTTTCTCCGTGTTTCAAAACTGTGAGCAACGCCCCGCGCGTTCCGTCCTGGCGCACGATATTTGTTTGCACCGCGAAACCGTTGCGCACATGTCCGATGTCTTTCATGTAAACAGTGGATCCGTTTACCGTCTTCACCGGCAACAGGTTGAATTCCTCCACGGCGGAGGGACTGCTGTTCGTACTAATGAAATATTCCCTGGTTCCCATCTTGGCCGTTCCGGCGGGAATGATCGGCGCCTGGTTACCAACGGCAGCCGATATATCGCTGGGGGAAGTTTGATACGCGTAGAGCGCTCGCGGATCGATATCCACCATGATCGAGCGGGTTTTTCCTCCGTAGGGAAGCGGAATGGATGCTCCCTGAATGCGCGCGAGGTCAGTGCGGATGAAATTTTGAGCAAAATCGGCAAGGTCCTGTTCCGAGAGCGTCTGGCTGTTAACACCCAGCTGGATAATCGGCACGCTGGAAGCGTCGTACTTCACGATCAGCGGAGGAAAGGTCCCTTGCGGATAGGTGCGCAGCAGCGTCTGAACCAGCGCCGTAACCTGCGCAAATGCAAGTTCCACGTGAACGTTTGGCTGAAAGTACACTCGGATGACGGCGATGCCCGGATAACTGCGTGACTCAATGTGTTGAATGTCGTCCACCGTGGTGGTCATCGCGCGCTCGCAAATCAGCACGATGCGCTTTTCCATGTCGTCAGGAAGCAAGCCCGTGTACGTCCAGATCACGCTGACGACCGGAATATTGATGGCAGGGAAGATGTCCACCGGCATAGTCAAAATCGAGCCGATGCCCAGTATGGCTATAAGAACCGCCATGACCACGAAGGTATAGGGTCGCTGTAAAGCGAGACGAACAAGCCACATCATGGGCGAATCGACTCCCCGCTATGTGTATGGAAAATTGAGAGATATATTCACAGTGTTAATGAGTGAATATCAGATTTGGAGAAACACGCCGGTTTTGCATAATCTCTCGGAGACCCTACATCCTCGTCAAAGGCGCATATTGGGGTAAGCGCGAAAATGCTGCAATCGGGGATACGCTGAGGGTAAGCAGATAAAACCCTGTATGGCTGCGCGATGTTAGCCGGGCCCGCCGCTAGAGAGCGGCTTTACTCGCGAGCGGGATAACCTTCAGCCCCGGAATTGGCAGGCACCACGCTGGAAAGTCCGGGATTTCCGTTGGCTGCCTTCCAGTGCTCCACCAAGGCTGGCGCACCGTCTTGCAGCTTGGCGGCATAGACAGTCCTCCAAGAGCCGGGAGCGAAAGCCAAGTAAATCATGCTTCCTTCCTTGTCTTCGCCGCCGTCTTTGCTGTCCTTGTCGTCCTTCTCCTCGTCCTTGCCCCTCTGGTCGTTTTTCGCGGAGTTTTTGTCACCGTTTTTGCCATTGTTCTGCTGGGGTTCCGCGCCCGCCGGACGGCGCCCGGCGCTCTTGAAGATCAAGGCGCCCGTTGGGTCCAAAGCCAGCTCGTCTGCATGCAGGAAGACGGATTCGCCCGGAACGTTTTGCTCTTTCCCGTTCAGGATCACGCACCAATAATAGCTACCGTACTCAATCGCGGCCATCGCGCCCGTCCTTTTCGTCCGCTGCGGACATCAGCGCATCTTGAAACTCTAGAGGCTGATGTGTAATGCAGGGCTTACTGTACTTTTCAGGGAAAGACTACTTAGCGGTCGTACTCGAATGACGTCCTGGGTCCCTGAACCTGAACGAGCCGGCCCCCTCCCGTCCCCCTTACGAATTCAAGCCATCCATGATAAAAAATCAGAGATCGCCACGATGCCCTTAAAAGAGAAAGTTTTTCCTTCAATCGATGCCGCCGTAGCGGACATACCGGATGGCGCAACGATTATGTTTGGCGGGTTCGGCGGCGCCGGCTTCCCCAACAATTTGATCCAGGGACTGGCTCGGCAAGGTGCGAAGAATCTTAGTGTTATCAGCAATAATTGCGGCACAGGCGAAGGCGAACTTGGCATTCTTTTCAAGAATAAGCAAATCCGCAGTGTGGTTGCGGCCTTCCCCGGCCCGGGTGCGAAATATTTTCAAGAGCAGTTTGACGCTGGAGAAATCGAGCTCGAGCTTGTCCCCCAAGGAATCCTGTGCGAACGGATGCGCGCGTACGGCGCAGGCATCCCGGCATTTTTCTCACCGGTGGGAGTAGGTACTGAAATCGCCCGCGGCAAAGAAGAGCGTGAAATCCGCGGAAAACGTTACATTCTGGAGCAAGCACTTGGCGCGGACTACGCCTTCATTCGCGCGCATCGCGCGGACCACATGGGAAACTTGATCTATCGCAAGGCCGCCCGAAATTTCAATCCGATTATGGCCACTGCAGCGAAATTCACGATTGTGGAAGTGGAAGAAATCGTCCCCCCGGGCGAGCTCGACCCTGAAGCCATCGTGACGCCGTCGATTTTTGTAGATCGCATCGTGCAGGCTGCCGGGAAACGTTATGTCTAAATCGCGGCTCACGCGGGAACAAATTGCCGAACGTGCGGCCATGGAATTGCCTGACGGAGTTTACGTAAATCTCGGTTGGGGAATTCCGAATCTCATCGCCGCGTACGTTCCGTCGAATATTTCGGTGTATTTCCATAGTGAAAACGGAATTCTCGGCATGGGCCCGCGCGCAAGATCCGGCGAAGAGGATTTCGATCTGGTTGACGCGATGAAAGTCCCGGTAACACTTCTTCCCGGGGGTGCATATTTTTCTCAGGATGATGCCCACGTGATGACGCGCGGCGGCCATCTTGATATTTGCATCCTGGGCGGGCTTCAAGTCTCAGAGCGCGGCGACCTCGCGAATTGGCGCGTCCCCGGCGCAAAAGGCGCGGGCGGAATCGGCGGCGCCATGGATATTTCCGTCGGCGCCAAAAGGCTTATCGTCACCATGGAACACACTGCAAAAGATGGCTCGCCCAAAATTGTGAAGTCGTGCAGCTATCCGCTAACTGCAATTGAGTGCGTGGACACAGTAATTACTGACCTCGCAGTAATGGACGTCACCCCGGACGGCTTGGTACTGCGAGAGGTTGCCCCCGGTTTCACTCCAGAAGAAGTGCAAGCAGTGACTGAACCAAAATTGCGCCATGCCGCGAACGTTCCGGTAATGTTGCTGAAGCCTCGCTGAAATTCTTCATTTCCAAATGCAAGCATCGCTGACGCGAAGCGCGAGCGTCGCGTATCCGTCCGCGCCTTTCCAGTGTATTATTTTTAAACGATGTCCACCGAACAGCCCACGCGAAAGCGCCCCATCACATATTGGATCGGCGAAGGCGGCGGATGGCTTCTGCGCCATGTCGTCAGCGGCCTAGCCGCCACAGGAATCACGCCAAACATGTTCACGTTTTTGGGGCTAGCCGTGAATTCTTGGGCGGCAGTACTTTTCGCCATGGGACGATTCCGCCAAGCTGCAGCGGTCCTCTTTCTGGCCGGCTTTCTGGACATGGCCGACGGGCAAGTGGCGCGCCGCGTCGGACGGGTTACCGCATTTGGCGCATTCCTGGATTCCACGCTGGACCGTTATTCGGATCTCGCGCTTTATATGGGGCTGGTCGTTCATTACACGCTAATCGGAAGACCGTTTTACATGGCGCTCGCGGCCGTGGCGATGGCCAGCTCGTTCATGGTGAGTTATTCGCGCGCGCGCGCGGAATCGCTGATTCCCTTATGCAAGGTTGGATTTCTGGAGCGCCCGGAGCGCCTCGTTCTGTTAATCATTGGCGGCGCATTCAATCGCATGGCGCAAGTGCTTTGGGTAATCGCGACATTTTCCACCATCACCGTGATTCATCGCGTGGTTTACACCTGGCAGGAGCTCCGCGCTGGACGCACTCTTCCGGACGTCGACGCCACCTAGATTTTCTCTGCAGGGTATTCATCCAGGGATTTTTCTACCGGGCCCGCCACAATATCGTGCACACGCCGCCGGAGAGAATCCACTTCAGCGCGTTCGATACCCGCAGTCTCGATGGTATCGTGCAAATGCACCGTCATCTTTCCCGGATAAATCATCCAATGCCCCGTTCGGAAAAACTGGTACGAACCGCAGATGCTTACAGGAACGATTGGTACGCCGAATTTGTGCGCCAGGTTGAAAATGCCTTTCTTGAACTCGTGCACGTGGCCGTCGCGCGTGCGGCCCGCCTCCGGAAAAGCGATTAAGCTAACTCCAGAATCAAGGGCAGCTTTCGCGAGATTGGTCATGGTCTCCAGGCCTGCGCGCGAACGTTCGTCCGGCACCGGGATGTTGCCGAACCTTCCCATCATCCAACCATAGATAGGAATCTTGAAATGCGAAGCCAGTTCGAACCCACGCAGGAATTGTGGTATCGCCGAGTACACCACAAACGGATCGAAAATATTCACATGATTGGAGATAAAGATACTCGTGCGCGTTAGGTCGAAGCCCGGCGCGCAATGAACCTCGAGCTTCGTGCCGATCAGACGCAAGATATTGCGGAAGAAAAGACGCTGCGGCCAATCATTTTTTCTTGGATCGACGAAGGCAGCGAGGATGATCAGGAATATGCATACGACCGCGAAATGAATTCCGCTGACAGCCCACAGAACAAGCGCTCGGATCGTCAGGAATGCTTTTCTCATACGATCGCGTCGAACGCGCCGGGAAGAATTTCGAGCGAGCGGCACTCAAGATTCAAGATCTCGCCATCGACCATCAAATTCACCGGTCCATCCAATCGGAATTCAACGCGCTTGGCCCCGGCGCGCGAGGCCAGCGGATGCTCGATGTGTTTACCTGTAAACAAGCCCGAAAAATTCTTAAGCAAATTGAGGCGTCCCACTGGTGCCCAGCGAACGTACTCGATTAATCCATCGGTGGGGTCCGCCTGCGGTGCGATCATCATCTTTCCACCGGTGAATTTACTGTTGCTGAAAGAAAGGAATAGTGCCGGCTCGACATTCCACTCTTCGGCGCCGTCTAACCGGTGTGCAAACGGCAGATGTTTCAATCCCATCAAGCGTTTGAATACTGCAAAAATATAACCAAGCTCGCCCCAACTCTTGAACTCTCGATTGGCCGTCTCGCCCACATCGGCAGGAAAGCCCAGGCTTAGTAGATTTATAAAATAAAGTTCCCCCTTCGCGTGCCGCAGACGAATCACATCGCACGCGCGACGTCGTTTCTGGCGCAACGCTTGCAAAGTATGCTCGAGGCCTTGCGTGGTGAAGTCGCGAAGGAATGAATTGCCCGTTCCGAGCGGCAGAAAACCAAGTGCAATGCGGCCGCCATGATAGCCGGCTTCCGGGAAAAGTCCATTTAGAACTTCGAAGGAAGTGCCATCTCCGCCGACGGCCAGAAAATTTCGAAAGCCTTCTCGATAAGCCTTGCGGGCGATTTCGGAGGCTTCTCCGCGGCGCGTGGTTTCAAAAACTACCAAGTCAATTCCAAGCCGGCGAACTCGACCCAAAGTAGCATGCGAAAACCTGCGGCATCGGCCATTGCCCGCCGCCGGATTCACAATGGCGAGATAACTCGGCTCGCTTGCTTTGGTGTCTTTTTTGGGGCCACTCAGCCAGCTCACAGAGCCACCACCGCAGAGCGATCGACCGTCCCGCGAATCTGCTCTGCCAATTCGCCACGTTTAATTTTCATTGACGCCGTGAGCGGAAAATCTCGACCCCACACCAAATAGCCATGCACGCGCTTGTAATTCGTCAACCGCCGATTGCGTGCCGCAAGATCTTCCGCTAATTCCTTGTCGATCGCTTTTCCGGCCTCCGGGCGCAGCACGATCACCAATTGCTCGCCCACCATCGAGCGCTGCGGCCACAGATAATTTGCTGCAAACACGCAGAATTCTTTTACGGGCAGGCCTTCAAATGCAGTTTCAATATCTTCGGGATAAATGTTTTTGCCTTCTTCCGTGACGATCATGTTTTTCTTGCGGCCAAAAAGTTGCAGATGGCCGGTAGCATCCATGCGGCCTAAATCTCCGGTCATCAGCCAACCATCCATGATCGTTTGCGCGGTCATTTCGGGATCGTCGAGATATTTCGACATAATCGTTTTGCTGCGAACGGCTACTTCTCCGATTCCTTCAGCATCGGGACACATGATTTTCACTTCCATGCCGGGAAGGGGCTTGCCTACGGTGTCCGCGCGAAAAGGCTTGAAGTCGTTCACCGTAATGACGGTTCCAGCTTCCGTGCAGCCGTATCCGTTTCCCACTGGGATTCCGAGATCGTAAAAAAACTGCAGTGTTGCAGGTTCGGTGAACGCGCCGCCAACGAAAAAGGCGCGCAGTTCGCCTCCAAAGGCATGGTGTACTCGGCGCAGCAACTTCCGGCTTAACTTCACGTTCGGCTCGCGCCGGGTAAGTGCGCGATTTGTCTTGATCAGTGCATTCAGGACCGCGCGACGTCCTTTCGGCAAATCCGCGAATCGCTGCCGCAGACCGCGTTCCAGGCTCTTCAGCACCATCGGAACCAGCGTCATATAGGTAATTTTGTAACGGGTGAAGGCTTCGCGGATATATTCCGGACGAAGCGTGCGCAAATGTACTACGGCTGCGCCGCAAGTAAACGGGCCGATGAACCCGATCATAAAATCGATCGCGTGATTCGTCGGCAGGATGCTCAGGTAGCGCACCCCAGGGGAGAAGGGATATAGCGCCGTGAGGGCCATGCACTGCTCAAGATAATTCTCATGTGTAAGCAGGCAGCCTTTTGGGCGTCCGCCGGTGCCTGAGGAATAGACGATGCAGGCCTCATCCTGCCGGGTGCGCGGCACGAAGCGCGGTTCCCGCGCGCTGTTAAATTCCTCCCAGCGTTCCGCCCCGCCTAGATCAGCGCCGTTCGGCGCTTCCGTCACAAGCACGACGCGCGCGCCCAAATTCTTGAAGCCATCCGCTTGCATGATCGCGCGCCAAAGATGATATTCGACGATTAGAAACTCAGCTTTCGAATGTGCAAGAAGCTGAAGCTGCTCGCCGGCCGTCAGCTTGTAATCCAGTGGCACAAGGATCCCGCCGCAGAAGAAAATTGCGTATGCAGAAATCAGCCATTTCGACTGATTGGTCATGACGATGGCAGCGCGCCTTCCGCTCTTGAAGCCCGCATCTTGCAACGCGCTCGCGAGCGGCAAGGCAACTTCCTTAAATTGTTTGTAGGTTAAGCGGGCCTTTTCGAGTTCGCGGTCCGCTTCAATCAGACAAACTTCCTCCGGCCAGCGTTCCAGTGCCGCGCGCAAAGCTTCGCCCAGGGATTGGTATTCGCGGAGGTCAAGCATCAGAGGCGCAATTGAATGCGCTCGGCGAGGGTGCGGAAATCGCTCACGCCTTGCAGTTCGTAATCGGGCAGCTCGATTTTGAAATGGTGTTCGATGCGCGTCAGCAAATCCAGCGCCTGCAGGCTGTTAATGCCGAGCTTTTTGAAAAAGTCGTCGTCAGCCGTGAGCTGCTCTCGCGGCACTTTAAAATGTTCGGCGGCCAGCCGCAATACTTCGTCGGTTGTGCTCTGTATGGAGCTCATGCCTCTATGTTGCCACAAATCGGACGCAAAATGCCCTGGCGCCCTGGACTCAAGGCAAATAGGGCAGCGCGTCTTTGCTTTCCACAAACTTACGCAGCCCTTTCTCCACCGCCGGGCGCATGAAAAGATCGCAGAAGATCTCGATCTCGCGTCGCAGTTCGTCGTAAGGGATTGGCTTGATAAATCGTTTGGCTGCCGAGGCCGTGCCGTGGTCAAACTTTTTCAGCTGCGCTGCCGTTTGGCGCGCAACGCGTAGCACGTCCCCTTCTGCTGTCACTTGGCTGACGATGCCGGCAGAATGCGCTCTCGCGGCATTGATGCTGCGGCCGGTAAGCACTAAATCGCGAACTACCGCATTTCCCAGATCGCGCTTTAGCCGCGGAATTCCCCCAAATCCTGGTATCAGCCCCAGTCGCAACTCCGGAAAACAAAAGCGCGCCATCTTGTCCGCAATGATCAAATCGCACGTGAGCGCCAGTTCAAATCCGCCGCCAAACGTAAGCCCGTTCACGGCGGCTATCGTCGTGAAGGGAGCTTCGTCGAGGGCATTCATCACTGCGTGGATACGCTCGATGAAATCTCGCAGGCCAGACAGCCGCTCTTGCGCCGGCAATTCCTGCGAAAGATAAAAAAGCTCGCGCAAATCGCCCCCCGCGCAAAAGCCTTCGGTGCGCGCGCTTGAAATAATTAGCGCGTGCGCTTCGCCCTTAAATTGTGGCAGTGCCGCGATGAATTGTTCGAGTTCAGCCAGCACGGCTAAGCCAATTTCGTTGCACGGAGCATGATCGAGGATGAGCTCAATGGTTCCCTCAACGATTTGCCACGAAAGCGTCTTGCCTTGAAATGTCTTCATGCAGGTTTCTTTTGATACATCTGTTCGATCTCCGTTGCGAAACGCGCGGCAATTGCGTCGCGCTTGAGCTTACCATTTGTAGTCAGCAAGCCGTTTTCAGGGCTCAACGGCTCCGGAAGAATGGCAAACGTGCGGATCTGTTTGTAGTGTGGCAGATCGCTGTTTACTTGCTCAATCGCGAATTCGATGTCGGCGTGCGTCAATCCATTCGAAGAATGAGCGGTCACCAGAGCCGCAAGAAAACTTCGCTGATTACCAACTAAAATAACTCGCTGCGCCTCCGGCACGTGCCGCGCCAGCTCCTCTTCGAGCGGTTCGGGAGCGATATTGTGGCCCGAATTCAGGATGATCAGATTCTTCAGCCGGCCGGTAATGCGCCAGTATCCCGCCAGGTCCACTTCGCCTTGATCGCCGGTGTGGAACCAGCCGCCTTCGAGCGCCTTGGCGGTTTCTTCTGGGCGCTTCCAATAACCAGGGAAAATATTCGGCCCGCGCACCAAAATTTCTCCGTTCTCGGCCAGCTTCATTTCGATTCTTGGTATCGCCAATCCCACCCATGCAGGCTTCACGCGGGTCGGATCGTCCAGAGTACAAATCGCCGTCGTCTCCGTGAGTCCATAAGCCTGCAGCACGGGTATTCCAAGCATCATGAAAAAAAACTGTGTTTCGATGGACAACGGCGCCGATCCGCAAATCAGCGCTTTTAGTTTCGGTCCGATGCTCTTTCGTATTTCCGGGAACATAACTCGTCTCGCTAGCCATAGCCACAAAGACTCAAACAAACGCGAGTCCTTATTTTGCTGCCGCCTATACCCTTGCTGCGCTCGCGTGAATACAAAAGCTGGGAAACCTCCACGTTTCTGAATTGTTTCTGTGATTTTTGCCCGCACGCGTTCAAGCAGCGTGGGAACATTCAAAAAATAATCCGGCGTGCAAAGCTTCAAATCTTCAGCGAGCTTCGATACGTCTGTCGAAAGTGTCAAAACGCTATCGCGCGATAGCGCCGTAAGCAAAAGGATCCAGGAAGCCGCGAAACAGAACGGCAAATAATGGAAAATTTCATCGGGCTCCTGCTTGGGGTGCTGGACCATCAGCTGATCCAGCCGCGCATTGGTGCAAGCAAGCATGTGGTTCAGGTTTGCCACATTGAGCAGGACGCCTTTGGACTCGCCCGAAGTCCCGGAAGTATAAATAATCGTCAACACTTCGGAATCCTCGTGATGTCCGGGCGGCGCCGGGTTCGCTGGTTGCCCCGCAAAAATCGTATCGAAGAGGGTGATGTGCGGCGCTGCAGGCCATTGCTTCGTGATTTCGGCAGAAAGTTTCGCGTTGGAACAGCAGATCCTCGCCGGCAGCGAATCTTTCAACATGGCCACGAGCTCAAGCGGCGCTTGGCGCGAATATAAAGGCACCACCACAATCCCTTCAGCCATCATCGCCAGATCCAGCGCCACCCAACGAATGCTGTTGGAGCCGAGCAGAGCGCAGCGATCGCCCTTCCTTAAGCCGCGCGCGTTCAAGAAATCCCTCGCCTCTTGCACCAAGCCCAGCAATTCGTCTCCGGACACTGATTTGACTTTGCCGTCGCGAATTTCACCTAGCACCGGTTCGCCGGCCCTCTGCCTCAAGCGCTCGAAAATATTTTCCAGAAAAGTCATTCTAGATGTTATTAGGAAGCCAACGCCCCGCTGTACTTTTCAACCAATTTGTGCAAATTAGGACTGAGCGGTGGCAGATAATCCTGCCATCCCAGAACGCCGCTCCGAATTGGAAAGCCCGGATACCGCCGGGCAACCTGCTCTTCGAAATACGTACCCATGCGCGCCATCAATAGCGAATTGCGCGCCACAGTCTCTCCGATAGCATCGCGAATTTCTTCCGTATCGGAATCAAGAAGTTTTAAAGATGCAACGATTTTGTCGTTCAAATCCGGATCATCCACGCGCGCGAGCAAATGATTGTGGCCGCGCTCGCGCATCAGATTGCTAATTCGCTCGTCCATGGTCACTCCCGCCGACGGGACGCCAGCTGGCATCGACGTTACAATTGCGTGGTAGCGCGAAGAAAGCATCCGGTCACAACTCCGCAAAATGCTCACAATTTCGTACATGTTATATCGGTCCGACGCAAAAACAGGAGCGCCGCCCAGTTTTTCTGCCACGCGCTGGCACGCATCGCGATCGAGCATTTCCATTGCTACTAAGACAGGGAACACCGGGCGCGATTCCTTGTAGCGTGCGACGCTGCCCGCCATAGCCGTCAAATATTGTTCATACGCCGCATCCACTTCGCGCCCCGAGCGATGAAAATAAATCGTGCGGTAATAGCTATTTTTGTAGGCACCCGCAATCGAGTGCGCCCACCATTTTGCGAGCGATGCCTTCACCGGCCACCAAAACGGATTGATGGGGCAAATCCCGAGCACCGGCATTTTCCCGTCCCAGCCCGCATCCAACAGCGCCTTGCGTCCGTACTCCGGCCCAAGCGGTTCGAAAGTCCACGCCGTGTCGGTTCCCAGTTCGGTGGGGACGCCTAGCTTTCCTAAAACGCTCTGCGACTCAATATTCCGAGTGATGATCAGCGAATCGCGGCAATACCTTTTGCACATTTTCTGCAGCAGCGGATCCATTTCTCCCGCCTCTGCGCCAAAGCCAACGCTCAATTTGTTTTGCGCCGCAGCAATGCCTAGCGCGCCGATCATCATGGTTGTAAGTGCATTCGCAAACTTGCTTTTGAACATGGAGCCTTCGCACGCCACCACGCCGTCGTTTTTGCGGACTTCGGAATGCAAAAAAGGCGGAAACAAGTCGGGCAGCGGTACCTGTCTCGCATCACCAAAATATCCGCGGGTTAGCTCGAAATTCTGTGACATCACGCTCAACTCAACATTCTCCGCGCCCAAAATGCGCCGCACTTGCCGCAGAATTTCTTCCACGCGGACATCCGAACCTGTGTTGCGCGTCCCGTTGTAACCTGCGAAAAGTAGCTTCAGCTTAGTGCCCGGTTTCCAAGCTTCGCCCGCACCCAGCATCCATTCAAATTTATTGAATTCAATCAGGCCGCTAACCCAAGCCTCAAGAAGAAGATCTGTCATCGCCCCAAATCTCGCGTTGCGCTCGGCTGGTGTGGTGTGCTTGGAACAGAAGCTTCCGGAGGCCAGTCGCGGTACTTGTACAAGAAATTATTCTCGCGGCTGAATTTAAGCAAAGGAAAACAATATCGCGAAAAGGACTCAGGCTTTCGCCCCATTTCCTGCACCACGCGGTTATTGTCAAACACGGTGTTCCATACGAGGTAAGGAAGGAAAACCTTCATCAGTGTTGCGAGTCCGCCAATTTTCCCGGCGCGCCCGGCCAGCGCATGCACCATTTTGGATGATGATTTTTCCAGGCTCGGCGCAAAAATCGGCCCGCGTTTCCCTTGTGCCTTGGAAAGCGCGTCGGTCAATTCCACAAACGTCTGGGAATCGGTCCCCGACGATAAATGATAAATCTCGTGCGCCAGCAGCTCTTTCTGGTGCAAGGTGGCAATAGCATCCGCCACAAAATCGACCGGCACGATATCGATCTTAGCCGTCGGGCGAAAGGGAAGCGCCGGAAGCCCCGCTAGGAAAACAAACGCGCGAACCATATCAAACTGATTCGTCTCCGGCCGCCGGCTGTCCCCCAGAACGATGCTCGGCCGAAAAATTGTACGCTGAACGTCCGGCAAAAGCTGACGCACCATATGCTCGCAGAATTTTTTTGTGCGCGCGTAGGGATCATAGTCCGAGCGGTTCCAATCAATGGCGGTGTCTTCCTGCACCACCTCGTTCGAACGTTGCCCCGCCACTGCCACCGTGCTCACATGGCTGAAACGCCGTAGCCCGTGATGATCTCTCGCTCGCCTAGCTAGCTGAATCACTTCCAGCGTTCCGCGAAGATTTACGTTCAGGCAGCTCTTCTCGGATTTCCGATTCAACGAAGCAGCGCAATGAATAATCGAATCAGTGGAATGTACCAGGCGAGTGTAGTCGTCGTCAGCCAGACCAAAGCGCGCATCCGTCAGGTCACCCAAAAATAAATGGATGCGTGAATTCAGATACGCTTCGAATTGCCCGAATTCCAGATGCAGTTGCAGCGATCGCCAAAGCCGCTCGCGCGCCTCTTGCTGCGTGCGCGCGCGAACCAAAAGGTTCAGCGCTTCTGAATGATCCGCAAGCAGGTTCGACGCGACGTGCGCGCCGATATAGCCGGTGGAACCAGTCAGAAGGATAGCCACGATTTAGGTCAGGAAGCCGCAGTGGAAGCCGAACTCGCCGCTTCCGCGGTATTCATCTCGGCGCGGTCGGCAAGTTCGACCGACCGCCGGGGACGAGGTTCCAGTGGGCGTCCTTCGATGAGAGGATAGCACCACTTGCGTAGAGCAGGAATGTGCACGTTGATCCAATAATCCCACCAATCAAGCGAGCGCGAATTGTAGCCGAAAGCCGCTTTTTCGCTTTCAGGCAGCGCCGCGCTTAAGCGCTCTATATGCACCGCTTCGAAATTGTGATCGTTGTGCAGGATGAAAGGCTCGAAGAGTGAAATTAACTTTATCACTTTCTCCAAGTCGCGCTCTTGCCGCGCCAGCGGCGGCTTGGAAGCAAACGGTTCAACTGCGCGATTGATTGCTTGCACGATGGCCTTTTGTTTCGGGGCTGATAGCTGCTCATACCGGGCCTTGGAAACCGGAATCGCATCGAATTTCAAACGCAGCCTATGATTCAATCCCGTCTGTGCGCGATAAAACTTCCTGTGTCCCAGGCCGGTCAGCTCAATCGACCGTCGCATGTCGCACGGATTCGCAATAGAAGTCGCTAGCTGATACACGCGCGAGTGCCTGCGCGCTACCAGCGCCGCGGCAATCAAAGTCATACCGCGAGTCACCAGGTCCACCGGAATTAAATCCAGAGACTTGCTCTCAGTCGTGGGCAACTGCCGGAAGAACGTTCCGAGCAGATACGAAAGCGAAGCCGAAGTATTGATTCCCTCATTCCAGCCTCGAAACGGCTTCTCAATGGAAGATTCCACAATAGCTGGCCGCACAACAGCAATTGCCGTGCTGGGATTTTGATCCAGAAAATTTCGTATCAGCGATTCCGATAGGCTTTTCGTGAAGGTGTAAGTGTTGGGCCAGCCGAGTTCGTTCGCGCGCTGCGTACCCGCATCAATCAAAGTGTCGCGGAGCCATCGAACGCGATTCTTGCGGATTTGGTTTTCCAGCGCCGTGCCCTGGAGATTTTTCGCTGCGTGTTCTTTTTTTAGCGCCGCGCGGCGAAGCTCCTCCTCCACTTCTCCCGATTCGGCCTGTTTCTCCTTCTGGTCCACAAGCTCCTCAAGCGCTTTCAACTCTTTTTCAGCGTCGTAATCGGCTAAGCCAATGGGCGTGTAATTCTTCGACAGCGTTTCGAGTATTCGCCCGTCGCGCCGGCCGATTACGTAACAGGTTGAAAGATGCAGCAAGGCAGCGTGATCGCACTCACGGATAAAGTTCAGCACATGCACGGTCGAGCGAACGTTCATAGCCAAAGCGTCGCGCAGATCCGGATTGAAGTCCGTCAGTCCCGAGCTGTTGACGATCACGTCCACCGAACGCGCAATGCGCTCGCGCACTTCCGGCGCAAGTCCCAGGTGTGCCTTGCTCACATCGCCGTCCACCACCTCGATCCGTTTGCGCAAAAACTCCGCAAAGCCGCTGCCGTATCGTTCGGCCAGCGGCTCGAACACCGGAGATTCCTCGATGGCGCGCTGAAATCGCTGCAATGACGTTACTGTCCGGTTTCGGCGAACCAACAGAAAGATCCGGCCAATCTCCGGTAAATCTGTCAGCAAATTCGACAGCCAAACCTTGCCAATGAATCCTGTGGCGCCGATCAGCAGAATATTCTTTCCGTGCAGCGATTCGCGTACCGAAAACAGCCCCGCGCCGTTTGTGGACTCGAAGTGAACAACAGGCAAAAACACTTCTGGTGCAGTCCGCTCGTCCGTTTGAATCGCCTCATCCAGCAGCGCAGGGTTTTTGGTGAATCCCAGCACGCGCACGAGGGCTTTACGAGAGACGCGTCCATCCGCCTGCCTTCCCGTGATTTTCGCGAAAGCGCCGCGCGGACGAATCACCGGATCGAGCAAGCGTCCCGTAGCGATACCGTCGCGAAAATCCAAACGGTTGCAGACGATCTGTTTCACTCCCAGATACTTTGCGAGCGGGCGCATGACATGGTCCAGCCCCTGGCTTACCAGCACAATCGGCGCGCCCGTAGCGATCAAGCGCTGCAGTTTCTCAACGCCTTCTTTTTTCAGACGCGGCTTCAGAAAATATTCGACGAATTCTTCGCCCAGCAGGTCCAGACGGTCGCGGCTTACCCCACGCAACACACTATGCAGCAGCCGCGTCGCAAACACCCGGTTGGTACAGTAAAGAAAGGGCCGCGCAATCGCGAGAAACGCCATCCCGCCCCGGCGCGTCCAGCGCTGCAGGAAGCTCTGGGAGTTCCACGCAAAAAAGCCCACCGGCCTCACCGCCGTCAGGTTCAGCAGACTTCCTTCCACCCGCCAGAACACACGTTCGCGCGCATCGCCAGCGGAGGCCTTTTGCCCGGCTCGCGCAGTATTCGAAATGTGTTCTTTTGGCTTGGACGGCAACATCGTGAGTGGTTTACTGCCAATTGCGAATGAAGATACAAAATTAGCATGTCAGTTCCCGCCAATCAAGCCGAGGCCGACTTCCGGGCCAGGGTCAGCTTAAGCTGGCCGCATTAACCGGCCGGTGCATTCCCGAGCGGTGAGTATTTCGTTGGCGATTTGAAATGAAGATCGGCGTAACCGGTCTCTCCGGCGAATTCTCATTCATCTTGCCGGCGGCGAGGATTGGCTCATCGCTCGCTCAATATCCGCCGGAGAATATGGAAGCGCGGGATTTATAACGTCGTGCCCCGCAGCCGTGATGAGGAAGGTATCTTCAACGAAGAAAGACTGATTGCCTGAAGTCAGCTGCGGTTCGTAACAGAGAACGTTGCCTGCCTGGAAAGATTTGGGTGCGCCTTCCGCCATGTCCACGCCTAGCCCATGCAAAGCATAACCTTTTCGCTTTAAGGCGTCGGCAGCCGCCTCTTTGGCCATCGCTGTCTTTAGCTCCATCTGGTGTTGATCGATGTAGGCCAAGGTAGCCTTGAAAACATCCATCGAACTTCCGCCCGGACGTATCGTGGCTACACCCGCAAGATATGCGCCGTTCAGCAGCTCCATTGTCTCGCGCTGACCTTCATCAAAATGCCCGGAAACCGGAATCGTCCGGCCAAAATCGCCCTTGTACATCTGGAAATCGCAACCCAAATCGAGCCTCACCACTTCGCCAGCCTGCATCTTTCGATCCAGGTTGTGATAATCGACGAAAGGTTCAAACAGCGTGTTTTCCAAGGCGTAAGGACCCGAACGAACCCAAGGCCACAGCGACGGGCCGTCCGAGCCAGCCTGCAAACACGCGTCTAGCACCGCACCTTCCACCTGACGTTGCGTCTTTCCCGGCGCGATAGCATGAACGCCTGCCCAGAATCCTTCCGCAGTCACAGCGGCCGCCTGGCGCATCCGCGCAATTTCCGCGGGACTCTTCACCGCACGCACTTGGTCCAAAATCGCAAACGCATCGTTCACTTCAAGATCACTCCAATGCTCGCGCAACATGTTTGTCCACGTCAGGTTGGGGTTCTGCAGCGGACCCAACCCTGGGGGAGCGCCGAATTTGCCATCCCCTGACATGAACCCCGTTTGACCTCCCTGGTCCGTGTACAAAACCAGCTTGGGATTGTCCTTCCGCCGCGCCTCGATTAAAGTAGCGAACTGATCCCAAGAGACGACGTGATCGATCCCCAGTTCTTTTTCAGTTGGAGGGCCTGGGTCGAAAAAGACCGCATCGAATCCATGCAGGTCGCCGCCCAGCGGGATGCGCGGCGGAACGAACAGCCACGATTCTTTCTTCGTGCCGTCCAACGCCAGAATCGCGGCGTGCGCATTGGCTAAGCCAGTAAAGTAGTAGAAGCTTGGATCTTGGTGAAAACCGGATTCATCCCAGTGCTTCAGTCCCCAGGCCGTGCGCAGCAGGATGATTCCGTCTGGAGCCTTTTCCAGTGCGGCTTTGCGTCGAGCTTGAAATTCCTGCGTATCAAAACTGGTCTGAGCGAATGTAGCGAAACCAGCGAACACGAAAGCCAGAACAGACATACCCAGAAAAGTCTTCATTAGCCGCGCTCCAATCGTGCTTGGCGCTCACGTCCGCGAGCCAAACACATCCTCTCGTCGATCCGGTGGCCGACTTCCTTTTGCTAGGTCCCGAGCTTCCGATGTCGTGAGTGGTCTTTCCTTGAATGCTTCCGCTTTCTTTATGGATTAGTTAACCCAAGTAAAGCCCTGGGGCTTCTTGAGCAGATTCGATTCCAGATTAATCTTTGGCTAGTCCGCTGATCTCACGTAACTTATTTTTGATCGTTCGGAATTACGCGTGAGCGGGATGTCCGCATGCGGGACTCGCGGTGCCCTGAGCGGACAGGTAACCGTTAAGTTGGAAGGATTGTTTGCGCTATTCGGTTCCGGCGCTCGCGACAATGGAGATGAAACTCACCCACACGGGTGCTTCCAATGTGCGCTTTCTCGTGGTAGCGTGCTTCAGGAATTATGAAGCGAGAGAGGGAACGGCCGACGAAATGGGCCGCTGAATCGGGACCCAAGCCGCAAATCAACGTAATTTCTAATCGCGAACTCCAAGTATTAGAATCACCCCTAACTCATAGAAAACAAAGAATGGCACCTGGTTCTAATCTACAACTTTCGACCATTTGGAGCTCTGTTTTTTCTGGCCTCAGGGTCAAGCGAACATGCACCATTCCGCTCCCCATTTTGCTATCCTGCGCCCTGCTAGCGCTTCTGATTTTCGTGGTGGTGGCTGCGGCGCCGCTGGCCGCGCAGGAAAAACGCAAAGTGATCATCGACGAAGACTGCTCTGGCCCCGGGGGCACCAACACGCAGGCCATCCTCGCGCTGATCCAGTCACCGGATACCAATGTGCTGGGCATAACCATCGTGACCGGAGACGCGTGGCGCGACGAAGAAGTCCAACACGCATTACGCCTTATGGAAATTATCGGCCGCACGGATATTCCAGTGGTTCCCGGCGCGGCTTTTCCTCTGGTAAACAGCAAGGAGTTCATCGCTCGGTGGGAAACCATCTACGGCAAGGTGGTTTATCAAGGCGGCTGGAATTTTGCTAAGGGGCACGCGGTCCACGGGCCGACGGAAATTCCTCCCCTGCCGGAGGGCGCGCCCACTACTAAACCGTTGAACGAAGCCGCCGCGAATTTTCTGCTGCGCATGGTCCACCAATATCCGCACCAAGTGACAATTTATGAAGGCGGGCCGCTCACCAATCTCGCGCTCGCACAATCCCTCGATCCTGAATTTGCTTCGCTGGCGAAGGAGCTTGTTCTAATGGGCGGCAGCTTAAATCCGCAAACGGACGATCCTGAATTCTCCATCACGCCGCGTCGCGAATTTAATTTGTGGATGGATCCTGAAGCGTCGCGCATCGTGCTGCATGCTCCGTGGCCGCGCATCGTAGTCACTACGGTGGATATTTCGCTGAAAACTAAAATGGACCAGGATTTGATTTCTCAGATCGCCAAAGGGCAATATCCCGCCGCGCAGTACACCGCGAAATATGCGGAGGGAAATTATCTTTGGGACGAGCTTGCTTCGGTTGCTTGGTTGGATCCTTCCATCATTACAAAATCGAAAAAACTTTATCTCGACGTCTCGATTGACCACGGCGCCTCTTACGGGGACACGCTCGTATGGACGGAAGACACCCGCCCTCACCTAGGGGAGCGCATCGCTGAAATTCAGGAGGACCTCGATAAGCCAAAATTCTACAAGGAATTCGTGGACCTGGTAAGGCGTCCCACGCCGCCACCTACGAACCGCCCGGCTCAATAGCCATGACCAACATGCTCGGCGAAAAATAGAAATACGGGTCAGCGCTGTGTGGCAGCGCCGGAAAGGTTCGACAGTGCGCGCTGGTAGTCCGGTTCGTCCGGTGAGAGCGCCGCAGCTTTTTTGTACGCCGCGAGCGCATTTGTTCGGTCTCCCCGCTGTTCGTAAATCGCGCCCATCTCAAAGAACGCGTCGGACTCCTTCGGGTTCACCATTGTAGTTCGTTGCAAGACAGCCAGCGCTTCGTCCGGTTTTCCTTGCTTTTCAAGAATCTTCCCTTGCACGTACAGAAAATCTGGCTGATAAGGATCGCGTTCCAGCGCCTGGGAGATCGCCTGGCTCGCCCTCTCCGTGTCGCCGGCGGAGTAATAGAGTTTCGCGAGCTGTGAATATGCCGCACCGTAGGTGGAATCCTTCGCGATGGCCTGCTGCAACAAATCGAGCGACCCTGCGAAATCGTTTTTCAGCGCAAGGTCATTTGCTTGCTGCACCAGGTGTTTTGCTTGCGTCTGATTCTCTTTGATTTCTCGATCGTTCTTCGAGGACTTTTCAAACTCCGAGAGCATTTTCTGCGCTTGCTCGGAGCTTCCGGCGCAGTTATACGCGCGCGCGAGCAGGAAGAGGGTTTCGGAATCCTGCGTTGACATTTCCAGAAGCGGTTCGAGGGTCGCAACCGCTCGCTGGCATCGATCCTTGGTTTGCTCGGAAGTTTCACCCTGCGACGCACGCAGAAGGATTTTGCCTAGCAGCAAACGCGCGCGCGGATTGCCAGGTTGTAGCTTCACACTCCTGATTGCTTCGGGCAGCGCGGCCCCCTCTTGGTTGCGGTCAGAATAAATCTTCGCTCGTGTGTAGTAGGCAAGAGCGCTCTTTGGGTCGTGAGTTAAAACCGTCGCAATCTGCGTCAGTGCGTTGTCTGAATCTCCCTTGGCCTCGTAAGCCACGGCCAGCCGGTTACGCGATTCCACATCGGTAGGCGCAAGCACGAGCGCAGAGCGCAGGTGCGCGATCGCAGCGTCATAGGTTTGCAGTTCAATGTCGAGATCGCCGAGCGCGGCTAGCGGCTTCGGGCTGTGGAGATGCTCAGCGCGAGATTGTTCGAGGATTTGCTTGGCCTCGGCGTAATTGTGAACTCCGCGATAAGCCTGGGCTAGTCCAATTTCGCCCTTCAAGTCGCGCGGCGATATTCTTAACGCTTCGGTGTAGCTAGCGATCGCTTCGGCGTAACGCGCAACCCTGATCAGCGCATCGCCCAACTCAACGCGCGAAGCAACGCTGCGCGGTGCAAGCTCGATGGCTTTCTCGTAACTCGCGATTGCTGCATCCCAATTTCCCGCGGACGCATTTGCGTGAGCTTGAAGTTTCAGTTGCTGCGCTTGCTGCAACGCTGTTTGCGCGCTTGCAGGACGGCCTCCGAGTGATAGGAAAAGCAGCAGCAGACTTGTATTGCGAAACCACAACATGGGCGGATTATAACATTGCGACGGAAGCAGGCTTTCTTGCGGGCTTTTCGCTTGACTCGCAAAGCGTAGCGAACTATACGATGACGCGACAATCCCGAGGAATTCATGTTCACTCCACATAGCTTTGCCACCGCCTTGGTCATGATGGTGGTTGCTGCGATCTGCTGGGGATCGTGGGCCAATACGTTCAAGGGCGTGAAGCATTATCGTTTCGAACTTTTTTATTGGGACTATGCCGTCGGCATTTTCGTTATGTCGCTGGCGCTGGCCTTCACCATGGGCAGCATGGACGGCGGGCCTACGAGTTTTATCAACAACCTGAAGTCTGCTGACGCCGGCAACCTCGGCTGGGTCCTACTGGCCGGAGTGATTTTTAACCTCGCGAATCTTTTGCTTATGGCCGGAATTGATTTGGTGGGACTTGCGACAGCATTTCCAGTCGCCATAGGGATCGCGCTGGTAGTGGGCGTGGTGCTGAGCTACGTCCAAGAGCACCGCGGCAATATCAACATGCTTGCGGCGGGAATACTTTGCGCCGTCGCCGCGGTGATTTTGGACGGCAAAGCGTATGGCGAGCTGAAGACAGGAAAAAGGGCCACGCGCAGAGGCATCCTCATTTGCATAATCTCTGGTGTTCTGATGGGACTGTGGGCTCCGTTTGCTACGCGAGCCCTCACGCACCAGAATGCCTTGGGGCCGTACAGTGCTTCCGTTTTTCTTTGTCTTGGAGCGTTGCTGTCTTGTTTCATTTGGAATTTTTATTTCATGAAACATCCTCTAGTAGGTCAGGCGGTTGATTTCCGCGATTTTTTTCGAGGACCGGTGCATGGTCATGTGCTGGGTTTGTTGGGCGGCGCTATATGGGCGACCGGAATGGTTTTCGATTTGGTGGCTGCGCAATTCACGGGCGTCTCGATTTCTTATGCGATTGGTCAATCTGCGCCGATGGTGGCCGCCTTGTGGGGTATTTTCGCCTGGAAGGAATTTGCCGGAGCCAATACGCGTGCGAAAGCTTACCTGGTGCTGATGTTCGTTTTTTATATTCTGGCGATCCTGCTAGTCGCGCGCGCTAACACCGCAGGCTAAGGCTCCATCCGCTGACAAGTTCGTTTTGCTAGAGAGACCCGCCTCGCGGAGGGAAGACACACGCGCGACGCTTTGCCGGAATGACAAGTCGTTGGCGGCGCCCATCGGTTTGTGGCTTCTAGATTGGCGGGCGGCGGAAGTTGCCGCAGGCATCCTCGATGATGGCAGCGATGCCCAGCACGGCTTCGTCTTCCCACGGGCGTCCGACAATTTGTACGCCAATCGGCAAACCCTCAGCCGTTTGGGCGACTGGAACGACCGCAGCGGGATTTCCAAACAGATTAAACCATTGCGAATAGCTCATCGCTTTTAAGTATTCCACTTTGCGTCCCTGCACCATCCACTCGCGTTCGCCATGGCGAAATGCCGGAATAGCGCAGACGGGGCAGAGGAGAATTGGAAACTGCTCCATTTTTTCGAGGAGCTTGCCGCGAAGTACATCGCGGGCCAGCAGCGTGTTCAAAAGATCTTGCGCGGTGAGCGGCGGGGATTCGGCGACCATGGCGCGAAATGAGCGGAAGATGGGACTGAGCTTCGTTTCGCTGCCTGCAATTGTTGGAGCGAATGACATCTGTCCGGCGCGTCCGAATAGGTTCCACCAGAGTTGCCAGACACGGTCCAGATTCTGCGGCCGCCACTCGGTCACGCTAAATCCTTGCGTTCGCAAGATATCCACGGCGGTGCGCACTGCGGCGGCGGTTTCCGGAGTAACCGGCGTGACCTCGTCATCCACAAAATATGCCACGCCAAGCTTACCGAGGTCCTGCGCACTCCATCGTCTCAAGGGTACCGGTGCAGAAGCGGGATCGCCGGGATCCGGGCCCGCCATTACTTCAAATAGCTTTTGTAGGTCACGGACGCGGCGAGCCAGGGGGCCTAACACTCCAAGTTGCGCGAAGGGGCCTGCGGACGGGGGATAGTGGCCTGTGGAGGGAACGCGTCCGGGGGTGGGTTTAAGTCCGCAAATTCCGGAGTAGTGGGCTGGAATGCGAATGGAACCGCCTCCGTCGCTACCTACGCCGCCAGCGGAACATCCCGCGGCGATGGCCGCAGCTTCGCCGCCACTCGAACCCCCTGGTGTGCGCGAAAGATCCCACGGGTTGTTCGTTGGCCCATAAAGAAGGTTATCGGTTTCGTAGGCCATCAAAAATTCCGGGACGTTTGTGTTGCCCAAAATGATGGCGCCTGCGGCGCGAAGCCTGGCGACGAGCAAAGCGTCTTCAGACGGAATATATCCTTTTCGCAAAATGCTGCCGCATTCGCAGGGTAATCCAGCAACATCGATCGAACTCTTGATGGAGATCGGCACGCCGTCAAGTGGGCCGATGAAATCTGATTTTGCAGAGGAACCAAGGGCGGCCTCGGCGGACTTAGCTTGAGCGCGTGCTCGTGCGGTATCCACTGTAACGAAGGCGTGTAACTTTGGATTCAATTCGTCGATGCGCGACAAGTGTGCATCGACCAATTGCACCGGCGAGATCTTCTTCGTGCGGATGCATTCCGCCATTTCGGTGAGTGAGAGATAAACAATGTCGTCCAATTCGACCTCGACCTATTGTTGTGAGCCGCAAAGTCTAACACGCCAGGGATATTGAGCGACGCGGACCGTCGCGGAACCAAGTCACGATTGACAGGCCTGCAACTTAAAGAGAAAATTCGCGTTCAACAGGAAACCAATCGTTTGCAAACTTTCGACATGCGCATAAACGTGTTTTGGTGGAGCCCGCGATGACGCGGCGGTTTCGCGCGATCTTGCTTGCTGTTTTGTTCCTCACCGCGGCGTACCTCTTTGCGTGGCCCTCGGCGAACGTGCCGTACTTTGCTGCGGTAATACTCCACCTTGTCGCCGGTATCGTACTTCTGATTTTTCTAGTGTTTGGTCTGCGTGGAATTTTGCGAAGTGCTTCGGCCATATCGCGGATAGGCTGGATTTTGATTGCTATGGGGGGCCTGCTGGGAGCGGTGCTTATCGAGAGCGGGACCCGCCGGGACCAATGGCCCCTACTTTACACGCATATCGGAACGTGCGTTGCGGGCGGCGCGTTCCTGGCCTCGGCGTGGGCCGGCAAGCGCGGATTTCTTGCGCAAGGACGTGCTTCAGGAGTCTTGCGCACCGCGATGTTCGTTGTCGCGGCAGGGCTGGCTGCCTCGGGCGGGTGGTGGATGCGTACGGTTCCTTGGGAGCGCGCGCATCGCATCGAGAACCCGGCAATGGCGCCGGGGACCATGAACAGCGAGGGCGACGGACCCGGGGGACCGTTTTTTCCAAGTTCCGCGCAGACGGCACACGGGGGAGAGATTCCCGCGAATTATTTTACGGAGTCGGATTCCTGCCAGCGTTGCCACGCGGACATTTATAAAGAGTGGCAAAGCTCGGCGCATCATTTCTCGTCGTTCAACAATGCGTGGTATCGCAAGAGCATTGAGTATATGCAAGACACAGTAGGCGTGCAGCCGTCCAGGTGGTGCGCGGGCTGCCACGATCCCGCACTACTTTTTAGTGGAATGTTTAATCGGCCGATTCGCGAGGTGGAAGATACACGAGCGGGGCAAGCAGGGCTGGGCTGCATGATGTGCCACTCGATTGCAAAAGTGAAAAGCACGATGGGGCAGGCCGATTTCGAGCTTGAATATCCGGCGCTGCATCGCATGGCGGCAAGTTCCAACCCGCTCGTGCGCCGCTTCCACGATTTTCTGACCGAGTTGAATCCTGAGCCGCACCGGCGGGTGTTCCTAAAGCCGTTTATGCGTACGCAGACGGCAGAATTTTGTTCGACCTGCCATAAGGTGCATCTCGACGTTCCGGTAAATCATTACCGTTGGGTGCGCGGCTTCAATGAGTACGACAACTGGCAGGCTAGTGGCGTTTCTTTTCAAGGCGCGCGCTCATTTTATTATCCCGCCAAAGGTCAGGCTTGCGCGGACTGCCATATGCCTTTGACTCCATCAGCGGACGCGGGAAGTATAGCGGGAAACATACATTCCCATCGCTTTCCCGCGGCCAATACAGCTCTGCCGTATGTGAATGATGACCAGCAGCAATTGAGCGACACCGAGAAATTCCTGACGGATCACGAAGTGAGCGTGGATATTTTTGCGATCTCACCGGAGGCGGCTGCGGAGAAAACGAAGGGCCGGGCAGCTGGGCGCGCGCAAAACCCGGCTGTCGCGATTGGCGGAGGCGATTTTGCCGCGCCAAATTTGGAAACCACATTTGCACAGGGAGAAGAGGCCGAGGCCTTTGTGCCAGCAAATGCGTCAGCGGAGTCTGCAACGCCTATTGCTCTGCTGACCGCGCCACTGAACCGCGCTAGGGCCTCGGTCCGGCCAGGGGCGACATACCGTGTGGACGTGGTGGTACGAACACGCAAGCTGGGACACTTTTTTCCAGGCGGCACGGTGGACGCCTACGATTGTTGGCTCGAACTGAAGGCGGTAGATGATAAAGGTGACACGATTTTCTGGAGTGGGCGCGCGGAAAAGGATGGCCGGGGGCCGGTGGACCTGGGCGCGCATTTTTATCGCTCGTTGCAGATCGATGCGCACGGGAATCCCATCAACAAACGGAACGCATGGGCTACGCGAGCGGCGGTTTATGTGAGGCTGATTCCTCCGGGGGCCGCCGACACAGTTCACTACCGGCTGCCGATTCCGCCGAGCGCAAGTGGCCCTATTCATCTGAGCGCCCGAGTGAATTATCGAAAGTTCGCCTGGTGGAATACACAATTTTCATTTGCCGGAGCACGCGATCCCAAGGATGCAGAAATGCCGCGCTCACCGAATTTTGATGATGCGCATTACGTGTTTACGGGCGATCCAACGAAAGTGCCAGGCGGAGGAAAAGGCATTCCGTCCTTGCCGATTGTTGCCATGGCGGAGAACACCGTGGATTTGAATTTATTGACTGCGAGCGCGGCCCAACCGAAGCCGCAGGTTGTGCTGAAGTCTGAGGACTGGACGCGCTGGAACGATTACGGCATTGGTCTATTTCTGCAAGGGGACTTGTCGGGCGCGGCCGGAGCGTTTGAAAAGATCACGGAGATCGATCCGAAGAATCCGGACGGATGGGTAAATTTGGGACGTGCGCGAGTGCAGGAAGGGAATCTAACTGCGGCACGCGATGTGCTGCAGCGCGCACTGGCGCTAAGCCCAAAACTGGCACGGGCGCATTTCTTTTATGCCAAGATGCTGCGTCAGGAAGGGCGATATGATGAGGCGGCCGAGCATTTGCGCGAAGTGTTAGCGCAGTATCCGCGCGACAGAGTCGTTCACGACGATTTGGGGCGGATTTATTTTTTGCAGCGGCGTTACTCCGACGCGGTGAAAGAATTTGACGCCACGCTGGCGATAGATCCCGAGGATCTGGAAGCGAATTACAACCTAATGCTCTGCAATACGGGCCTTGGACACAGCGACTTAGCGAGCGAATATCAGAAGCGGTATCTCCGATTCAAGGCTGATGAGTCGGCGCAAACGCTGACCGGGCCTTACCTACGAACTCACCTCGATGACAATGTGGAGCGGCAACCGATCCACGAGCATATTTCGGCAGTGCAGCCGAAGGAACAATCCAAAACGGCAAAATACCCGGAAAACTCCGGCCGAGCGAAGGAATCCGATTGAACAACGAGCGGCCACAGCAGCAATGGCACTTTGCACTATTTGCGGCGACCGGGTTTTTGATTCTCTGTATGGTTGTTGCGAGAACCCCGTTATTCGGTGCGTCGCAAAAAAGCCCGGCGGCTTCGCCTACAGAGTCCGCGACGCGTTTTGAAGACATCACGCGCGCTTCGGGAATACATTTCGTCCACAACAACGGAGCATTCGGAAAAAAGTGGTTGCCGGAAACGATGGGGCCCGGCGTCGCATTTCTGGATTACGATAACGATGGCTGGCAGGACATTCTCTTCGTAAACGGCACCGCTTGGGCGGGACATCCGGGCAAGCATTCCACTCTGGCGCTTTATCACAATAACCGCGATGGGACTTTCACCGACGTTACGCAGAAGGCCGGGCTGGCGGTGGAAATGTATGGAATGGGTGTGGCCGTCGGTGACTTCGATAACGATGGATACGACGATATTTTTGTCACTGCCTTGGGACAGAGTCATTTGTTCCGCAACAACGGTAACGGAACGTTTGCTGATGTGACGAAGAAGGCTGGGTTATCGGGGCCGAACGAATTCAGCACGAGCGCTGCATGGGTGGACTACGACCGCGACGGCCATCTGGATCTGCTGGTTGCGAATTACGTGCAGTGGTCGCCGGAGACCGACATCTATTGTGCCCTGGACGGAAAAACAAAATCGTACTGCACACCGGAGCCATACAAAGGAACTTCCATTCGGCTTTGGCACAGTCGCGGCGACGGAACTTTTGAAGACGCTACGCAAAAAGCTGGGTTGTACGATTCGAATTCGAAGAGCCTGGGCGTAACCGTGCTGGACGCGAATCAAGATGGCTGGCCGGACATTTTGGTGAGTAATGACACGCAGCCAAACAAACTTTACATAAATAACGGCAATGGGACGTTTTCAGAAAAGGGAGTGCAGGCGGGTATCGCGTACAGTGAGGACGGAATCGCGCGTGCGGGCATGGGCGTGGACGCGGGAGACTACGACCGATCGGGATATCCCAGCGTGATGATCACGAATTTTTCGAATCAGATGCTGGCGCTCTATCACAACGAGCGAAATGGATTGTTTGTGGACGAGGCTCCGAACTCAGATGTGGGGCACGCGAGTTTATTGACGCTTGGATTTGGATGTTTCTTCTTCGACTACGACCTCGACGGCTGGTTGGATATCTATGTGGCAAATGGGCACATCGAGGATGCCATCGAACGTGTGCAGCCGAGAGTTCGCTACGCCGAGCCTCCGCATTTATTCCATAACCTGGGCGATGGGAAATTCAAAGAGGCGACGACTTCGGCTGGGGCGTCTTTCGGGGCCTCTCGAGTGGCGCGAGGCGCGGCTTATGGCGATATCAACAACGATGGCGCACAAGATTTGCTGCTGGCGACTAATGCTGGGCCGGCGGCGCTGTTTCGCAATACCGGCACAAAAAATCATAGTTTGCGTATCAAGCTGATCGGCACAAAATCGAATCGCGACGGGATCGGGGCGGTGGCGCGGGTGACCGCCGACAATGACACGCAGTCGCAGATGCTGCGCAGTGGGTCGAGCTATTTGTCGTCGAGCGAATTAATTTTGACGTTTGGCTTGGCTGGACACACACGGGCCGATGCCGTTGAGGTGCGCTGGCCAAGCGGGGAGACCGATCATTTGAAGAATGTAGCGGCGGATCAGATTGTCACGATAAAAGAAAATCAAGGCGCAGTTACGACAAAGGCGCTGGTAAAACGTTAGAATGCTGCGGACATCCCCCTTGAGGATTGCGTGAACGCACTGCAACGCACCGCGCGATTGATTCGGGCAATTCCGCTTTTTCTGGTGATAGCTGGCGCGCTTGCCGGGGTCATCGCAAATGCACAGCAACAAACCAAGAGACCGCGGAAATCCAAATCCACCGATTCAAACGCTTCCGACCAAGCCGATGCACAGACGGAGGCACAAATCATTCGCGAAAACAATTTTGGTGTAGCGCTGATGAACCGGCAACAGTTCGAGCAAGCCTTGGGGAAGTTCCAGCGTGCCTGCATTCTGGAGCCGCAATCCGATATTGGCTGCGTCAATACCGGGATAGCGCTGCTGAATATGCAGCGGTTTGATGAAGCACGGCAAATCCTAGAGAAATCGGCGGATCGCGACCCGCGAAATCCACGCGTTTGGTTCAACGTGGGGCTACTAGAGAGGGCCGTGGGTAAGTCCGCTGAGGCTATAGCGGATTTCCACAAAGTTGCGCAGCTGGACCCATATGATGCCGACACGCAGTATTTTATTGGGTTGGTGTATTCGCAAGAGCAGAAATACGACGACGCGATTGCAGCTTTCAAGCGCGCTCTAGATTTGAATCCATTTCAGGTCTCGGCAGAATTCGGGCTGGCACAAGCGCTCCAGCGGAAAAATGATACCGCGCGGGCGAAAGAGCATTTCGACCGATTTCAACATTTGGTTTCCGAAAAACTTGGCAGGCCGGTGAGTTTTATTTATGGCGAGCAAGGCAAATATTCGCTCGCGGAACTGATGATGCCGGCGCCTGAGCCGGTTCCTTCGGCTGTCGCCGTGCACTTCGTAAACGTGACTGCGCAATCGGGCTTACCCTCACAGCCGTATGCCCGGCCGCCCTCGGCTGCAAAATCGAAGAAAAATGCAGAGCCTTCTGGACCCGACATAGCACGGGAGCCCGTTTCACATTTCCTGGGAAGTGGTGCTTGCATCATTGATTATGACGGCGACGGGCGGTCGGACATTTTTCTGGTGGATGCGGATGGCAAAGGCAATGCGGCGCTTTACAAAAATGAAGGCAACGGAAGATTTGTAAATGTAACGAAAGAAGCGAAGCTCGATATTCACGGGGAAGGCATGGGGTGCGCCGTCGGCGATTACGACAATGATGGGAAGCCCGATCTCGCGGTAACCATGAACGGACGCGTTTTGCTATTCCATAACGAAGGAAAGGGACTGTTTAAGGACGTCACCGAGCAGGTGGGGATCGAAATGGACGGGCTGGCTATGGGCGTGACGTTTATCGATTACGACCATGATGGCGACTTAGATCTATACGTTACGCGCTTCAGCGATTTTCTTTTAGGCGATCCTGCTGAACCGTTTTCGTTTCCGATGGATACCACCGGGCCTGGAAATATTTTGTGGCGGAATAATGGAAATGGGACGTTCACGGACTGGACCGCTGAAACAGGGCTGGCGGGCAGTGGACTCTCCATCGGCGCAATTGGAAGTGATTTGAACAACGATCGGGCGATCGATTTTGTGGTCACCGGTTGGCAGAAGGCGCCGGTGGCGTTCATGAATCCCCGGGAAGGGAAGTTTCCTGCAACAGTCCCGTGGGCTAGCGATATGCCGGCTCCGGCAGCGGGCCTGGCAGCCTTTGATTTCGACAAGGATGGCTGGATGGACTTGGCGTTCACTCATTGGGGGGTGCCCGGACTGAGTTTGTGGCGCAATGTTCCGGGAAAACCGTTTGAGCGAGTAACGTTGCCGGATTTGGAATGGATGCGTGGCTGGGGCGTTGCTGCTTTGGATTACGACGACGACGGATGGATCGACCTGGTTGCGGTGGGGGACAATTTTTCAGGAGAAGGCCGGATCGTTCTGTTGCGTAATGAAGGCGCAAAGGGATTTCGCGATGTCACCGCACTGACCGGTTTGGACAAAATCGCGTTGCGCAATCCGCGCGGAATAATCGCCTTTGACGCCGAAGGCGACGGATCTGTCGATTTGCTGATCACCCAAAATCATTTGCCGCCGGTGCTTCTAAAGAACGAAGGTGGCAATCGATATAACTGGCTGAAGCTGCAATTCAAAGGCACCAATGACAACAAGACGGGAATTGGCACGAAGGTTGAGATGAGCGCCGGAGCATTGCAGCAAAAGTGGGAAATCGGCGGAGCCTCGGGTTATTTGGGACAAGGTCCATCAGAAATTGTGGCAGGGCTTGGGCCTGAGCGCAGTGTGGACGTGGTTCGACTTCTGTGGCCCACGGGCGTGGTGCAGGATGAAATGGAAATTCCGGCTCACAAAACGGAAACGATCACGGAGCTCGATCGGCGCGGCAGTTCCTGCCCTATCGTGTTTGTGTGGAACGGACAGAAGTTCGAATTTCTTGCAGACATGATTGGGCCAGGGATCGTGGGACATTGGATCGCTCCCAATCAGCGGAATACGCCGGACCCGGAAGAATATTTGAAGGTGGCCGGATCAGAGGTACAGGCGGAAAACGGGATCATTAAATTCCGTATGCTGGAGCCGATGGAAGAGCTGGACTATCTCGATCAGACACGTCTGATCGCGGTGGATCATCCTCCGGATGTGGAGGTTTATCCCAACGAACGTTTTCTGACGAATCCGCCATTTCCGAGATTCAAAGTGATTGCGAGTTTTGAAGCGCATCCGCCGCTGGGCGCCTGGGATGATCGCGGACACAATCTGCTGCCTGTACTCGTCGAGCGAGATCGTAAATATGTGACGGATTTTCCAGATGCGCCGTACGCGGGCTTTGCGGCTATGCATACAATCGAACTCGACCTCGGACCGTGGGATCCAGCGCGTCCGTTGCGCCTTCTCATGGACGGTTTTACCGACTATTTCAGCGCCAGCTCCATGTACGCGGCGTGGCAGGCAGGAATTCAGCCGGTACCGCCCTACGTTGAGATGCTGGACGATTCCGCCAAATGGGTGCGAGTGATTGACGACATGGGATTCCCGGCGGGACTTTCGCGGACCATGGTGGCGGATTTGACCGGAAGGCTTCCGCCAGGCACGCGGTTCATTCGCATCACGACGAACCTGAAAATTTATTGGGATCGTATCCTGGTGGATAACTCCGCTACGGATACGCCGTTTAAGACGACAGAAGTGCCTTTGGCCATGGCTCAATTGCAATTTCGAGGCTATCCACGCGTGCGGGAAGGAAATCCGCGCAATGATTTGAGCTACGTCTATGAGGATATAAGCGTGACCGGGCCGTACACGCGACAGATCGGAAATTACACCAGATATGGCGATGTAACAAATTTGCTGCGTGCGCCGGACGACGAGTACGTGATCTTCGGCTCCGGCGACGAAGTGGCGGTAGATTTCGACTCAACACGTTTGCCGGAGTTGCCAGACGGCTGGACTCGCGATTATTTCTTTTATGCGAACGGATTCGCCAAGGACATGGATTTCTACGCGGCTCATGGCGACACCGTCTCGCCACTTCCATTTCACACGCTGATACCGTATCCGTATCCGAAAGGCGTCGGCTATCCTGAGGACGAGCCACATCTGAAATACATGCTGGAGTACAACACGCGCGGTGTCGCAGGCCCAGCGGGGGATTCGTTCCGCTTTGACTATGGGCAACCTGAAAAATAGGAATGTGAGATCACGCTAGGGTGCCAGCGATGGCCTCCATGAATGCCCTCTTGCTCGCGGAGCAAGGTCCCCTACGGGTCCGTAGATCGCGATCACTAAAACTGGAAGCGGACGCCGAATTGCGCTGCGAAGGCAGTTGCGCCCGGTGCGAGCTCATCGACTTGGCGATAAATTGAGCCATTGGGTTGAAGAACGCCCGGCTTCGGCACTGCGGTCAAAGCTGGACAAACCAAATTTGAATAGAGGGCTGCGTTGACCGGGGTGCATACGGCGTTACTGGTTGGGCCGACGAAGCCATAGACGTCGGGATCCGAGTACAAATTGCTGGAATTCGTAACATTGAATAGATCGGCAGAAAACCGGAGCGAATAGCGCTCCTTGAAATTGACGTCTTTTGCAATCCTCATATCCCAATTGTAAAAGGCTGGCTGATTGGCAGCATAATCGGGCAACAAGAACGGCTTTCCGCTACCGATCTGCACGGTCGGCCTGTCGTTGTTGGCGAACTGATTGATGACACCATCACCATTTATATCTATTGCGGAGTACGCAGGATAAGCCAAGCCGCTGTGAAGAATGAAATTAGTGCTCCAAGTGAAGCCCCAAGGCAGATCGACGACCATGCCGCCTTTGAACTGGTTCGTGATATCCAGGCCGTCGCGTCCATAGTCCAAGTTCAGATTGAAGGGATCCTGTGGACCAAAAAATGTTTCGGTGTCGCGTTCGCTGGAGGCATTGGCGTAGTTGCGCGACCAGGTGTAATTGGCGAAGAACTGGTAGCGATTTGAGAAACGCTTGTTCACACTCACCACGAACTCGTTGTAATTCCCATGACCGAAACTGCCTAGCTCATTGGTAGAGAAAATAGTGGGATCCAGGGGCGTCGGAGTTTGAGTGTAGCTGACCAGCTCTGGTAAGCCGGTCATTGGATTCGTGACGGTGTTGGCGGTGACGGTGCCCGCAAGAAGAGTGCGGCCGAATGAATCCTTACCAGCCGGAATAAAATTTCGATACCAATTCGTTGTGCTAAAACCACCGGTGCGCAAATCGCTCGAATGAACATAGGCATAATTCGCCGAGACTGTCCAGTTGCGGGCAAAGGAATGCTCCACACCGACGGTGAGGTTGGACACGCGGGGATTGCGGAAAGAAGGATCCACATAGCTGGTGGATTGGCACCCGATGAACGTAGTTCCTGCGGGCGGGCTGCACAATTGATCGACACCATAGGGAACCGTCGGCGGGTACAGATACGGGAAGCCGCTCGGCGGTATGCAGTCGAACTGAGATGGGCAGAACAGGGTTGTTTGCTTGGAAGCACCGATGGTGGGGAAGAAAATTAATGGTGTCTGCGCGTAGTACAGACCCCAAGCAGCGCGGACCACTGTGGGGTGCTCATTGCCAGCAACATTCCACGCCACGCCGACGCGAGGACCAAATTGACCGAAATCGTCGGGGACCCGCTGAGGCGGTGCAACTTGCTTGCTCGAAGAACCTTCCCCAACCCAAACCGTATTGCCCGGGATCGCAGACTGAGGCTGTGGATACCAGGTGCCGTCCCAGCGCAGACCGTAGGTGAAGGTTATTCGCGGAGTGACCTGCCACTTGTCCTGCCAATAGAGACCCAATCCCGAGGTATAGTTATTGTAAAGCGTGTTGTCTTTGAACATTTGGGCCAGTTGTTGTTGTTGGGAGGCAGTAGCGGAGCCATTCAATCCGATTCCTTGGGTGAAGAAATAAGGATTGGGGGCGCTTGGGATGGCATTCCCGGTGGTCGCGGTGTAATTTGCGCACCACGGTGCAGTGGGGCTTGGTTCAAAATCGCAGAGCGTATTGAATTCATATTCGCCTGTGCTCCAGCCGGCAAAAATGTCTTTGCGGTCGCTGAATGTGTCCGTGTCACCACCAAACTTCATGTCATGCTTACCGAAGGAGTAGGAGAAATTGTCTGCGGCCTGAAGTTTACCGGCATCGTTGTTACTCGGCAGATAAAAACGCTGGCCAAAGGACAATCCCGTTTGGTTGATTAGGATTTGGGGTGCACCATTATCGATTGCGTGGCGTTTGCGCGTTTCGCCGCTGACTTCCAGGCGCAGTTCGTTTACCTTGCGTCCGAGAACTGTAGTGAGAGCAAACACGCCGCCGATACCTTGATTGACAAAATTCTCCGCTGTACCAATGGAATACGGAGTCTCCGTCTGGCCCTGCCCACCGGTGAACCCATTGGTATGATTGCGGCTACCAAGCCCGCGAATGCTGAAATGGTTTGCGGGGCTGAATTGATAATCGTAGTGACCAAGCAGAGTAAAGAAATTCTGATATTGATTATGCGGTCCGTTTAGTGCCCCGATCGTAGCCGCATTATAGCAGGCAGGAAGAAGAGGCTTTCCCACCGCCGCCGCGCCCCCACAAGCGAGTCCCAGAACGTCCGTGCTGTTCACAGGCGCGGTGATAACGGGACCAGAAGACGCTAAAAACGCCGAACATCCCGGGACCGCGTCGGTACAAAAAACTGTAGTGAGCGGGCCATTTTCTCGTTGAATGTCGGTGGCGAGGAATAGAAATTGGCGATCTTTGTGGATCGGGAAGCCAACCGAGCCGCCGAATTGGTTTTGGTTGTCGATGTTGGGTGCTTCACCAAGGGCGTCTTGTGCCGTAAGGCTACCGCCGCGATAGTATTCGTGAGCTTCGCCGTGGACTGCGTTGGTGCCGGATTTAGTCACCACGTTGAGCAAACCACCGGTCGCACGTCCGAATTCGGGAGCGAATCCATTGGTAACAACTTGAAATTCTTGCACCGCTTCCAGCGGAACGGTGAGGTTCTTGGTCTCAAGGGAGCCGAAATTTTCGCCGAAATAGTTGTTGGTCGCGTCCGCGCCGTCAATTACCAGGCCGCTGTAATCGCTCTGCTGACCGCCGAGACGGATACCGCCGCGCAATCCCGGAACAACCTGAGCCGAGGGAGAAAGCAGTGCCATGTCGCGATAATCGCGACCGGGGAAGGGCAGGTTTTCGACACTGATGGAATTAAGCAACTGAGTGATTCCAGTAGTGCTGGTGTCAACGACCTCGCCGCTGTCAGCCGTGACTTCAACGGTCTGAGACTGGCTTTTCAGGGGCATGGTGATTTCGAGCTGCAAGGAAGCGCCGACGTTGACGACGATTTGCTTCACGGTGGTGACCGCGAAGCCATCCGCTACAGCGGTGATGGTGTACTCGCCCGGCGCAACGCTGTCGAAGACATAGGTACCATCGGACTCCACCTGGAGTTCGCGGCGGATGCCGGTGGAGGGATTTGTCAGCGTCAATTTCGCAGTGGCGACGGACGCGTGAGACGTATCAAACACAGTTCCACGAATGGAGCCGTACTGAGTGTTTTGCGCGAGCGCAGCTCCGGATAGGAGCAGGGTGCACGTTAGCAACACAGCCAGGAATGCGGCTTTGCACGTTTTCATCGCGACTCTCCCGATGCGAGACGGTTTTTCTAGTGAGAAGACGGTTTTTTGGAAAAATGCAATTCGCGTTACGGGTAATAGGTCTCGTAATATGCAGAAAATGCGCCTGCCGGAAGCCGACCACAAAATTCTTCCGATTTTTAAATAATTCACTTTTAGGACGTGGGCCCCAGCCCAAGATGGGCGGTAGGCTAGCGAACGTACTGAGTAGAGTCAACAAGAAACTGGGATTGTGTGCGAAGTTTTCCACAGTTGAGCGCGCAAAATTAGCGTTTAACGAAATTACTTGGGCCTAGGTGTGCCGGTGAGGAGCATTTGTTAGAATCTGTGGCGAAATGAAGCGAAAGCACTATGGCAGACGTTTGGCTCTGCTCGGCGCAGGCGTTCTTCTGTTAGTGACTTGGGATTTAGTGGCGCAGCCAATTGCGCAACAGATGCAAACGGAGATACTTCGCCGGCGCTCGGAGGTGGCCAATCCATTTCGCGTGCAATTCGAAGATATCACACGCGAGGCAGGGATACATTTCCATCACGAGCGCGCCGCATCACCTGAAAAACTGTATTTGGAGACCATGGGCGCGGGTGTGGCCTGGATCGATTACAAACAAGACGGCTATTTGGACGCATTTTTCGTGAACAGCGGTTACACGCCTTTTTTCCACCCGAAGAATCCGCCGCAACCAGCGCTATACCGCAATAATCACGATGGCACGTTCACGGACGTGACTGCTGCGAGCAAAATTCAGACAGACGGAACGTTCTTCTTTGGCGTGGCGGTGGGCGATTACGACAACGACGGCTATCCGGACATTTACTTGACCGGCTATCGACATTCGGTGCTGCTGCACAACAATGGCGACGGAACCTTTACGGATGTGACCGCCAAAGTGGGCGTGGGCAACGATGGAAACTGGGGCACGGCAGCGGGCTGGTTTGATTACGATCATGACGGCAAGCTGGACCTTCTGGTGACGAATTACGTTCAATATGACGAAGATCATCCGGTGGCCTGCGGCGAAAACAAGCCCGGCTATCGCGCCTATTGCCATCCCGACAGTTTTCATGGGACATCGATGCGGCTGTATCACAACAACGGGGATGGCACGTTTACCGATATGACGGCCAAGGCCGGGCTGGTGAACACGGATGGGAAAAGTCTGGCGGTGGTGCTCGCTGATCTGAATGGAGATGGCTGGCCCGACATTTTTATCGCCAACGATACGGAAAGGAATTTTTTGTATTTGAACAATGGCGATGGCACCTTTCGCGATGCGTCGTACAAATCCGGCGCGGGATTCAGCGAAGATGGGCGGCCGGAAGCGGGGATGAGCGCAGACGCCGCGGATGTGGTGAACAACAGTTTGTTGTACCTTTTCGTCAGCCATTTGGATTTTGAGCTGAATAGGCTATATCGCAACAATGGAGACGGCACGTTCACTGACTACACCATTGCCTCAGCGCTGGGGCAAACGAATATTCTGAATAGTGCATTCGGCGCGCGCATATTTGATTTTGATAATGATGGCTGGCGCGATCTGCTGGTGGTGAACGGACACATCCTCGATAACATTGCGCTCTATCACCCTGAAGTAACCTATGAAGAAGAAAAGAAACTCTACCGCAACATGGGCAACGGTGTGTTCATGGATGCGACCCGGACACAGAATGCAGCTTTTCGCGCACCCCGGGTAGGTCGTGGACTGGCAGTTGGTGACTACAACAATGATGGTTGGCAGGACTTTTTAGTTAGCAATAACGGAGAAGACGCGCAGCTATTTCGCAACAACGGCGCGGACCAGCCGGCCGCGGCCGGAAATCATTGGATCGCTGTCCGGCTAATCGGGACGAAAAGTAATCGCGACGGGAACGGGGCCGCGCTCAAAGTGATGGCTGGAGATTTGACGAGCTACGATCAGGCGAAAGGCGGAATGAGTTATTGCTCTGCGCAAGATCCGCGGATATTTTTTGGACTGGGTAAGCGCGATAAAGTCGACTTGTTGGAAGTGCGCTGGCCAAGCGGCATTGTCGACCGCTTCCAAAACTTGCCGGTCGATGACTTTGTAATTGTGGAAGAAGGAAATCGCCAGGCAAGAGCGATACGGTTCAAGCAACGCGACAAGTGACTTCATTCAGGTTCGCGTATGGCACCTGTAGATTCGCACGCGAGCCTCGCAGCTCCCCATGGCTTGAACGTCCATTGATCTACCCCTACTTTCTAAAACATTCCGGTGGCCAGCAAGTCTTGGCCTCGTAATTCCAGGTGGACTCGCGGCAATGGCTTCGGTGGCGGGCCCTCAAGCACGGAGCCATCGATAGCAGAGAAAACTCCGCCATGGCACGGACACGCGAATACATGTTCTGCTGGCCGATAAAATGTTGGACACGCGGCATGCGTGCAAAGACGGCTGAACGCTAGAAATGTTTCCTCCGACGGATGCAACAGGAAACATGGATGTTCGTCATCGGGGTAGGAAATGATCTTCACACCTCCCACGGGGATGTCTCTGACATGGGCCACCACTTTAACCGGATAGGAATTCCTTCGAGCGCGAATAAAGAGGACCAGCCCGCCAAGAGCAGCGGCCATGCCGCAGGCAGTCAAATAGTTCGCGAACTGGCGGCGGGGGATTTGATCGTTGTCTGGATTTGAGATTGGAATTTCTCCTGGAGTTCGGCTGCGACCAGTTCTGTTTACGAGTTTGCGATTTCCGTTTTTACACTATTTCGTAGGGCCTTGACCTCCGCTTTGAGCTCCGCTACCTGTTCCCTGAGCAAGCGGGAGACAATGCGTTCGTAACCGGCAGCAGCGTGCGCTGCGAGTTTCTCCAACATTTCACGCTCGTCGGCGTCGATGTCATTTCCGGAGTCGTGCGGCCCCAGTAGAACAACGGCGGTGGCTTCGGGGATTCCGCTGCGCACCGGCACGGAAAGGCAAGGCGCTTCCATACCGGTTGGCAATGCAAGCGATTCTGAATCTTGCTGGTTTAGACGAACCGATTCGCCAAGCTCCAAACTTCGCAACGCCATGGCGTCAGATTCCGTACGCAACTCCGTTTTTGTGCAGGCGCCCCACCCCTTGGCGTTTTTCGATCGCCGGAATACGTTTTCCTGGCATCGGAAAACCGCGCAGGATGACAAGCAGAGCGCGCGCGCCGCGCTTTCTACGAGGAGGCCGTCGATGTCCTCAAGACACTCGGCCCGTGCGATTTCTTCCGAGGTGATCTTTAACTGGCGTTTCGCGGAATGGAACTGGCGATTGAATACGCGATCGACCAACTCTACCCCGCTTTCGTGCAAGCGCTGCATCAGGATAAGAAAAATAGGGGCTAGCACCAGCGGAAATATCCATGTGGGCAAGCGAAAGCCTTCCTCGACGTTGGTCAACTTCTCATGGAGTTGAAAAATGGGAACGCCGAGCGCCAGGCTCAGGACCACCAATATCGTTCCGTGGCGAAGAGGGATCCATACACGCACCACACGTCGCTGCCATACCGCTTGTGAGGCGAAATAGGCGAGCACTCCATTCGGAAGATAGAGAAGGCCGATAAAAGCTTGCGAAGGCGAGAATCCCCACAGATGGCGAAATAGGTCAGCGGATTGGCAAAGTTCTGCAAAGATGTAGGCCGGAAGACCAATGGCGCATCCCCAAATCACCCAACGCATGCGCTTCTCTTCAAGCGGCGGGAGCACGCGTCGACGTTCTAGGAGTATCAGCAGAACGATCGCATCTACGGCCAGGCCTGCAAGAAAGGTGACCTCCGTGATGCGCTCGGTGGGGTACCCGAACATGTTGCCAAACCCTAGAAGAGTGAGAACAGTGATGGTCAAAGCTAGCAGCCCTACAGTCCATTGCACTTTTTGCCAGCGCGGCTCGGTTCGGTCATTGGGAAATCGTAACGCGAAGATCAAAAGGCCAGCGAAAGCAGCGCCTTGAGCCACGGCTTCCGCCAACTCCTGAGCGAGTACCCCAAGCGGCCAGCGTTGCAAGAGCGCGTAGTAGGTGAAGGACTGGCCCGGGTTTATCCATATCACGTACAGGAACAATCCCCAGGTCATCCAGCTCGGGCGAGTCCAAACCAGCCAGAATGCAATGACGATCACAACGATGCCGACCACCGTGTCGGCGAGAAGCACTGCTCGCTCCGCAGGATGCAGCGGGGCTGGAACGGATTTGAGACGGAGGGATTTGGTAGGACCGCCAGAGCGCGGAATGATTTCGAGAGTTATTTGGCGGTCGGGAAGCGCAAATTGCGTGCCGCCCAGTCCGCCAAGAATTGATACCAAGCTCGCGCATCGCGGAGTATGGAAGGGAATACAGCGCATCGCTTTCAGGTCTATGCGGTCCTGTGGGACGATTCCGGCTAGGGCTGCCGGCGATTCTGCGGGCGATGGAAAAGGAGCAACCACGTCGGTGATGGTTCCGTCGTTGTCCACCGAGAGGCCGAATGAGCCGAGCGAATCGATCACTCGTTGCAGGCCCGGGGCAATCATGGCGAGCGCCCAGACCGTCAGCAGGATTAGAAAAACTCGGCCTGCGCTGAGTCCGCCAGCGTGGCGTGTTTCCGTTGAGCTATTTCGCCAACCCATGGCACCTCAAATAGGTCGAGATTCTCTATGAGAGGCCGCTAGATTACGAAACTCGGGGGCTTATTAACAGTTTTTTGCTTCCCTGAAGGTTGGTTCTGAAGCGTCGTTCTATGGCTGGGCGAGATGGCCGAGTTGCAGGCGCGTTTGCAGCATGTGCAGAATCGTGTCACGAGCGATCATGCCGACGATGTTGCCTTCAGAGATTACGGGCATCTGATTGATGTCCTGGCTTTGCATGCGCTGCAAGACGCCCAGAGCGGGTTCCATCGGCGAAGCAGAATGGATGCGGTCGAGCGGCAACATTACAGCTTGGATCGAAGTGTTGGACCATTCCTCGCGAGGAACCATGCGCGCGGCATGCAAAGTGATCAGGCCTACAGGTCGGACTGGACCGGACACGATGTGAACGCGGCGTCCGGTGCGCAACACTTCGTGCACATATTCTTCGATGGACATGTCGCGCGTAACGGTCGGAATGTCATGAGTCATAAGGTCTGCTGCGCGAACGTCCGTTAGCGTGCTGCGCATGGCGACCTGCATGAAGCTTTCTTGCGCCGCGCTCAGCAGAAACCATCCGATGAAAGCAGTCCACAAACCCCCCACCCAGTTTCCATTCAGGGCTTGCCACACGCCGAAAATGATCATCATGTAAGCGAAAATCTTTCCGGCCGTGGATGCGATTTTCGTGGCACGGGTGAAGCTACCCGTTATTCCCCAGGCAATGCCGCGAAGGATGCGGCCGCCGTCAAGGGGAAATCCCGGAACAAGATTGAAGACGGCTAGAACGAGATTGATTTCCCACAGCCAAACGGCGGCGGCGTGAACCATGTCGTTCCCGTGAAAATAGCGCGCGACCAGCCAGAAGCAGCCGGCGAGAAATACGCTCGAAAGCGGACCGGCGATAGCGATATTGAATTCCTGCTTAGCGTTGGCGGGCTCTCGAGAGATTCGCGCCAGGCCGCCAAATACAAAAAGCGTAATGGAAGCGACTGGAATACGGTAATGCTTGGCTACCGCGCTATGGCTTAGCTCGTGAAAGATTACGGATGCGAAAAAAAAGATGCTGGTGATAATGCCAAGCGCCCAATGTTGAGCCGGAGACCAATCCGTGTGCTGCGACGTAAACTGAGTGCGCAGAGAAAGCGTAATCAGGAAAAAAATGATGAACCAACTGGCATGCAAATAGATGGGGATGCCGAAAACGCTTCCCAGTCGGAATCCGGTGGGAGGCGCGGAATCTTGAACCGTAACCGGAGGTGGGCCGGATGCCGATCCGAAGTGCGGACCGGATGTGGAGGTTGGTTCGTGCGAGTCTTCCATCACGCGATTTTAACAGGCCTACGCGCGCATTGCACTTTTACAGCGCTCTGGCGCTCGGCCTGACTCAGGGGGGCCCATTCCAGCTGTGCTAACATCAGGCCGGAAGCGATTTTAAGCGATAGACAACATGATCATCGGCCGCAGGGATTTCCTTAAGACCATAGGTACAGCGGGCGCCATCGTGGCGCTGCCCTCTTTTGCTGCTGCACCCACACCAAGTTCGTTCGATTTCGTGTTTTTCACGGACACCCATATTCAGCCGGAACTTGACGCGGCGCACGGCTGTAATATGTGCTTCAAAAAAATTGCCAGGCTGAAGCCGGAATTCTCCCTGATGGGCGGAGATCACGTCTTCGATGCCTTCGGCGTAAATAATGCGCGCGCGGATATGGTCTACGACCTCTATGAGCGCACGGAGCAATTGCTCGGTATGCCGCTTCACCACGCGATCGGCAATCACGACGTTTTCGGCGTTCTAGCAAAAAGCGGCGTTGCGCCTAGCGATCCCGCATACGGCAAAAAGATGTATGAGGACCGCATGGGTCGAACCTACTACTCGTTTGATTACCAGGGCTATCATTTCGTGGTGCTGGACTCGATTCAACCGACGGAGGACCGTCTGTGGGAAGCCCGCATAGATCCGGACCAGCTTCGATGGCTTCGCGATGATCTGAAGGCTCTGCCGCATGGCACGCCGGTTATCGCCGTTGTTCACTGTCCTCTGGTCACGGCGTTTGCCACTTACGCTTACACCCAGATTATCGGCGCGGATCGCAAGTACAACACCATGACGGTCGTCAATGCACCTGAGGTACTGGAAATCTTCGAGAATGCGAACGTTCTAGCGGTTCTGCAAGGGCATACCCACGTAAACGAAGTAGTGAACTATAAGAACACGCAGTACATCACCAGCGGAGCCGTCTGCGGAAATTGGTGGCGTGGGCCGCGCATGGGCACCCCGGAAGGATTTACAGTAGTGAGCCTGCGCCAGGGAAAAATCAGCTGGCGTTACGAGACCTACGGATTCCACAGCGTCGTTCCCGCCGAGAGACCCTAGCTATCGAGGCCTCCTCGCCCCTAACGTATTGCGTTTGGTTTTCCACGACGTGTTGCAGACACCACGAATGGAGTCCTTTGGGTCGCTCTTAATTCCCGTGTTTTGAATAGTGCGACAGGTGGCTACCCCCATGCATTAACCACTGCGTCCGGCAACCTAAAGGAGGCGGCCATGATGAACATGATCGGGTTCGGTGAAGTGTTAGGAGCAATTTTCCTATCTTTTGCGGTGGCGCTGACGCTTCAGTGGGTCGGATTGGTGGCGTTAATGCGGTTGATGCCGGCGAAAAAGGCTGACCTGCAACGAGCAGAGTGGGAGGTTTCGAGCGCGCGGAGAAAAGCCGCAGAGCTGACGTTCGTAGCTCGAGATCGAAAGAGCGCAGCCTGAATAGGGGCGGCCGGCGGGACGATTCGTGAATTGGGATCACGGTTTGGGCGGCAGGACATGCGAGAGGCACAGGAGGCACCATGCTGTTTCTTAGATTCTTTCTCTTTGTGATCAGCTCCGTCTTCGTTGTGGCGGCCGTTTTGTTGGTGGCTTACGACATTTTCCTTATCTTCCAGGTTGGCCAGTGGCTCAAGCCGAAAGAGCCTCCCCAGGACAAAGCGGGAGGCCAGCAGACCGGCGAACCGTCCGCTTCCATACCGTCCATACCGGCGGTTACTGCGCCCACGCCTGTTAACGCACAGCTGCGAATTGAGCGGTCCAAACGCGCGATTCGATGGGCGGCGGCTGCCAAACTTGTGATTGCGGCGGCAATCTGTGCTCTCCTAGCGTCGTGCATCCTGGTCGTGCCGGACGGCAACGCGGCGGTTCGCATCAGCCAGATTTCCGGCGTACGGCCTGGAACGCTGTACCCCGGAACGCATTTAATGACCCCTCTCATCGACCGTGCACAACTTTACGATGTGCGCGATAAAGTCTTCTCCACATCGGCCGCTGAAGGTACGCGCGAAAAGCTGGAAGTCTTAAATGTGGAAACGCGCGAAGGGCTGGAGGTGGGTTTGGCGGTCACCGTGCGGTATCGAATCGACCCACGGCGGCTCGATTACGTGCAGTCGAACCTGCCGCAGCCAATGGATCAGGAAATTGTGGCTCCGGTGGTTACCAGTGTGTTTCGCGAAGTGGCGCCGAATTATGTGGTGCGCGATATCTTTGCCCTCAAGCGCGAAGAGTTTCGGCAACACGCCACGGAAATCATTACGGCGCGACTAAGTAGCGACGCCATTGTGGTGAAAGAAGTGTTGCTGCGCAAGATCCAGCTTCCCGAAGAATATGCGCAAGGTCTGCAAGGGCTGCTGCTTAAAGAACAAGAAGACGACCGCGTGACCGTGGATCAAAGCATCGAGCAGAAGAAAGTGAAGATCGCCGAATCCCAGGCGGAGGCGCAAAAGGTCCGCCAGATTAAGCACGCTGAAGCGGATGCACAAACCCGCGTGCTGATGGCCAAGGCTGAATCGGACTCCATGCAGTATACGCTACCGCTGAAACAGAAGCTGATTGAACAGTCGCGACTGGAAGCCGAAGCACGCAAGCAGACGACCATTCAAGACGCGGAGGCTCAAGCGCAGGCAAAGGTGATCAATAGCAAGGCCGACGATGAAAGCAACAAGCTGAGATCGGAAACTCAGAACGTGTTGGTGGTGAAGAATGCCGAAGCCGCCGCGCAAGCGAAAGTGATCGACGGTAAAGCCGAACTGGAGCGGCGCAACCTGATGGCTGACGCCGAAGCGCACAATATCCGAGCGACGGCGCAGGCAGAGGCCGAAGAGTTGCAGCTAGAAGCGGCTGCGCTGAAGACCAACCCACTTCTGGTGCAGTACACCGTGGCCCAGAGACTGTCCGACAAAGTGCAAATCATGATGGTTCCAAACGACGGGAAATTTTTCTTTACCAACGACGTGCTGAAATCCGCTTCTGCGGCATTCGACCCTCTTCTTAAAGGCAAGTGACTAAATGCGGAGGGTTGCAACGGCTGACAAGTTTGACCTGTGATCTTCGCGACGCAGGGTGTTTTTCGGAGGTGTGCTATGATTACAATTCAACGCTTTGTGCAATGGGCACAAGCCGATGCGGCTCCTTCCGCGACTCTTTCTCCGACACGCATTTATCTTTGCATGGCTCCTGGCTTTTGCGGCCGCATCCTCAGAAGGGCAAGCGACGGCGCAGTTCCCGCCGGATTGGACGAATGCATTGGGCTCACTCGCCGATAAAATTGCTGCGGTTACGAAGCGTGGCGAAGGGCTATCGCTGGAAGCGAAAAACATTTCGTCACTGAGTGCCGCCGATGTTGACAGTCTTCGTCAATTGCTTTTAACGGATCTATCGCGTCGCAATCGACGAGTTGTGACGGAATCGTCTGCCGACGCGGCGCTGCAAGTTACATTTTCGGAATCGGCGGATGGCTACGTATGGATCGCGCAAATCCTGGGTGGAGACCAAGAGAATGTAGTGATGGTCAGCGTCGCGGCGCCAAATCAGAAAGCGAGCACTACGGAAGCTCCTTTAACTTTGCATCGCAAGTTAATCTGGGAACAGGATATGAAAATTCTGGATTTTGGAATACTTGGGGAAGGCATGGCCGGCGGATCTTCGATGTTGATCGTCCTGGGTTCCGACAAGCTTTCTTTTTATGGTTCTCAAGACAAGAGCTGGAAATTAGCGCGCACCGTTGATCTTGCGCATGGAGGCACAGCGCAACGCGACCTGCGCGGGCGGCTCGATTTAAAAGCAGGTAAAGCGGAATTGCCAGGAGCCGAGTGCGGCGGGGATTTCCAGCATCCAGAAACTGTCACCTGCTCAAGCATAACCACGACTGCGGATCGTGAAACTCCCAGGCAGCCCATCGGAATACAAGCGCGGAGCGTAGAAGACTACGCTGTTTTGGCAGGCGCCTGCGGCGACGATTCTCTAATGCTGGCCAGTGGAGCCGGGGATTGGACGGTACCCGATTTCATTCAGGGGTACGATGGAAGAAATCTTTCGGCGGCAACCCAGCAAATTCAGGTTCCTGGGCCCGTCCTTGAATTGCTTCGGAATGATGACGGCAAATCGGCGCGAGTTGTTTCACGAAATCTTAAAACGGGAGTTTATGAAGCTTCGATTGTGTCTGTGTCTTGCGACGATTAGCGTGGTGTTAGCAGGAGCGGCGCCCTTACAGCCGGCGCGCCGGCCACATTATGGCGGCACGTTACGCGTCGAGATCGGACCGACGGTGCAGTCCCTCGATCCAGCGGTGGTAGCTGCTGGTCGGGAGGAAGCCGACGCGAAAGCAGAACTCGATGCCTTGCTTTACCAGCAGCGCAGCGAAGACGGAACGTTTGTCGGCACGGCCGGAAGCGGTCCTTTTCGCGTGGCCTCTTGGGAGCTGGGGAGGCGCGCCACATTTGCGGCCAATCAAGATTATCGCGAGGGCAGGCCATTTGTGGATTCTATTGAAATTCAGATGGGACGACCGGCGCACGATCGTGTAGTGGACCTTGAACTCAACAAGACGGACTTCGCACAAATTCCCGCGGAGCAGGCGCGCCAAGCGACCGATCGCGGTGTACGGATTAGCACCTCGCAACCGAACGAATTGTTAGCTTTGGTTTTTCTCGGTAGCCGGTCGGGAAAAGAAAGTCCGCGCATGCGCGAAGCGATTGGGCGATGCATCGATCGTGCGGCAATCGTAAATTTTATTTTGCAGAAGGAAGGCGAAGCAGCCAGAGGATTGCTGCCGCAGTGGTCCAGCGGCACCGCGTTTCTTTTTCCCAGCGAGACGGACGTGCGCACGGCGAAAGAAATCTGGTCGCAAATCTCGCCATCACCGAAGTTAGTGTTGGGATATGATTCGGCTGATACCCTGGAACAGAGCGTAGCAGAGCGAATAGTGGTGAATGCAAAAGAGGCCGGTATTTCGTTAGTGTCACGGGCAATCCCGGCTTCCGGAGAGGCCTCGCTAGGGCAGGTCCAGGGCGAAACGCGCGGCGTGACCCATGTTGATGCGCGGCTGGTTCGCTTGAGAATGCCCTCGCCACTTCCGCGCATTGCGCTCACTGCCTTTATTCATCGGCTGGAGCCGATTGCGGGAACTGTGGAGAGTCCGGTTCCCCAGAGCGCTTCGCCCGAGGACGTTTACTATTGTGAGCGCAGCATCATGAACAGTGGTCTCGTCGTGCCGATTGTTTGGATGCCGCAGGTATATGGACTTAGCGCTCGTGTGCGCGATTGGAAGCAACCGGCTGCTGGAGAGAGCTGGCCGCTCGCAGATGTATGGCTTGATTCAACGGACTCACGTTAATTGTGGCTGAGATTTAGACCGGGCCGCGTAGAAGAGGAACAGTGACGTTTCGCTCGAAACTTTTTGTCAATTTCATGTTGGCGCTACTGTTGTCGGTCGGTCTGGTGACCGCGGGCGTAACCGTGGCGACGCGGCGCGCTTTCGACGAGCTTAATCGCCAACACACCGATGCGCTGGTGGAGCAATTTCAGCGAGAGTACGATCGGCGCGGGCATGAGGTCTTAAATCGCGTGCAAGGAATCGCGGAAGCGGAACCCACCGTTCGGATGGCCATCGATTTGAGCCGTCCCAACGCCGATATTTCCGTGTATGTGAACGATGCGCGGGGTGTGGCGCAATCGCACCAGCTCGACTTCCTCGATTTCGTGGGCACTGACGGCTCCATCATTTCATCCGCGGAGTGGTCGGCGCGCTTCGGTTACAAGATGGAGTGGGTCACTCAAAAAGAGGATTGGGCGACGCGCGGGTCTTTTCTGATGAAGCTGGATACGCAGGATGGCCCTGCCGTTGCGCTGATGGCGGTGGCCGCGGTTCGCGTGGGGGATAAGGATTTGTATGTCGTGGGAGGCGAGCGTTTGGGTAAGGAATTTCTGGCTTCGCTGGTTCTCCCTGAAAACATGCGCGCTTTGCTTTATTTGAATCTGGATCCTGCATTTCAACCTGCGAATTTGATCGACAGCACCGGCCCGGTAGTCGAGGCCGAGCGTTTCGAGCCGGTCATTGAACTAGAGCGAACTCATCCAGGGTCATTGACCGAGAAAATTAATTGGACCTTCGATGCCGCAAGCGCGGAGATTTTTCATGCGATTCCCAAACTAGGGCGCCAGAACGAGTTGCTCGCCGTGCTGTTGATAGGTAATTCGCAGCGAACTGTGGTGACGCTCCAACGCCACATTTTGTGGTTGGCGATTGGCGTGGCGGCCATCGGCATTCTCTTCGGATTGTTTTTGAGTTGGTGGGCAGCAGCACGTGTGACGCTTCCGGTGCGGAGGCTGGCGGCCGGGGCGCGCGAGGTTTCCGACGGAAATTGGAATACGCGCGTGGCTGTTCGCGGAAATGATGAAATCGGGCAGCTCGCTCAGTCGTTCAATCGAATGACGCAGGAACTGGTAGATCAGCGCGAGCGGCTGATTCAGGCCGAACGAGTAGCCGCCTGGCGTGAAGTAGCGCGGCGCTTAGCACACGAGCTGAAGAATCCTCTGTTTCCACTGCAGACCACTGTTGAAAACCTGCAGAGAGCGAGCACGCAGAACCCCGATCAGTTCGAAGAAGTTTTTCGCGAATCCACCGGCATTCTGCTGGCCGAGATCGAAAATCTGAAAACGATCGTCGGCCGGTTCAGCGACTTCGCAAAAATGCCGCAGCCGGAACTGGCACCGGTGGACCTAAATGGCATCGTTCGAAATGTTGTGAAGTTGTTTGAAGCGCAATTTTGCGCGGTGGGACGTCCGCCGATTACGCCAGAGCTCCATTTGGGCGAAAATCTACCAACCATCCAGGCGGACACGACCCTACTGCATCGGGTTATTGAAAACCTGATTTTGAACGCCATGGATGCCATGCCTGCCGGCGGCATCTTGATGATGCGCACCACTCCGAACGACGGCAATGTGGATTTCGAAATCTCCGATACCGGTGTGGGGTTAACTCGCGAAGAAGCCGACAGGATTTTTACACCGTACTACACCACCAAGCAGCACGGCACGGGGCTCGGTCTGGCGATCGTGCAAGCCATCGTGGCCGACCACGGCGGACGAATTTCGGTTGAAAGCGAAATGGGTGTGGGTACGGCTTTCCACGTGGAGCTTCCGATTAAGCCGCCGCATCCCCAAACAACGCCCGTCGTGGCGGAAGAAGTACACGAGAAAAAAGTAGAGGTCTAAACGGCCGTGCCCGCGAAAGCTCACATTCTGGTCATTGATGACGACGCGAATACTTTGGCGTCGCTGGCTCGCGCTTTCCGTCTGGCAGGGCATGAAGCTACGGTGTGCGACAACGCAGCCCGCGCGATTGAACTGGCGAAGGCCGAGCGGTTCGATTTAATCCTCTCGGACGTCGTGATGCCGGGACGCGACGGCATCGCGCTGTTAGAAGACTTCAAGAATTTGGGAGTGGAATCGACGTTCGTGATGATGTCCGGACAAGCCTCGATCGAAATGGCGGTACGAGCCACGCGCCTTGGCGCGAGCGATTTTCTTGAGAAACCAATCTCAACAGATAAGCTGCTGCTGACGGTGGAAAATACTTTGAGGCTCAAGCGCCTGGAGACAGAGAACCGCGATCTAAAAAAAAGATTGGGCCGGCACCATATTGTGTGGACTAGCACGGCGATGCGCGAAGTGATGGCGCAAGTGGAGCAGGTGGCGGCAAGCGAGACGCGCGTGTGTATCCGCGGCGAGACCGGGACCGGAAAGGAATTGATTGCGCGCACTCTGCACGAGAAGAGCTCGAGACGTGCCGGGCCATTTGTTTCGTTGAACTGCGCTGCGATTCCGGGTGAATTAGTGGAAACGGAGCTTTTCGGTCATGAGAAAGGCTCCTTCACCGGTGCGGCCGGACGCCACATTGGGAAATTCGAGCAGGCCCATCGCGGAACGCTGTTTCTTGACGAGATTGGCGACATGCCCGTCACCATGCAGGCCAAGCTTTTGCGCGTTTTGGAAGAAGGTGAAATGGAGCGAATCGGCGGCGACAAGCCGTTCGCTGTGGATGTTCGCATCGTGGTAGCGACACATAGAAACCTGGAAGAGCATGTGCGCCAAGGAACATTTCGAGAGGATTTGTACCATCGGGTGTTTGTGTTCCCGGTTGTTGTGCCACCGTTGCGGGATAGGCGCGAAGATATTCGCGCGCTAGCGGAGCATTTTATTTGCCAGCTAAGCGAGCAGAACAACTGGAAGAAAAAAAGCCTTGCACTGGAAGCTGTCGCAGAACTGGAGCGTTATACCTGGCCGGGGAACGTGCGTGAATTGCGTAACGTGATCGAGCGCGTGCTGCTTCTAGCGCCAGGAGACAGCATCGAGAGGTCTACGGTCGCGCGCGCCTTGCCGGCCTCCGAGTACGGAACTGGTGGAAACTTCAGCGCGTCGGCAACTTTCACGACCGGCGCTCTCGGCCAGCGCGTGGAATCCTTCGAACGTGAGACGCTTCTTGCCGAGCTGAAGCGGAATCACCATCACATGACCAACACGGCCAAAGCTCTCGGCTTGGAACGCAGCCATCTTTACAAGAAATGCCAGCAGCTCGGAATTGACCTTCGCGCTATCCGCTCAGAAACCTAGTAAAGCAAGCTTGGTAGCGAAATTTGAAACGAAAGCTCATTTTGTGACACTCGCTGCGTCCAGGGGAATCGTAAACGCTGAGCCGTCGGTTTTATCGAACTTTAAACCGAGCCAAGTAGCCACCGTAGGTGCAACATCAATCAATCGCGCGTGGTCGACTTTCCCGGTTCCGATTGCCGGGCCATAAAAAATCATGGAGGCGCGCATTTGCGGGCGATCGGGAAAATATCCGTGCGTTCCGCCACCCCTGGAAGGATTTCTGAGCTCACCTGTATAGCCGAAAGCGAAGGAAGTGCCGTCGTCGGCTTCCAGGGCGAGAAATGCGTTGGGGTCCCCACCCATGGCTACGATTTCTTCATGTGTAGCCATACGTCGGATTCCGCTTCCTTGCGCGCCGGCCAGCGGACCAAAAATACCCTGCAATGCGGTTCGGGTCGCGTCGTCCAGCGGATCTTTTACGTAAATGTATGCAGAGCCGCCGTCGATAATTTCTGTAGCCTTCCAATCAGTGATGCGGCCTTGCGGATCGAGTGTAATCAGTCCTTTTTGTTGCATCAAAATCCCCGGCCGCATTTCTTGCGAAATAGGAGCAAAGCCGTGGTCGGAAAGCACAACGAGCACGCTGTCCTGCCAGATGCCCGCTTTTTTCGCCGAGGAAATTACCCGCGCTATTTGCGTGTCCGCCGTTTCAGTTGCGGCATTGGCCTCGGGACTGAATGGGCCTTTTTCGTGTTCCCAATGATCGACCATGGCGAGGTGCAACAGAAGAAGATTGGGCTTTTCATTTTCAATGACGTAACAGGCGGCATCGGTCCAAACCGCGTCCGTAAGCTCGAGGGGAGGCACATCCGTTTTGAAAGTCGGGAACTGCGCGGATATTTTTTCGAAGAGGCCAGGCGTAGAAAGGGCACGCACGAGTTTCATATCCTCGGGGACACTTGCCCGCCAATATTCCGGAATGTTGAAATCCGCTTGTGCGCCAGCCGTTACCGGCCAATGGATCAGGGCCGTTCGCAGGCCCGCTTGTCGCGCGACTTGCCACAAAGTGGGTACCCGAATATCTTCGGTGTACCAACGATAACCTCCGTAGTTTCGATTCAGCGGGTCCCATGCGGGATTCGTAAAGATTCCATGCGTCAGCGGATTCGCGCCGGTGACCATCGAAGTGTGAGAGGGATAGGTGACCGTTGGCATCACAGATTGCACACCATCGCTAGAGGCCCCGTGGCGAACCATTTCACGTAGAGTGGGAACTTTCAAGCCGTGCGCGTCCGGCTCCGTGTAACTTTCAGGTTTCATTCCGTCGACACTGACGATCAAGACGTGCCGAATGGATTTCGCGGAGGAAGATTGTGCCGCAGGATTTGACAGACCTGGGTTCGCCGCGCTTGTTTCATTCGGCCCTTTCGACCATATCGAAATCGTGGCCAGCAGGAAAACGCTGGCACAAAGTAGACCTGGTGTTTTACGCCGCATATGGTTATCCCCCAAAGATCCGTCGGAACAGTATCTACAGCGCTGCTGTAAATACAAGCACAGCAAGGTTACGCCAGCGTTTCACCGTCTTGCACCGGCGAGAAAAAACGGCAAAGAAGTAAGTGCGTCGGCAGATACACGAGGAATGCCAAGAAGGCCAGCACGGCGAGGATGTGCAACGGCGCGGGTCCCCATGCGCGATGGAAAAAGGGATCGGTATAAACGAAATTGATATTCGTTTTGGGCGTCCCCGCCCACCGAGAGAGCACCACCACCGGAATCGCTAGGGCGCACTGCAAGATCCCACCCCGCCGGTCGTATCCGATACGCTTTAGCGCCCAAAGAAGTAGAAAAGGCATTCCCACGTGAAACAGAGAGAGCATGCGCACCCACAGCGGAAAACTTGCGTCGAAGAGGTATTCAGTCCCGCCGATGAGATGCCGCCCACTAAGAAATCGTGCGGCGGCGTCGACAGCCCATGCCGTATCGATGAGCAGAGAAGAGACGGCTTGGCTGGAGAGCAGAAGAGCACTGTTACTCCACAAGCCGACGCAGGTTAGCACGACAGCAACGTCACAAAGGTGCAAGAAATTTGCAGCGCCCCAGGTATGCCAATAAGCAGGAATCCAGATGAGCAGCCAACAGAGAGCGCCCCATCGAATCCATGTTGGGAAGCGACTTGAGTTCGGGGGTAAGGAAGCCATCTTGCGACAACCCAGTCGCATCGTAACAGAAGTCACGACCGCGAGTGTTGCAATGAGTTTCAAAGAGATACGGTGGGAGGTTTTCATGCGTATCGAAAAGCGATTAAGCCCTTGCGAAGAGTGTTGTGTGGCGATATCGTCCATTACAGCTGTTACGGGCGGCCAAAAGAATGGATGAGAAAAAGTATTACGACGAGAAAGAGGAAACCAAACAGATTCCGCTCGTGTGCGCGCACTGCCGCCAGGAGAATACGTACCCCGTGCGTTATATAGTGCGCACGAAAAAGGCGCAAATTCCTCCCGGCGGGAACGAAGAGGACCGTGCGAAATTTGCCAAAGCTCGTTCCTACATGGTCCGCGTGGATAACCTGGTTGCTTGCCGCAACATTCGCTGCCGCAAGAGATTCGAGCTCACCGGCCAAAGTGTTTTTCTGATTTAATCCAGCCCACCGGCAATCTGCAAATTCGATACGGTTCTGCGCAGAAGCTCAAATAGAATCTCGCTCGCTCTTGTAATGGCCTCGAAGCGCCGGAGTGGCGGTTTCGCCGTCCAAGATTTCGCGGATCTTTTGAGCTAGAGTTCTTAGGTTGAATGGTTTTTGCAGAAATTCCATGCCGCCCTCAAGAACGCCATGGCGAAATATGCTGTCGTCGGTATAACCGGAAATATAGAGCACTTTTAAATTTCGCCGGGCAGTGGCTACTTGGCTCGCGAGTTCGCGACCACTAAGTCGAGGCATCACAACGTCAGTAATTAGAAGTTGAATGGCGCCTGCATGCGCTGCGGCGATGTCGAGCGCTTGGACGCCGTCGGAGGCTTCCAGCACGGAATATCCCCGCGCTGACAAATATTCGCGCACCAGTTCGCGAACGCTCTGCTCATCTTCGACGAACAAAATGGTTTCTGAGCCAGAGGCCGGCGCTGGGATCGGTTTCACGGCGGCCAACTCTTCAACTTTTGCGCTGATCTTTGGCAAGTAAATTTTGAAAGTGGTACCGTGGCCGATCTCGCTGTAAACCCAGATGTAGCCGCCGCTTTGTTTGATAACTCCATATACCGTAGCCAGACCAAGTCCCGTTCCTCTACCTTGTTTCTTGGTGGTAAAAAACGGCTCAAAGATTCGAGCCTGGGTCTTGGCATCCATGCCGCAGCCCGTGTCAGTGACCGTCAACATCACGTAAGGACCGGGCTCAACGACCGCGTGTTGCACCGTGTAATTCTTGTCGAGTTCAACGCCGGCCGTTTCGATGGTTAAGCGTCCGCCCTGTGTCATGGCGTCGCGAGCGTTGACCACCAGGTTCAAAACTACCTGCTCGAGCTGACTGGGATCGGCTTTCACGTTTCCGAGCCTGGCTCCGGGCATGAAGGCCAGTTCTATATTTTCGCCAATTACACGCGACACCATTTGGATCATGCCACCGACAACTTCATTGAGATCCAAAACGCGCGGCTGCAAAACCTGTTTGCGGCTAAATGCCAACAACTGCGCGGTAAGCGACGCTGCGCGTTCCGCGGCAGTTTGAATTTGCTCCACATTCGATCTTTGAGGAGAGGATTTCGGCAGGTGATCAAGCAGCATCTCGGCGTGGCCTTTTACAACCATCAGTAGGTTGTTGAAATCATGTGCGACGCCGCCAGCCAGCTCTCCGATCGCCTGCATCTTCTGCGCCTGGCGCAACTGATCCGCGAGATGTTTGCGATCGGTGATGTCCAGAGCTACTCCGATTACCCCGATCAATTCTCCTTCGCTGCCTCTTAGCGGCTGAACGTGCGATTCGAACACGCGGCGTTGCCATTCCAATTCGTAGGTTACGGATTCCCCGCGTAAAGCTTTTTTGTGAGCCGCGATAGGCGAGAATTTCGGATCCTTGGTTTGGAAGTATTCAAATAATGTCTTTCCGGTCAGCTCATTTGTGCGCAGGCCGAGAAGGTCGAGCCCAGCACCCACTCCCGAAGTAAAGCGTAATTCTGTATCGGTGGTCCACAGGACGGCTGGCATTTTTTCAATCATCACGCCGAGCCGCGTGCGACCTTGGTGCTGCTCCGACTGCGCTTTCTCAAGATCCTCTAACATGCTATTGATGGCGGTGCCCAGATAAGCGAGTTCATCCGCACCGCGGATTTCCAGACGCGCGGAGAGATTGCCGCTGGCTCCTATTTGTGTGATCCCATCGCTCAGGTCAGCGACTCGGGAAAGTATTACGCGTTCCAGGAGATAAAGGGTACCGGCGCCAAACAACAATGCCGCAGCCAGCAGCAACATGGTGAACTGAAGCAACGTGGTTTGGCCCTGCGCGTAAATTGTTCTTGGAAGGATGACGCGCAGAATTACCGCAGGGCGACCGTAAATATCGTCTAGCTCCTGATAGGCAGCGAGCGAATCTTGATCGAGAACGCGAATCTGGGTGGGAGATTGATCGGAGATGCGATAGAGGTCTGGCGGTAAGTTCGCATTTGGATTCAAGCCATCCAAGCGTTCGACCGACAGCGGCGTATGAATCATTTGCGAAAGATGCTGGACTTCAGCCGCATCAAGCACTCGCCCCATGATCAAAGTTCCCGCGATCGGTCCGTGAGAATCACTAGTGAGCACAGGTCGCGAATCCACGAGCACCGGACCGCCTGGAAGCATCAAAATACCTGAAACTCTGCTTTCTAAACTCTTGTGGTTCAATATGGACGAGCCAGTTTTGAGATTCTCGTCGATACCTTCGGGAACGGGTGTTTCTCCGGCGTGAGACAGATCAAATCCTTTGGAAAAAATTTTGTGCCCTGAATTGTCCAAAAGGACGACGAAACTGACCTTGAGCTCTTGAAAAGTGGCAGCCGGGAATTCCGATTTCACATAGTCCGGGTTTGTTCCGTGGAGGTATGAATACGTTTGATCCCAGGAGGCGTATTCGCTGGTCGTGCGGTCCAGGGTATTTAGTTCGTTGGTCAATGCGCTTGCGGCGCGATCGAGGCTGTCTCTTGCGAAACTTTCTTCCAGTCGAGCGTACCCGTGCTTAAGAACCAGTCGAGAGAGCAAGAACAAGCTGCCGACTGCGACGAACATGGTCAGGACGATAATTAGCAAGGTCTTCTGCCGAAGCGAAGAGGGAAGGTAAATTGCTCCTATGTCTTTGGTGCCCATGCGTCCTTTCAATGAGTATATCCGTCGATGAGATTGGCGAGGTTTAAGGGTGTCCTAGTCGTACACGGAACCATGCGCAGAAGTCATGTTCCGGCAGGCTGGAAATCCTGGGGCCCAGGGGATATGCTTGGTACATCCTTGCGGGCGGAAGGCGCATCATTTTGGTCAGGATTTCTGTGGAAGATCGCCGGGAGACAATAATGACGAATGGTTCGCTCGTCTTGCGGCTTGCTGGAACGGTTGCTTTGTCGTTTTTTGCTCTGGCAGGAGATGTGTTCGCGCAACAGCAGCAGGACGGCCCTTTGCCGCCGGTACCTGCGGCTCAAGCGCAGGTACAGAATGCCCCGGCGCAGAGTCCGTCGGAGCCACTCAAGCCTGCTACGCCGTCAGACGCTGCACAAACGCCCGCGGCATCCTCCGCTCCTTCGAACGCTGCCCCGCCTCCGACAGTTCCGGCCAATGCCAAAGTAGAAGTGCCCGGGGGAACGCACATTCCGCTGGTTTTACACAACGCCATCTCAACTCGTAGCGCGCGGCCGGGAGATCCGGTCTATTTTGAAACGTTGTTTCCGGTCATGATTGATGGGCACGTCGTGATCCCCGCGGGTTCCTATGTCAGTGGCGAAGTGAGCGAATCGAAGCGTCCAGGTCGAGTAAAAGGGCGCGGCGAATTGATGATCCGTTTGAAGACGCTGATTCTACCCAATGCTTATATGGTCAACTTGAACGCTGTGCCGAGCAACGCCGGAACTGGTGGGAACGAAACGACAGACAATGAAGGCAAGATCATCGGCGATTCCAATAAGGGCGGAGACGTTGGAACAATTGCGAAAACCACGGCCGCAGGGGCCGGCATCGGAGCTATCGCTGGACGAGGAGCGGCAGGCGCGGGGATTGGCGCCGGCGTCGGAGCCGCGACCGGTCTGTTGGCCGTTTTGCTGACCCGCGGACCCGAAGCCGAACTGCCGCGGGGCTCGACTGTGGAAGCTGTGCTGGATCGCGCAATTGTGTTGGACGCAGATAAAGTTCAGTTTACAAGTCCTGGTCAGGCATCCACGCTGGCAGGCCCTCCTAATCGCGAGCCCGCTCGAAGCATTCCGTTCTAACCCGGCTCTAAATCAGGAACTAGCCGCGGTTCCTCTGGAGGCGTTCTGCTGAAGATTTTTGCTCTTGAATCTTAGCGGTGAGAAAATTTCAGTGAAGGCAGGCATTTGGCCGCTGCGGACCCAGTCACGCACGATTTTGGCTGTTACCGGCGCTAACAAGATCCCATTTCGATAGTGACCTGTGGCTATAAACAGGCCTGCGATATCGGTAGGCCCAATGATCGGGAGATTATCGGGAGAACCGGGTCGCAGGCCTGCCCATGTCTCTACTATTCGCGCTTCCGCAATCTTGGGGGCCAGCTCAATAGCGGCGTCGAGAATTTTGCGGATACCCCCGGCCGTGAGACCTTTATCAAAGCCGACATCTTCCAAAGTGCTTCCTGCAACAATTCGTCCTTCGTGGCGCGGGACTAGGTAGCCTCGGTCGGAACGCAATACGCGATGTAAACGGATTTCGTTCGAGTGCAGTGCGAGCATCTGCCCGCGCACCGGGCGCGTAGGTGCGTAGCGCGAAAGCCAATCGTTCACAACTGCATTCTTGCCGGCCAAAGCTGCGGAATGGCATCCGGCAGCGACAATCACGAATTTAGCCTTAACATCCTCGCCCCCAGCAGTCACTCCAGTGCAGCTTGCCCCCTCGTGCGAAATGGAAGTCACCGAGCAGCCCGCGCGGATTTCAACCCTCCGACGCCGCAGCGCGGCCAGAATTGAATCCATAAGGGATCGGGGATCGACGGTGGCTTCCCGGGGCAGCCAGGCAGCCGCGTGAGCACTGGGGCTGATCAAGCTTTCCAGCTTGCGCGCGGTCTCGAGCGAGACCGGCTCAATCTCAATTCCTAATCCTTGAAAGTCGGAGACCATTTTGTCGCGGTCAATTTCCGCAAAAGGCCCGGAGAAAATTTGAAGCGCCCCATTCGACGCGAAGTGCATGAAGGGTTGGGAAGCTTCCTCGATGCGTCCGATGAATTGGGGATAAAGCTGCAGGCTCTCCTTAGCGAGAGGAACGAGAGGTAAAGCTTCTGCGGAATCAGGACCCGGGGAGAGCATTCCCGCAGCGGCCCAACTGGCACCGCGGCCCGGCTCCTCGCGATCGAGAAGAACTACGTCAAGTTTTTCGACGGCCAGCTCAAATGCTATAGAGCTGCCGATGATTCCGCCGCCGATAATCGCAACGTCAAAAGCTTTCACGCCATTATATTAGCAGGAATTTTCATCGAGCCGACGTTAGGGCTAGAACCCGGGATCCAGTTTGGTCGCTGATAACCAGTTACAGGGAGTCAACCAACTCCACGGAGAGGAGACGGGCTTTTTGTGCAAGATTTTGCGCACGCGCCCAATCCCCTGCCTTGCTGGCCTCATGAGACTGCGACAAAAAGCTCTTTATTTTCTCCACGAGATCAAGTTGCGCGGCGCTTAGCCGCTTGTCGGCTGACTGTTGGAGGTTCTTCTCTGCGACGCTGATGTCGTCATCGGTTTTGTGGGCGTAGGTAGCCTGGTCGTTTGCTGAAATTTGCGGCGATATCAGCGGCGCCGGCGGGCGCGACGATTGCTCCGCGGGACTTTCCGCAGTCTGGGGTTCGGATGATTGCTTATGCGGAGGAGGAGATGGCTTTGTGCGCGGCGAAGCCACCGCTAACGGTTCGCTCGACGCGGGGGGCGGAGCCGGAGGCGGCGCTTCGGCCACCTCGGGAGGTGTCGCAGTAGTATCGGGCGCTACGTTCGTGAGGGGTTTGGAATCCGCCGGCTGCGGCATGGGCGTTGTTGCGACTGGCGTAGCCGCTTTGACCGATTTCTGTTCACATCCTGTGATCGCGAGTGCTAATGCAGTACCCACGAGCACAACCAGACTTGTAGCTTTCTTGTTACGGCTGGGCATTTATCTTTTCTCTTCAGCGAAGGGCTGGCTGAAGTCGCGGAGTTTTCCCGCCGAGGCTTCCAGGGACCGAGCCAACGGCAATTCTATACGGAAGGTAGTTCCGCGCCCGACCTCCGAATCGAATTCTATCCGACCATTGTGCAACTGCACAAATCGAAACGTATTAGCGAGTCCTATTCCAGTACCTCCCTGTCTGGTGGTAAAAAACAGTTGAAAAATCTTCTTTTGATCCTCCGCCGAGATACCTTTACCGGAATCCGCCACAGCGATAATCGCAGAATCGCCGCTGCGGCGAAGGCTGAGCGTGATGCGTCCGCCGGGACTCGTAAATTCGCAAGCATTTAGCAGTAAGTTCAGCACCGCTTGATGCATCAGCTGACTATCCACGAGGGTGGAAGGAAATTCTGAAGGCAAATCCACGCGCAACTCCACGCCCGCTTGAGCGATCGCGGGGCGGGCCGCATCCAACACCTCGTCCAGCAATAAACGAAGATCTGTTTCTTCCAGTTTAAATTCCAGCGGCTTGGTGAAGTTGAGGAAGGTCTTCACCGCGCGATCCAGGCGGTCGATTTCGCTGTCCAGCATCTTCACGGCTTGCTGCGCTTCGGGCTCGACCGGCATGTTGCCCTTCAGAACTTCAAGCCAGAGCCGCATTGAGTTCAGAGGATTTTTCACCTCATGCGCCACACCCGCGGTTACACGCCCCAGAGCCGCGAGACGCTCAGAGACTTGCAGTTGGTTTCCAATGCGCTCGATGGATTCAACGTCGCGCAAGGTAACCAGCGTGCCCATGCGAACTCCGTGCTCGCGGATCCCTTGAGCGCTCAGACCTACTCTCTGCGCTCCATTGGCGGCTTCCAACATCACTTCTACGCTTTCTACCGGGATGATTTCGTCTCCCTCGACGCCCAGCGCGTGGCGAATCGGATTTCCCGGCGGGAAAATCTCGCTGACGCGGCAGCCTCGAAGATCTTCAGGACGTCTGCTGAGGAAATTCTCAACCGACGGGCTTACCAAGACGGCGCGACCGCTAGCGTTAAAAAGTAACAATCCATCTTCCAGGCCACTCATGACCTGGTCTAGATTTTCGCGTAAGGTGCTGAAAATCTCCCGCACATCGCGGAGCTGTTTTCCGATGCCCACGATTTTTGTGCTGACCGCGCCGAGTTCGTCGCCGCGCTCGACAGGCTCAAGGTCGAATTCGCCGGCCGAGATGCGGTCCAATTGAGCCGAAATGCGATCAATGGGCGCGAGTGATACACGGCTAACCACGAAAGCAAGCATGGTGGACAGCAAAACCGAGGCCAGCGCGTACCATCCTGCGGATTCCAGTAACGAAGTAATTTCGTTGCGAATCAATGTGGAAGAGAGACCGATACGGATGTCGCCAAATGGTCCGGGGCCTAGATTAAAGGGCAGAGAATCTTCGAAAACTTGGGGTGGACCGTAAAGTGTGCGAAGTTGCTGGAAAAACCCTCCGCGGACTAGCGTATTGACCGGGGGTCTGGCTGGAACTTTTTCTCCGCGGAGTGCTGCATCACTGGAAACCAGGACAATGCCGTTGCGGTCGCTGATCGTAATTTCGTAAATCGTTGGCGAGTACCCCACCGCAGATTCGATCACCGAATTCAGCGAGCTGCTATTGTCGAATGTTCTGCGCGCGTATTCCCGCAAGTCATCCGGACTCAACGAAGCCGGAGAATCGCCGCGTTCCGAGGCATCCGCTAAAGCATTCTGGCACGCCAGAAATACCTGTTGTGCGATAAAACGCGCACGATCGTCCGCCTGGCGCAGTGTTTGGCGCGTGAGCCTCGCGATATACAGACCGGAAACGGCGGTGACGACCGCTAGTACCAAGAGCGAGATCGCCAGCGTGAATTTAGTTTTCAGGCTGAGACGCATTGACCCGCCCCGCCTCGTATTCTTTCAATTTGTTATGAAGTGTCTTCAGACTAATGCCCAGTAATTCAGCCGCGCGGGTCTTGTTTTGATTCGTAGCGTTGAGCGTCTGAAGAATGAGCTCGCGCTCGGCGGCGTCGACGGTTGTTCCGACAGGAAAACGAAGTGCGCCTAGTCCCGAACTGGTGGTAGCCGGAGTTCGCCCGAAATCGGAAGCAAGATGTTGACGCGATACGGTCCCCCGGTCGGAGGCGATTGCAGCACGCTCCAGCACATTGCGCAACTCGCGAACATTCCCGGGCCATGGATAGGATTTGAAGAGGTCCATCACATCGCTACCCACGCCGGTAACTTTTTTATGATGCTTCGCAGAAATATCGGCCAATAAATGGTCCACGAGCTGAGGCAGATCTTCTTTGTGTTCCCTCATCGGCGGTAGATGGATGTGAAAAACATTCAAGCGGAAGTATAGGTCCTGGCGCAGATGGCCGTCTGCCACCGCTTCTTCTGGATTTTTGTTCGTTGCAGCGAGAACGCGAACGTCCACCGGCGTTTCCACCTTGCTGCCGAGCCTACGAACCCTGCGGTCTTCAAGAACGCGCAGCAGCTTGGCCTGAGTCTGCGCTGGCATTTCGCCAATTTCGTCAAGCAATAACGTGCCGCCATCGGCGAGTTCGAAACATCCGATGCGGCGCTCGGCAGCGCCGGTGAATGCTCCCTTTTCATGGCCAAAGATTTCACTTTCCATCAACGATTCAGGAATCGCCGAGCAATTGATGGCGACGAAGGGACGCTCTGCGCGAGGAGAAAGCATGTGGATCGAGCGCGCCACCATTTCTTTTCCTGAACCGGTTTCGCCTGTAATAAGAACCGAAGCAGTGGAAGGCGCCGCCATTTCCACTTGGCGCATCACGTCCTGCATTGCTGGCGAAGTGCCGACTAAGACCCCCAGCTTTCCCGCGCTTCGCAGATCGCGCGTCAACGCCGCCACCGCCTGTTGGTCGCGCACCTTGCCGAAAGCGCGATCCAGCAGCGCTCGCAGAACCGGCGGCTTCAGAGGCTTTTCAATGTACCAATACGCGCCGGCTTCAATGGCCTGGACCACGCGCTCGTCGCTGCCGCGTCCAGTAATAATGATCACGGGGATACGCTGGATTTCTTCGCCCAGGTGAGTCAACAAATCCAGGCCGTTCATGCCCGGAAGCTCGACGTCCAATAAAATCACGCTCGGCTGGAAATCTTGAAATTTGGCCAGTGCTTCTTCGCCGCTGGCCACGCCCAAAACTTCGAAGTTCCACCGGCGAAGGAGGGCCTCGTAGCCTTTGCGAGCGTTGTCCTCGTCCTCAACAATCAGTATGCGTGGAAGGGATGGCTTCTCGGGTGGCATCTAGAACTGAATCTACCAGCAGTCCGACGTAAATCCAAGAAGCACCGGCCTAATATCCATCTTCATTTTCGCGTGCCAGCCGAGGGGAAATGAGGATTTAAGCTCGCTTGAGGCGGAGAGCCCGTTCGAGCACCAACTCGAGCTTGGTATTCTCCTCCAGTGTCAATTCCTGGCCGATGCCTGAGGTGACCATAAACGCAGCGGCGGCGCCCATGGCCGCTCCCATCGCCGCATCTTTGTTATCGTGAGCGGCCATTCCAACCGACGCGCCCGCGAGTGCGCCTGCGGCTGCGGCTTCCGCCTCCGTCTGGTGATTGCTAGAAGTTGCTTCGATCTCGCCTTCATGTTCGTACAACACTCGAATGGAATGAATGCCCGGAGTACCGATTAACTCCGCTATAAGCGGAACCCAGCCGTTCTGCGTGTGTATCTCATCGAACGCAAGCCACAACTTGGCGCGTCCGGTCTTGCCCGCAGAAACAACTTTGTCGAGGTGGCCGCGAACTTCTGCGCCGGCGGGCAGAATCGTTCCGTCTGCCGAAACGATTTCCTCAAGCGTTCGAGCGGTAAACTGCTTACCGCGCTTATCATCCTTGGTACTCAACTTGTCGTGAAGAGCCACCAAAAAGCGCGTCCCGGCGTGAACTTCATAGGGCGCGACGTTCGGGTTTTGCGAGCCGGAATCTTGCGCTTGAGCTTGTACGGATAAACCAAGCGAACACAAAAGAATTGACATGGCCAGAAGTTGCATTCTGCGTGACATGAAAACCTCCCACTTTAATCTCACCCTTCGGCTTGAAAGAAATAGCCCGCTTCTATCAGATGGCCCCTGCGGCTAGCCGAGTGGCCTGACGATATACGGAGATTACCGGGAAACAAACCCTTCGGATACGAAGAAGTTGCAAAAAATAGTTTTGGAAGCGCTAGCGCTGAATTATACTCGTCCCGCTTTCGCGATCTGCTCCTGGCGGGTCGCCGCCAACTTGTCAGGTCCCGGCGTCAAAATCTGCGGGTGCATGTAACTTCCCTAAATATGCCGCGGTCTTGGATTGCAGCTTTCGCGCCAGGTTAAGAAAAGTTCGATGCACCCGAAGTAAGGAGGGGTCATGAGATTCAGAGCCGGTGCAACAATTTTATTTTTATCAGCTCTTCTCCTTATTTCGAATCGAACCTTGGCTGACGACAATAAACCGAAGGATAAAGACGCCGCTACACCCACCGCTTCTGCAAACGACCCGAACTCGAAGAAATCGGACGACACTACAAATGCTAGTGCTTCTTCTGCCCCTGGTAGCCCGGCTGCACAACCTGCACCGTTAGCACCAAGCGCTTCCAACAACGCGCCCTCGGACGATCAGCCGCACAAGTGGGTTCCGATGCCCGCCTTGGATGGCACTCCTGGGCTTTTTACTCTAGGAACCGGCGATACTCTTCCCAAGGGCGGGTTCGACATCGTCGCTGGCGTGAATAAAATTTCCCGAATGCCAGGTGATATCACCGTCTTGCAAGTAATTCCTTCGTTCGGAGTGGGACTCACGAATTGGTTTACGGTATTCCTCTCCATCGATGCCGATGAGCACATTCACGTGGACCAGCCAAGCCTGCTGAGTCTGAATTCCACAAATGGCTTGCAATACCGGAATACCATTTATAACTCGTTTCTCCCCTGCACAGGCTGCGCCCCCGCTTACGTGGAGGATTATCCCTTCGCTTCGCACAATGGTGGCGGGATCGGCGAAATAGATTTGGGATTTAAAATCGGACTGCTCTCCGAGCGGCGGGGCAAGCCCTTCAGCCTCTCCATTCGCAACGATTTCTACATCCCCACACAGACAGGATTTTCCACGTTGCTATCGAATCAAGTGCAGTCCGGAATGTTCAACTACGGAATCGGACTAGAGGCCAGCAAGAACCTGTTCCACCACAGCATCCTGGCAACAATCAATTGGGCTTATCGCTTCACGCGTGAATCGGATTACACCGTGGTCTTTAATGGCACGCCAACGCCTTCGGTCCTGAAATTAGCGGACCAGATGCCCATCGGAGCAGGCTTGCAGATCTTTCCGGAGAAGCGTTTCCAGATCATTACGGAATATGACGGGCTGATTTACGTTGGCAAGCCAATCCAGAATACGACTTTTGGGGCGCGAGACCCGGTCGATAGCGTAATGGGATTCCGCTTGTACCCTTTGAGGAATTTGGCGCTCGACGTTGCTTACCGCTACAACCTTAATTTGACGAACCATGAAGATCGCAACGGTTTCGTGGTGAAAGTCGCATTTGCACGGTGGCCGGAAAAGCCGCTGCCAGCTGACAACGTGACCGCCTCATGTTCCGCCGAGAAATCGTCCGTAATGGAAGGTTCGAATGAAAGCGTAGCGGCGACCGCCAGCGCAACGGACGCGAATAACCGTCCGCTGAATTACACTTGGACCGCTTCTGGCGGAAACATTACTGGCACAGGCCCGTATGTGCGTTGGGACTCGACTGGATTGGGGGCCGGGAACTACAACCTTAGCGCGCGAGTGGACAACGGAGCAGGCCATAACGCCAGCTGCTCAACTTCCGTTGCCGTTCGTCCAAAGCCGGCACCCGTCGTGCCGACTATGTCGTGCACCGCGAATCCTTCAACGGTGAACGCCGGTGAGCGCCCTACGATTACGGCGGTCGTAAACGACGCGTCCGGGACGCCCCTTACCTATACTTGGCAGGCCAATGCTGGGCAAATCATTGGAACCGGCGCGAGCGTTCAACTCGACACTTCGGGCCTCGCTCCTGGAACCTACACAGTGACCGGACGTGCAGAAAATGGTGTCCACAGCGCGTGCGATTGTTCTACGACCGTGACGGTACAGGCGCCGCCTCCTGCACCAGAGGCCAGCAAAATCAACGAATGCTCTTTCGCTCTGAATAGTGCTCGCGCGGATAACGTTTGCAAGCGAGTTTTGGACGATGTCGCCGTGCGTTTGCAGAGTGATCCGAAAGCGAAAGTCGTTGTGGTCGGTTCTGCCGATGCTAAAGAGCGTGGAGCGCAGAAATTAGCGGCTGAGCGTGCCGCTAGTGCGAAGAAATATTTAATCGACAAAAAGACCGTAGATGCCTCGCGTGTGGATGTCCGTACCGATACCAGCGCGGGAAAAGAGGGCCGGCGCGTGGAAATTATTCTGGTGCCGGAAGGTGCCAGGTTCTAAATGTGCGCAGTACCTGGATCGTAGTTTGAAGACTGCCCGCAATAGGTCTCGCTGCCCAGTAAGGTGACGCGGTGTTTTGGTGGACCTCGAATTGCCCCAGGATCCGGGCAGGCCCAGTCTGTATGTTCCCCGCACGCAAGCCGAGGCATCTAAACGATATGCGTTCTCTTTTTTGCATGCCGCGAGTAGCTGTAGTACTTGTATTCTCTTTTTGTGTCTACCGCATGCCAGTCCATGCACAGACTTGGACATCCGTGGGTCCGCTGGGTGGCGATGTCCGCGCGTTGGTTTCTGACCCAGTCCGGCCCAACGTGCTCTACCTCGGGACCGCGGACGGCTATATTCTCTCCTCGCCGGATGCGGGCGGACATTGGGAATCCCGTGGACGTGTAGCAAACGGTGTCATAACAACCATTGTCGCGACCTTAGATGGTTCCGGAGCGTTATTTGCTGCGGTCTGGACCGCGGAGGCGAATGGAGAGGGTGGCGGAGTTTTTCTGAGCCGCGACGGCGGGAGAACTTGGCGGGGCTCGGGCCTGCAAGGCCATGCGGTACGTGCACTGGTGCAAGCGCCCTCGGATGCAAATATCCTGATTGCCGGCGCGCTCGACGGTGTTTTTCGCTCGAATGATTTCGGAAGGGGGTGGGAACAAATTACTGCGCTCGGAGATTCTGAACTCCGCAACTTTGATTCGCTGGCAATTGACCCGCAGGACCCAGGAACTATTTATGCTGGAACATTTCATCTTCCGTGGAAAACGGTAGATGGTGGGAAAAATTGGATACCGTTACATAGCGGGATGATTGACGACTCAGATGTTTTAAGCCTGGAATTAAATCTCTCAAACCCGCAACAAATTTTCGCCAGCGCTTGTTCGGGAATTTACCGCAGTGACGACGCCGGCGCGAATTGGAACAAGATCGAAGGCGTTCCGTATTCCGCGCGCCGGACTCTCACCATTGGTCAGGTTCCTGCGAATCCAGCAACTTTGTTTGCCGGAACAACGGAAGGGCTGTGGAAAACCACCGATGGCGGAGCCCGATGGCAACGCATATCTCCAAAAGATTGGGTTATCAACTCGCTTTTGATCATACCCCGCGCTCGAAGTTCGTCCGCGCACGATGGCGCTGAATTTCCCGTCGCACCTGCCCGACTGCTAATTGGAACTGAAGACCGCGGAGTGTTGGGAAGTGATGACGGCGGTGCTCATTTCCAAGCATTCAACACGGGATTTCATCATCGGCAAGTTATTTCACTTGCCGTGGATAGTGAGAAAACTGCGACGGTTGCCGCCGTCCTCGCCAACTCACCGGACCAGATTGTCCGGAGTGATGATGGCGGGCAGAATTGGTTTGCTATCGACGCTGGCTTAAACGGAGAAATCCTAAAGAAAATATTTTTTTCGCCGGTTGGCTGGCTGGCCGCAATGGGCTCTGGTGGTCTTGCCCGTTTTGATTCCGCCGAGCGAAAGTGGTTGCCGTTAGGAAATAAAGAGTCCGCGCATTTCTTTGTTAACGACATCGCTTTTAATACCACCGAGTGGTTGGCTGCAAGCTCGGACGGCTTATTCGTCACACACGACAACGGAATCACGTGGAGCGCGATACCGTTCACTAGCGGTAATCTAGTTGTCGATTCCGTTCGAGTATTAAGCGATTCTCAAAAAATAAGACTCATTTCCTCTAATGCGATGGTTTTTTCCGACGATGCCGGCAAGAGCTGGACCTGGAAAGATCTGCCACTCGATTCCGGAGGCGCACTACGCCTGGAATCTGCAGATGACGCGACGCTGCTGGTAGCCGCTAGAAATGGACTTTACATTTCCGCCGACAATGGTGCGAGCTGGCAAAGACTTCAGAATGGATTGCCCTCTGCGCGCCCCGATGATTTGCTAATTCGTGAAGATCTTTGGCTGGTTTCGATGCATGGTCGAGGCTTATTTCTATCCCTAAATCGGGGTGCTAGTTGGTCTCCTATGAAAGGTGGGGACGACGCCGGCCCTTTCCTTCAAGCAACCATTCTGGCGAATGGCTCCCATGACGGACCGATCTACGTGGGGTCTGCCAACGACGGACTGTATTTTCTGGACCCGCTCCAAACTCTCGCACGCAAGATGGCCCACTCCGAAACGGTCGAAAAGTAACCTGTATTTCTCAATCGATTCGGGTTCTCTTGTCCGGTCCGAGAAATCGGGCGTTCCCGATTTTGCACAGCGATGTAATGCGTACTGAATATAGCTGCAATCGTGATGCGTACTAATACGACTTGTTCACCATTCCAAATCGATACTAGACTCCGCTCGCTCTACGCTCCCTTCACTAGCAGGCGAGGCTTCTTCAGACGAAAGGGGAATTGAACCATGGCGTGCGGGACGGAGGCCTCTTTTGCTAGCGAACGCGCCGCACCGCTTACGGTGCTGATTGTCGATGATGAGGATGCCACACGAAGTCTCTGCCGCGAGGTGGTAGCCGAATCGGGTTTGCGCACGAAACTGGCTTCCACCACGGAGCAAGCGCTCGACATTCTCGATCAATCGCCTATTGAAATTGTCATCACTGATTTGAAAGTTCCTCAACTCGGCGGGATCGAATTGATCAAGCGAGTGAAGGAGTCCTATCCGCAGGCAGCGGTGATGGTACTCACACAATACGGAACGATCGAGAGTGCCGTTGAAGCTACGCGCGTGGGTGCGGCGGATTACGTTACAAAACCTTTTCACCTTCCTGAACTGAAGAGCAAGCTCGACCGTGTAGTGAAACTTCTCGAAGTGAATCAGGAGAACCGGATATTACGCGAACAGTTGCGCTCCCGGCCAGGCTTTGCGGGTTTGATCGGCATTTCGCCCAAAATGCAACGGGTTTACCGTCTCATCGAAAAAGTGAGCCAGCACAATTACCCTGTTTTGATTCTCGGAGAAAGCGGAACGGGCAAGGAACTGGTTGCCCGCTCGATACATTTTTCGGGGTTCAGGAAGGCACGGCCGTTTGTGCCTGTTGATTGCTCTGCACTCGTTCCCACGCTGATGGAAGCGGAGCTCTTCGGTTATGTGAAAGGCGCATTCACGGGTGCAGTCCACAGCAAGCCGGGGTTGATGGGACTCGCCGATAACGGCACATTGTTTTTGGATGAAATTGGAGACTTGCCAGTGGACCTTCAGGCAAAACTGCTGCGCGCGTTACAAGAGAAAGAGATCAGGCCAGTAGGATCTACAGAACTTGTATCGCTGACTGTGCGCGTGATTGCGGCAACGAATCGCGACTTGGAAGCTGCCGTGCGGCAAGGTGGCTTTCGACAGGACCTCTATTTCCGACTAAACGTAGTTCAGATCGAACTACCGCCGTTGCGTGAACGAAAAAGCGATATCCCCATTCTGGCGAATTCCTTCCTTGAAAAGTATTCGGAAGCGAAGGGAGAAACGCGCACAATTTCTGAACCTGCCATGTCGCGGCTAATGGCCTGGGATTGGCCCGGCAACGTGCGCGAGCTGGAAAACGCTATTGCGCGCGCCGTCGCTCTGGGATCAGGGCCGATTTTGCATATCGGCGACCTTCCGAGCAACCTACATCACCCGAGCGCTGAGCGTTTGCCGCAAAACGACGAAGTGTTGCCACTCGAAGAGCTGGAGCGACGCGCAATCCTCGGAGCTGTGCGAGAAGCTGGCGGAGACAAATTGATTGCGGCACGTTTGCTTGGAATTGGTAAGACCACCTTGTATCGAAAGCTGAAACAATATGAGTCGAAGGCTCAGCCTGATTAAAGCCAAGCCTGCACGGACCAAATCAGACTTCGGTTCAGTCATCCTACAGCTGTTATAGATTTATAAAACTGCATCCAACTTTACGCTTTGCCGAAGTGGGAATCGCTTCCCCAATTGATCACCCTCTTTTTCTGTACCAGCATGCCACTGCGCCACTTAAAAGTTAGCGTAATGAACAGGCTTGGGCAGTGGGGTAGGCCCACCGTTCGTCGCAGCTCGCAAAAGGCAGTTTACCTGGCTCAAGCTCGCGCGACACCATTGGTCGACTGACCCTATAGGATCCAGGCGCAACCGCAGCCCCTGAACTCCTGATCTTGCGGCTTCAGCGCTAATCTTAATAGCGCCGCTAGCCTAGCGCACTACGTCGTCAGCTATTTACTTCGGACGCGAGTTTCCCTACCATGTGCCTTACCTGCCGGTTGCGCCTGGACGCCATTCACTCCGGTGCGAACAAGCAGACAACACAATCCTATGCCACGTGTACCCCGTCTTGTTGTAACTGAACCTAACGGTGCTCATCGCGAAGTGCCCATCGGGACAACACCATTTCGAATTGGCCGTCAGGCTGGCAACGAGCTGACCTTGCGCGACAGCCGTATCAGCCGTCAGCAAGCGCAAATTCTTTCCGTCAACGGCGCCATGGTACTGGAAGACATGGGCAGCCGCCATGGAACATTCGTCAACGGGGAAAAAGTTCTGCGCCACGAATTGCAGCCCAAAGACACGATTGATTTCGGCATGCCTGATTCCTACAAGCTCACCTTTCTGGGCCAGGGAGCCACGATCGAAGAGCTAGTAGAACGCGTGGAAGCTCCAGCGCCCACCCATGCGGGATCGCGCGAACTGTACCACCTCGGCGTGCTGCTCGAAGTCGCCCGAACCCTCGGCACTGGTCTTTCGCTCGAGGACGTTCTCACCTCCGTAGTGGACGCTGCGATTCAGGTAACGCGCACCGAGCGCGGTGTCCTTTTGCTCGCCAACGAAAAAGGCGAGCTGAATATGATTGTCGCGCGCGACGCGCAACGCGGCACTCTGCGGCCCGATCAGTTGCAGGTATCGCAAAGCGTGGTGAAGAGTGTGGCGAAAACTCGCCGTGAATTGATCGTGAGCGACACCGGTGAAGACGGAGGAATGAATCAGCAGGAAAGCGTGGCGCGGCTTGAACTGCACACCATCGTGGCGATTCCGATCGACAAGCTGCCCATGATTGAAACTCTCGATGCAACAATCTCCACGCGGCAAGGCGAGCTTTTGGGCGTCCTGTATCTCGACAGCCACGTTCCTTCTAGCGCATTCACCGATCTTGACCGCGAAGTTCTCCGTAGTCTCGCGCGCGAAGCGGCCACCGTGGTAGAAAACGCACGTCTTTTTGCCTCCTCTCGAGCCAAGCAGCGGTTGGACCATGAAATCGAAATCGCCAGCCAAATCCAGAAGACTTTGCTCCCCAAAGCTATGCCGAACACAACGGAACTGTCCGTTGCCGGCTCGACGCTTTCGTGCCATTCGGTTGGCGGCGATTGCTTCGATGTGATTTCACTGGGCAGTGGCCGCTTTGGATTCTTCGTAGGAGACGTTTCCGGCAAAGGAATTTCCGCAGCTCTGCTTGCTACACTGCTTCAAGGCGTTTTCTTTACTACAGCAGCGATGGATATCGCACTTCCCGGCGTTTTCTCCCGCGTGAACCAGTATTTGTGCGAGCGGAGCGGCGACGACCGTTACGCCACTGTTTTCTACGGCGTCCTCGACAAAATGGGCCGATTCGAATATGTGAACGCCGGCCACGTCCCGCCCTTGCTTTTGCGCAAAGCAGGCGGTTTGGAAGGACTAGGATCGGCCAATTTCCCGGTCGGAATGTTTTCGGAAGCGGAATATCAAAGCACGCGCGTCCAGGTTGAGCCGGGCGATTTCCTGGTGATCTATACGGACGGCGTTTCCGAAGCCTCCAACAACCAAAACGAATTGTTCGAAGAGGCGCGGCTGCGCGCCATCATGGAAAGTTTCAAGGGCACCACGGTGGAAGAGCTAGGCGACACCATCCGAGAAGGTATGCGGGCTTTTACCGAAGGCGCGCCGCAGTCAGACGACATCACCATACTGGTGGTTCAATACAAGGGAAACGCCGGATGAAGCGTAAGGCCACGCCCCGCGTAGCTGCCGCAACGGCGATTGAAACGCTCGAACAAGTAGTATCTGTCCTCAATCCCGAAACAGAGCCTGGTGAACTTGCTTCTCAGATGGTGCGCGCGCTCGCTGCGCCAGGACGGCTCGAAGGTGCGCGGCTCTGGCGCATAGTGGATGGCACGCCCGCCGTCTGGCAGGAAAGTGGTGAGCTTCCTCCGCCAGACCTGCGCGGCATCCAAAATATTCTGCGCGGGAAAGATTCTGGGAAAGATGGAACGAGCCATAAATGGCTGCTTGGGCGCGCCGGAGATCCTGTGGGAGTGCTTGAAACGTCGCTCAAGCGACCGCTCGACGAAAAAACGCGCGTATGGTTGGATTTGTTCAAGCGATATGCGGAAGTCGCACTGGAAAGCAGCGAACGCCGCAACGCGGTCATCGAGCTTTCCACTATCGTGGAGGCCACCAAGCGGCTCAACTCCACGCTCGATCTTGCTGAACTCCTGAACATCATTCTGCAGCTCACCACTCGCCAGACCGGAGCGGAACGTGGCACGGTTTTCCTGATCGACCGCGAACGTGACGAAATCTGGTCGCTGGTGGGAATGGGACTGGACCAGCACGAAATCCGCCTACCGATTAATCGAGGCATTGCCGGATGCGTGGCCGCCAGCGGCGACACCATTAATTTGCCGGATGCTTACGCCGATCCGCGTTTTGAATCTGAAGTCGATCTTCGGCTTGGTTTCCGCACAAGATCGCTGCTTTGCCTTCCTATACGAAATAAAGATGGGGAGACGATCGGCGTCCTGCAGCTTTTGAATAAGAAAGCTGGTCCGTTCACGCACGCGGATGAAGGCATGCTGCGAGCAATTTCCGATCACGTAGCTCTCGCGCTCGAAAATGCTCAACTCCACCGCGAAATGATTCACAAGCAAAGGATGGAACGCGACTTAGCTCTGGCGCGGAGTATTCAGGTTGGCTTGCTTCCCGAGCGGCCTCCGGAGTTGGATGGATTCGACATTGCCGTCTCGCATCGCCCATCGCTGGAAGCTGGTGGCGACTATTACGATTTTATTCCCCTAGCGCCTGACACGATTTTGACCGTCGTGGCCGATGTGGAAGGAAAGGGCGTGGGCTCCGCCATGGTGATGGCGAACCTTCAAGCCACGCTTCACGCGCTCCTCGCGCATCTACATTCGCTCGAACGGTTGGTCGAGTCCCTGAACGATATGATTCTCGCCGATACGCGCGGTCAAAAGTTCATGACCATGTTTATCGGCTTGCTCGACCAAGCGCATCGCACGCTGCATTATGTCAATGCCGGGCACGTGCCGCCCGCTGTCGTGCGGGCGGATGGCTCGGTGGAATATTTGCGGGAAGGCGGCATGGTCGTCGGATTATTCCCCAGCGTTCATTATGAGCGCGGTCACGTCCGGCTTAACCACGGCGATATCGTTGTCGCTTGCACCGACGGCATCACCGAAGCTATGGACAAAGAATCAGAAGAATTTGGTCAGCCGCGCCTGGTCGATCTATGCGTGCGCGAACGAGCGAAGCCAGCCCAGGAAATTGTCGATATCGTGCTCAAAGAAGTGGACCTCTTCTCTCGCGGTGGAACCCACGAAGATGACCGCGTCATCATGATCCTCAAAGTGGTTTAGTCGTTTGCGTTTGATTTGTGCCATCCGTATTCTCAAAGAACGCAATTACACGCTTTTCGTATCCGGCGGGATCTTGTCCCAAAGCTGAGGCGTGCAACGCTCCCGAAACGATCCAGAGTTCTTTCCGTCCAGTAGCGGCGGTATAAATTCGCTCGGCATGCCTGCAGGGAATTGTGTCGTCGCGCGTACCGCAGATCAGCAGTACGGCAAACGGCCTTTCGACAACAGCTTTCGCTGGCGAAATGTCGTGGGGATCGAAGCCGCCCGCTTCGGACATCGAGCGCAAAGCGAAAATTGCAGCGGGGCGAAATAGAGTCTTGCCTAGTAACACCCACATGCGCAAGCCTGCATAGTCATACGAAGCTTCGCGTAGGTCTGCAAAAGGATCCTCGGCGACCACCGCTTCAATTCGAGGTTCAACTGCCGCCGACTGTAAGGCGATGGCCGCGCCCATGGACACTCCTAGAGCCAAAAGATGGCGTACCTTTTCATTCGCGTATAGGGTGTTCGCGATCGAACCCGTGTCGTAACGTTCTCTCCACCCGTAGGTAGCCATATCTCCACCGCTCAATCCGTGAGCGGGTGAATCCATCATCACAACGCTGAAACCGTGCCGCAGTAGAAACTCGGCAGCGCCGAGGACCCCGGAGCGATTGTCGGCGACTCCGTGGAAAAGAAGGACCCAATCGCCGTTCGGCTGAGCGGCGCGAATCTTCCAGCCGCGTAACTCGACGTTGTCGCGGGTTTTTACTGCGAAATCTTCCCTCGTTGCTTTCGTCCGCTCTAGCACTTGCTCGGACTGCTGTAAGCGTTCTGGATTCAGTCGTGCGGGATGAAGGATGCCGGGACCGATGGCGTCACCTGCCAAGCCGGCAAGAAAGGGAAGTAACAGCAAGAATCCTATCGGGATGTAGAGGATCCGCCCCACATCAGCCTCCACCATGTGATACGTGCTCGATGGGTCCGATGTTTCAGGATGGGTCCGGCATACCCGAAGGTAATCGTGGAAATCTCAGGACCCGGTGGAAGCGTAGTGACGAGTGCCGATGTTCCACAAAGAGATTGCCAGCGTTAGAAACGCAATCGCAACGACCGGAACCAACGGAGCGTATTCAGGATGCACGGTGCGGCCGAGCATCCGAACGCTCGGATAGAACGAAGCTAGCCCGAACGGAATGATCCAGCACAGAAAAAATTGCACGACTCCGCTATAGATGGATAGCGGGTAGCGTCCAAAAGCGATTACGTTCCAAATGGGCGGATGCACGCCGATGCGGTCTTCAAACCAAAAGCAGACGGTAGTCAGCAGCAGGAAAATCGATATGTAAATGATCGCAGCGCAGGTTCCAAAGAAAAAGAGCATTGCAAACTTGCCAGCCGTCCATGGCAGGCTAAGCCGCTTGGAAGCCCACCACAAGCAAAAGATGCCCGTGGCAACTTCCTGTAGCGATTCGATGCGAAAGGTCTCAAACAGCACTTGAAACAGTGAAGAAACCGGACGCAACAGAACGCGATCGAATTTCCCCTCGATGATGAAATTATTTCCGAAATCGTACAGATTCAGGCTAACGATGTTGAATATGCCGTAGGGAATCAAGGAAAAACCGTAAAGAAACATCACTTCTTCAAAGCGCCACCCCGCAAGCTGCGTCGCCTTTTGAAAAAGTATGATCACGAATCCGAGCCCGAAGATCGTCGCTGCAAAACTGGTTCCCAGGCTTATGAAGAAATCGCCGCGATAGCTGACGCGTACTTTCGCGTATTGCGTGAAGTAATCGAAGAATAAGAGTGCATGGCGCTTTACGGCTGCTAGGGCGCCTAGGAGACCGGTTTCTTCTTGCCACGAAGCTTCCTGGCGCGTGGGAGGCATTCCCTCTCCGGATTTGACTGCGCTCTTCATAAGATAAGGATTAGCCCCCGTGAATGGTAATGTTGCGCAGCGATCGATTCCACCAAAGATGCGCGAGCACCAGCAGCGCGATTACCCAGAACCACTCAGTAGCGAGCGCGCGCATGGCATGCGCACGGTCGAGCTTGCCGAGATAAATCTGTAGCGGCGTGAAAGCGATGTGCTCAAACGGCAGCCACGCGAGCACTCGCTGGATTTTCTGTGGAAAGAACGCCATTGGAATTAGCAGTCCGGAAAGCAATTCGATCAGCCAATACTTCGCGCGAATGAGCGCCAAGATCGATTTCAATGGAATCGCGCAAGTCCCAATCATGAAGTTGATCGCGCCCATCAGAAAGAAGCTTCCGAGTACAGCGATCAAGAATAGAAAAAAGTCGCCGCCTGACGCAGGGCCTTGTACTGGAAAAACCAGCGCGACGACAACCGCGGTTGGCAGCGTCAAAAGCACCAAACGAAATGCAGACTCCCCCATGGCGCGAAATATCCACATCCACTGAACAGAAACCGGCTTGATCAGGTCCATGGCGATCTTGCCTTCAATCACTTCGTAAGCCATTTCCTGGTCAATCGTGTTCCAGTAGAACGAGCGAATCATCCAGCCCACGCTGACGTAAGTAATCATCTGCGCCAGGTTGTACCCCGCAATCGATTGCCCGCTGTTGTACACCGCGCTCCAGATAAAGTAGTAAACCGTGACGTTCAAAAAGTAGGTGATGATCCCGGTGAAATATCGCAAACGGAACGCAAGGATGTTGACGAACCCAACGCGCGAAAATTCCGCGTACGGCACCAGCGCCTGAGCCCAACCGCTCATACCACAACCTCTGGCAGAGCCTCGCCCGCGTAAATGCGCTTGATGATTTCTTCGATCGGTTCGTCCTCGATCAAAATATCGCGGACTTCGACGGCCCCTAGAATTTGCCGGATCAACTCGGCGGTTGCCACTTTTACCCGGTCAAATCGAATACGGTAAGTCAGTTCGTCCACTTGCTCCACTTCAAGTCCGTCGCGCGAGAATTTCGCGATCTCCACGGCCTCTGCGCGGTCTTTCAGCGCAAACTTAATTTGCTTAGTACGCAGCAGTTTTTCTTTGAGGTGACTCAGCGGTCCATCGTAAAGAACCTTGCCATGATCAATTATCATAATCCGCCGGCACAGTTCCTCAATGTCATCCAAATCGTGGGTAGTTAATAAAATGGTCGTGCGGAATTCGCGATTAATGGCACGCAGAAAATGGCGGATGTGGTCCTTCGCTACTACGTCCAGTCCTATCGTGGGTTCGTCCAGGAAAAGCAGCGGAGGATTATGCAACAATGCCGCAGCCAGATCACAACGCATGCGCTCGCCCAGCGAAAGCTTACGCACAGGAGTATGCAGGTAATCCCGCAGCCCTAGAATCTCGTCAAACCGCTCCATCCGCGCATCGAAATCACGTTGCGAAACGTCATAGATCCGGCGCAACAATTTGAAACTTTCAATCACCGCGATGTCCCACCAAAGCTGCGTGCGCTGCCCGAACACGACTCCAATCGTTTTTACATACTGGCGCCGCTGCCGGTAAGGAACGAAGCCATTGATCCGAATCACGCCGCTGGTGGGCACCAAAATACCGGTCAACATCTTGATGCTGGTCGATTTCCCAGCGCCGTTAGGCCCGATGTAGCCAACCATTTCGCCGCGCTCGATTGAAAAACTGACGCGGTCCACAGCCGCAACCGTGCGGTAATCTCTGACAAAGAGATTCTGAATCGACCCCCAAACTCCTTCCCGACGATTAAAAGTACGGAAGTCTTTGCACAATTCGTGGACGTGAATTAACGAATCAGCGCTCATGAATATCAGGATTCTAGCACCAGCGCATCGCCGAGCGGGCCGCTAGGTCGCACCCCTACCCAATTAGACGCTGCGCTTCGATTTTTGGCGCTTTAGAAATCTAGAGGAATTCAAGCAGAACGAATGCAGCCACTAACCCTTGTGGCAAACGGAGCAATGCTTAGCTTCGTAATTCTCCATGGTGACCTCAAACATATTGTTGCATCCAATGCAAACGCGATGGATTTTCAGCGGCTTCTTGCCGGCATTGTCTTTTCCAGCGGATTCATGCTGCGTTGCGTGCGGATCGTTCATTGGCAAATTCTAACACGCAATGCCGACATCACGAAGACTAGCCCCCATCACGGTTTACAGCATCCAAAGGGGGTCATTACCTGGCCGCCTGGGGTTTGCTTAGGCAGGCCACAAACGGGTCTGTTACAATTTTATGACTAGAGGTAAGCTTCGCAGTCAATCATGGCGGAAAACAACAAGCGAAAATGGATCGTCCTCGCCCTGGTCGCGGCGCTTGTCCTGGTGGTAATAATTGTTATCGCGGGACGCGCGCAAGCCCCCGCGGTTCCAATTGTCAAAGTGGCGCGTGAAGATCTGGCCTCCAGCATTACAAGTAACGGAAAAGTCGAGCCGATTTCTCCATTCGTCGCTCACGCTCAATTTCCGACCTTTGTCGAGAAGTTGATGGCCACTGAAGGTCAAGCGGTTCATCCCGGACAGGTAGTTTTAGTCCTCGATGATGCCGACACGAAATCCCAGCTGGCCCAGGCACGCGCCGACTTGCTCGCGGCGCAAAGCGCTTTGCAAAACGCTCGTGCAGGAGGCCCACCCAGTGAGGTCGCTCAGCTGGCGGGGGACTTGCAAAAAGCACAATCTCAAGTCGCGAACTTGGAACGCACGCAAAAGGCGCTCACCGATTTAGTCACCAAGCAGGCTGCCACTCAAGATGAACTGGCTCAGAACCAAGCTGCCTTGGCACAGGCTCGTGCGAATCTGCAAGCTTTCGAGCAAAGGATGGCGGCACTGAAGCAGCAAGCTGGCGTTGACGTGCAGACCGCTACTTTGCGCCTGAAACAGGATCAAGGCCAGGTTCAGGCATTTGAAGCAAGATTGCGCTCCGCTACGGTTACTGCTCTCTTGGACGGCACTCTTTATTCGCTTCCTGTACGCGTCGGCGACTACGTCAAAGTCGGAGACGTTCTCGCGGAGATGGCGGACTTGCGCCAGGTTCGCGTTCGCGCGTTCGTTGACGAGCCCGACTTAGGCTGGCTTGCGCCCGGTGAGGATGTTCAAGTCAATTGGGATGCTATGCCTAACCGCACTTGGACCGGTAAGGTTGAGCAAGTCCCCAAACAAGTGGTCGCGCGCGGCACCCGGAGTGTCGGCGAAGTTCTCTGCTCGGTCAAGAATGACAAAGTTGAGCTGCTGCCAAATATAAATGTTGAGGTTCACATCGTCGTGCGCCAGCGCCCCGGTGTTCTCGTAGTTCCGCGTGTTGCTGTGCGCTATGACAACGGCCAGCACTATGTTTTCGTTTTCGACGGTGAAAAGGTTCATCGCCGCGATATAGCTGTCGGCGTGGCAAGTTCTGATAAATATGAAGTCGTTTCCGGTTTGTCCCTGGGCGATAGAATTGCCGTGCCAGGAGACATCGATGTAAAAGATGGGATGGAAATCCGACCCGCGGAGGCCAAATGAACGTCCGTTTTGCATATCGTCCTGCGTGTGTAATTAGATTTTCGTTCGCGCTTGTAGCTCTCCTGGTTGTGCTCACCGGATCTGCGATGCCGAACGTGTGCCCCGTTTTCGCCTCGGGATTTCCTCCGGATGCCTCCGCAGCCATACAGACCGCGCAGCACCAATTCAACTCCGGAAACTACACGGCTGCACTCAAGACCCTCCAAGCGGCCGCCGCGCAGAATCCGAATAGCGCTGAAGTTCAATATTGGCTCGGACGCTGCTATTACGAGCTCCACGATTACGACAATGCAATCGTCGCCGCTGAAAAAGCAGTGGAACTCGATCCGAAGAATTCCCTCTACCATCAGTGGCTCGGCACAATTTATGGAGGCAAAGCTGATCGCGATCGCAGTTTTTCGGATGCTCGGAAGGTGAAGAAGGAATTTGAAGAAGCGGTTCGTTTAGATCCGTCTAATGTGCAAGCTCGCCGCGATCTCGAACAATATCTGATGGAGGCTCCTTGGGTCGTCGGAGGCAATAAAGACGAGGCCCGCAACCAGGTTACCGCTATCGAGGGCATCGATCCCCTGCAGGGACATTTGGCTCGCGCCGACTTCGATCTGGAGTCAAAGAAGACCGAACTAGCAGAAAAGGAATATGGCGAGGTCCTGGCGGCAAAACCGAAACAGATCGATGCGTACCTTGAGGTCATAACGTTTTTCATTCATCAGAATAAGCCGGCTGACTTGCAAGCTGCGATTCAGGCAACCGAGCAGGTCGCTCCGAATGATCCCAGGCTCAACTACGCCCGGGGTGTGCTGGGTGTGCTTTCCGGCAAGGATCTTTCACGCGCAGAGGAATATCTGAAATCTTATCTGGCTAGCACACCGGACCGCAGCGACTGGCCGTCCCACGCATCCGCGCGCGAATGGCTTGGACGGCTTTACGAAGCGCAAGGTAAGCGCGCCGAAGCGGCCGAGCAATATCGCGCAGCCCTCCAACTGGATCCCAAACGCAAAGAAGCCAAGGCACGGCTGGAAAAACTCGAGAAGTCATCGGGCTAAACGCAGCTATTGGAAACTTCAACTCGACTCAAAGCATCCGATTAACGGGCTCTTAAATGCAACCACTTCGCGGTTCGCCAACGGAATGGCGCGAGACCTGGGCCCTTGCTATGCAAGCGCTGCGCGCCAATAAAGTACGCGCCATGCTCACGATGTTGGGCGTGATTATAGGAAGTGCGTGCATCGTTCTCGTTGTCACGGTCGCTCTGGCCGGGAAGCGCTACATCATCGGACAAATTGAGGCCGTAGGATCCAATCTCGTCTACGCCCAGATTATTCATTCAGGCGCTGCAAGACCGCTCACCCTTGCGGATGAAATCACCCCGGGCGATATGCAGGCGGTTAAGGAAAGCGTTCCTGGTGTTGTTGAGGTAGCCGGCACCAGTGACATGACCATGTCGATCAGCGTCGATGGTCGTGAACGCCCTATCATTCTGGTCGGCGTAACCGACGGATATCAGAAGATTAGAAATTTGATCATCTTGCAAGGCCGTTATCTCGATCCTGATGACTTAAGGACCCAAAGTAAAGTGTGCTTGTTATCGGAGTACCTCTCTAAGCTTCTGTTCCCATCGGAAGGCCCGGTTGGAAAAGACATTGCCATTGGTGAACTTCATTTCACCATCATAGGCGTTTACAAAGAGCGAGTAAGTACATTCGGACAAACAGAAATTCGTCCTGAATCTGTAATCGTTCCTTTTTCTCTGATTAAGTACTACACCGGGACTGAATATTTGAAAACTTTGTACGTGCAGGCTGCCAAGCCTGAAGATGTCCCCATGGTAACGACTCAAGTCAAACAGGTTGTGGAGAGCCGTCATCGCGCCGACGCAGAATATCGTGTCGAAAACCTTGTGGGAATTCTGGAAGCAGCCCACAAGATTTCGCTCGCGCTTACCATCCTGCTGATATTGGTGGCTCTGATAGCGCTTACCATCAGTGGCATCGGTATCATGAACATCATGCTGGTTACCGTGACAGAACGAACGCGGGAGATTGGTATTCGTAAGGCCATTGGCGCTCGCCGTGACGCCATCCTGTATCAATTTCTAACCGAAGCTGTGTTAATTAGCGGTACCGGCGCCATCATCGGTATTGGCATCGCTGTTTCCATTCCAGTCATCATCAATTTCTTGTTCAGCTTCTTCCCGGAAGTTGGCGGAGTTACCATTCCCGTGTCATGGATATCTGTCTTACTGGCGTTCATCGTTTCCTGCTCCACGGGCTTGTTGTTTGGTTATCTTCCTGCCAGTCGTGCGGCAAACCTTCACCCTACGGAATCGCTGCGTTATGAATAACGGTTCGCGGGTATTGCTGGTCGCCTTGATAGGGATGGTGTTTTGGCCGGCGGATTTCGCCTGCGCTCAAGACGCTGAAAAATTGACCATGCGCCAGGCGGTTACCTTGGCCCTGCAGAACAGCAGGGACTTGGCGCTTGCTCGCGTTCAATATACGGTTGCGCTCAACGAGGCCGGTGTTGACCGCGCTTTGTTTCAGCCTAACCTTTACACCGGCTCCGGTTTAGCTTACACGTCCGGATTTCCCTCTATCGGCGGTGATCCGCCCGCTGTTTTCCAGATGAACTACAACCAAGCGCTCTTCAATCCGCTGCTGAAAGGGCAGCAGCATGCCGCCGAAGACCGCGCGAAGAATATGAAGCTTGAAGTGGACCGGATTCATGACGAGGTGATCGTTCGCTCAGCAACTTCCTATCTTGAACTAGCCAAGGTGCGCCATTCGCTCGACCTGATGCGCAAGGAACAAGCTAGCGCTGAAAAAATTCTCGGCGTCACCCGAGAGCGCGTCGAGGCTAATCAAGAGCTGCCAATCGAAGTGACTCGTAGCGAATTGGCCCAAGCGCGCGTCGCTGAAAGGATCATTAAGCTCGAAGGGCGCGAAGAAACCCTGGAACAGCAGATTCGCAATCTAACCGGAATCCCGGACTCGCAGTCTATTGAAGTGGATACCGAGGAACCGTCTTTCGCCACAGATCTGCCTTTAAACGAGATGACCGATCAAGCCATCAAGAGCGATCCCAGCATTTTAGAAGCCGAAAATGAGCGTCTCGCGCGCCAGCATCTTTTACGCGGCGCACATCTGAGTTATTGGCCTACCGTGGATGTGGTCGGCCAGTATAGTGTCTTAAGCAAATTCAACAATTACGAAGAGTTTTATAAGAAGTTCGTGCGTAATAACGTGGACCTGGGCGTTCGCATCACCATCCCGATTTTCGCCGCGAAAACCCGCGCAAACGTCGCTCTAGCGAAGAGCGAATTGAACGTGGCTGAACTGACTCTCGGAAACAAGCGGCAGCAAGTTCGCTTGGACGTTCAACAAAAGGCTCGCGCCGTCCGCGAGCTAGACGCCACTCGCGAAGTAGCGCGCCTCGATTTGAAGTTGGCCCAGGAAAGCCTGCAATTGGCGCAGGCCAAGTTTGACGAGGGCCGGCTAACCTTGCGTGACATGGAACAGGCCCGTCTGGACGAAAGTGATAAATGGGTGGCCTTTCTCGACGCAGATTTCGCGCGGCAGCAAAGTCAGCTAACTCTTTTGCAGGCAACAGGTCAGCTCGCTAAGGTGTTTCAATAGCGAATCGGCGGTAACCTTGTGTTGGGCTTGCCATCGAAATCAAGTAAACTAGGTACTTGAGGAACCGAACCGATAGGTCTGTTTGAACCCTGAGGGGGTAAGAGTAAACATGGCGTCAGTAATGAAGACTTTGTTCTTAAATCCGCCGAGCTTTGAGAAGTTTGATGGCGGCGCGGGTTCTCGTTGGCCCGCCACACGCGAAATTGAGTCCTACTGGTATCCAGTTTGGCTGGCCTACCCGGCCGGAATGTTGGAGGGCAGCCGTTTGCTTGACGGACCCCCGCACCACATTACGCCTGAGGAAGTCGTCCGCATCGCACAGGACTATGAATTCGTGGTTCTGTTTACTTCCACCGTAGGCTTCTTCAGTGACTTGCGCATGGCTCGCGCAATGAAAGAGAAGAAACCAGGCCTCAAGATTTGCTTCGTTGGGCCTCAGGTTCAAATCAAGCCAGCCGAAAGCCTGCTGTCAAGTCCGGACATCGACTTCGTCGTGCGCGGCGAATTCGATCATGCCGTTGTGGAGTACGCGCAAGGCAAGCCTCTTTCCGAGATCCTGAGCGCAAGTTACGTGAAAGACGGCCAGGTGGTGCACAACCCGCCGCGTCCTATGCTGCAGACCGCCGAGCTTGATGAACTTCCATTCGCAACCGAAGTCTATGAAAAGAATCTCAAAGTCGAAAATTACAACGTTCCATTTCTGCTGAACCCGTATGTTTCCTTCTACACGGCGCGCGGCTGTCCTGCTCTTTGCACCTTCTGCTTGTGGCCTCAGACGCTTTCCGGGCACGCATGGCGCGTACGTTCCGTGGACAGCGTAGCGCGCGAATTCAAGCAAGCGCACAAAATGTTTCCGCAAGCCAAGGAATTTTTCTTCGACGACGACACGTTCAACATCCGTAAAGATCGCGTTCTGGCTCTGTGCAAGGAATTCAAGCCTGTGGGTTTCCAATGGTCCTGTACCGCGCGCGTCCATAGCGACTATGAAACATTAAAGGCAATGGCCGACGCTGGCGCTCGTTTATTGATTGTGGGCTTTGAATCCGGCGACCCGCAAATCTTGAAGAACATCAAGAAGGGCGCCACCGTTGAAATGGGCCGCACTTTCGTTCAGAACTGCAAGAAAGTTGGTATCCACGTTCACGGCGATTTCATCATCGGATTGCCCGGCGAGACCCAGCAGACCATCGAGAAAACCATCGAGTACGCCAAGGAACTCGATTGCGAAACCATTCAGGTTTCCATGGCCCATGCCTATCCCGGCACCGAGCTTTACGACCAGGGAATGCGCGAAGGCTTCCTAGCCGGTGAAGCGGCTACCGATATTAACGGACACCAACTACCTCACCTTGAGTATCCCGGACTCACACGCGAATACATGGTCGACGCGGTGAACCGTTTCTACGACAGCTACTATCTACGCCCGCGTGTGGCGTGGCGCATCGTGCGTGAATCTCTTTGGGATTCGCACGAGCGCAAACGCTTGTTCCACGAAGCCGTGGACTTCTTGAAGCTGCGCCATGACCGTCGCAAGGTCGCTAAGAAAGGCGTGCAGAAAAAGGTTCTCGTCTCAGCGCCGCCCACAGAGCCGCGTCCACCTGTCGGAGTACCAAGCGAAACACAGAACGCATGAAGTCGTCGCAAGGGCTTCATCTCAAAACTTATTGTTTGTTGTTTTTAATGGTCACCTTCGGCCCGGTAGGGGACATTCTGCTTGGCAAAGGGATGAAAATGGTTGGCGTTCCCCCTGCATGGACGCCGAACGAGATCTTTCATTTTTTCCTCCGCGCTTTTTCCTCCCCTATCGTGTGGCTTGGAATTGGCTCCCTGCTGACCTATTTGGTCTGCTATACCCTTGTACTTTCTTGGGCGGATTTTAGCTACGTGCAGCCAGCGTCCGCGATCGCTTATGTCATTGTGGCTTTGTTGGGCCATTTCTGGCTCCACGAATACGTGAGTCCGCGCCGGTGGCTCGGGATTGCGATTATCTGTTTTGGTGTTCTGCTCGTGGGCAATACCGCCTTCCGAACCACGGAGCATCACTGATGTCGTTAGAGGCGGCTTTACTCGCATTGATCGTTCTCGGCGGTACCGCCGGGGAACTTTGCATTACGCGCGCAATGAAAGTCGTCGGTGAAGTGCACGACTTCCGGCCGGTCGCGCTCGTGCGAGTGTTTGCGCGAGCCATGCGAATACCCTGGATGTTATTGGGCTTGTCGCTGATGGGCATCGGCTTTTTCGCGATGCTGGCGATGCTCTCCCTGGAGAACGTCAGCTTCGTGGTACCGTTCACTGCGCTTACGTTTGCGGCCGGCGCGTATGGCGGGAGCTTGTTTCTCGGCGAGCGCGTCACGCCGCTTCGCTGGGCAGGAATTCTTCTGGTTTGCCTGGGGGTTCTTTTGGTAGTGCAGGGCAAAGGTTAGTGCCCTATGTGGACGATGGCGTGGACGGTAGTTCGCGACGCGCTTCTGGCGCTGGCGGCCGCTCCGGTTATCTACTATTTTCTTGCCATCATCGCAGCGCGGAAATTCTTTCGCCGCGAGCCTGCTGACTCCTCCCAGCCGTTGGATTTTGTTCCTTCTGTAAGCATCTTGAAGCCGATTTGCGGGCTCGACCGCGAATCCTACGAAAATTTTTCCAGTTTTTGCGTGCAAGATTATCCGGAGTTTGAAATTCTTTTTTGCGTGAGCGATAAACGCGATCGGGCGCTGCCGGTCATCCAAAAGCTGATTGCCGATTTTTCGGAGCGCTCGATTCGTTTGCTTGTCGGCGCGGAAGAAGTCGGCGTGAGCGACAAAGTGAATAAGCTTTGCCGCATGGTTCGCGAAGCGCGCCACGATATCGTGGTCATCAGCGATAGCGATGTTCGCGTTGAACCGAGCTTTCTTCGCGCGGTGGCGAACTCGTTTTCCGATCCCGGAGTGGGCGGGGTCACTTGCTTGTATCGCGGGCTCACCGACGGTAGTTTCGCCGCGGATCTGGAAGCGCTGGGTAACAGCGCTGATTTCGCCCCCGGCGTGCTGGTGGCGCGGCTTTTCGGCGGGCTCAACTTCATGCTGGGTGCGGTCATGGTTAGCACGAAGAAACACCTGGCTGAAATCGGCGGATTTGAATCGCTGGCGGATTTTTTCTGCGACGACTACGAGTTGGGGAACCGCATCGCCTCGCACGGTTATCAGGTGGAACTGAGCCGCTTTCCGGTGGATATTGTTTATCCGCATGAAACTCTGGGAGGTGCGTTTCGCCACCAGCTTCGTTGGAACTTAAGCATCCGTTACTCGCGGCCGTGGGGACATTTCGGATTGATATTTTCCAATTGGGTGCCGTGGGCGGTGCTGGTTGGGGTACTTGGGTCATGGAGGGCCGCTTTCGCTTACGTCGTAATCGCGCTGCTTTTCCGGACGGCGATGGCATTGTCGATAGGGGCGCGCGATATGCGGGACCCGTTGGTGTTGGGGAAATTATGGTTACTGCCGGTGCGCGATGTGTGCGCATCTGTGGTTTGGGTGGCAAGCTTTTTCGCGAAGCGCATACACTGGCGCGACCGGGTGTTTCGAGTTCGCGATAAGAAACTCGTTCCAGTGTGACCGCGCGACGGGTTAACACGGCAATTAGGGACGGTTGATGAAGAGGCTTGCGACGGTAAAGTATCTTAGGGCCGAGCCTACGGCCCGATGCCGTGCTATCGGACGGCCGTCATTGTCGCGACCCAACGTTCAAATCTTGCATGAATCCGCACCCTTGGTGTTTGCATCTCGGATGTGCTTCATTTCGACGATCAGCTGTGAGCCGAACAAGTTGAAATCCGCGCGTTTTTCTTGCCCGTCATACGTACATCTCTGCCATCATCCAGCGTTAAACTTACAGGCATGATCAAACGCTCCAGCATGATGGCGGTATTGCTGCTTGCAATGGTGGTTAAAGCCAAGCCGCAATTAAATGGTGTGCCGGGCATGGAGTGGAAGCAACTGGTATCGCCGGAGCAGGCGGGCTGGTCGGCAAAAAAGTTGTCGAAAATACACGACTATGCCGAGGAAATCGGCTCGACGGCGTCAATGATCGTTCAGCATGGCTTAATTGTCGTCGCATGGGGAGACGTCGCACACAAGTCCAATCTGCATTCCTGCCGTAAAAGCCTTCTGAACTCATTGATTGGTATCGCAGTGGCTGAGGACAAGATCAACTTGAACGATACGCTCGAGAAGCTTGGCATTGATGACAAGAAACCGTCACTAACGGCAGCGGAGAAGCAGGCGACGGTGCGTGATCTTATCGAAGCGCGGTCGGGCGTCTATCACCCGACTGCCTATGAGACCAAGGGCATGCTGGAACAGAAGCCGCCACGTGGCTCTCACGCCCCAGGCACCTTTTGGTACTACAACAATTGGGACTTCAACGCACTTGGCTACATCTACGAGCAGGCCACCGGCACGAAGATCTTCGACGCATTCTATCGCGAGATCGCGCAGCCTATTGGAATGCAGGATTTCACGCCACGCGACGGAGAATACATCAGCAGCTCCGATTCGCGGTTCCCAGCCTATGTTTTCGAGATGAGCGCGCGAGACTTCGCGCGCTTTGCTCTTCTCTATCTTCACAGAGGCAAATGGAGCAATACTCAGGTGGTTCCAGAAGATTGGGTGAAGGCGAGCACCCAGCCGTATTCCGATGCAGAGTCAGGTGGCTATGGGTATCTTTGGTGGACGGGCGACTCGGCGAGTGGCAAACCGCAGGAAATATCTTTTCCGCAAGGGAGCTTCTGGGCGGAAGGGCATCTCGGGCAATATGCCGTGGTGGTGCCGTCACTCGATCTGATTATTGTGAACCGCGTGGACGAGAAAATGACCAAGCGCACGGTACACAAGCGACAAATGGCCCAGATGGTAGGAATGGTAGTAGACGCCGCGCCAGCAGGCAAATAGATTACCGCAACCGCCTATTTTCTCGAGATTCAGAGTCGACCAAACAATGCCGTAGCAATTCCGACGGGCCACCCAGAATCATCGAGACGTCCTTCTCTTCTGCACAAGCCGTCGCAACAGCAATGACCGCGGCTAACCACGCCGGCTCCTCAGACCCGAGTACACTGTGGTTTGTCGAAGACCATTGGCTCGGGAGAAAGGAGCCGACATGACCATTATAGGCGTGGATTTATCACCCGAGCGATCAGGTGACTCGCCTTCGTCCAAACTTTGCAATCTAAAGGCTCGGATACCTATGGGTTGCTCACCTGCATCGCATGCACCAGCTCGGGAAATGACGAACCAACGTTATACCAGATAGTATCGTTTGAAGCATTTTTCCACGCGACAAGCGCCACGCTTATGGAAGGTCCGTTGGCTATAGCTACGGTCGGAGCCAAGTCTGTTTCCGCACCACTGACCGTCGCCTGTTTCGTCCATTGTGAGCCCGTGCGATAAGAATACCAAATCGACGTGCTCGACTGTCCCTTCCAAAACACAACGGTGTTGCCGTCTCCGTCCACAGATGCGGCTGGCGATTCGGTGGTTTCTGCGACCCAGTCAGTGCCGGAAATCTGGGAACCTGACGCGTAAATATAGTTATTAGAAGCGTCCTTAATTACTATGGGCGAGCCTTCCGAACCATTGGGATCGGACCCCACACAAGGTGCGACATTTGTTTTCAATCCTGTCTTAGACTGCGTGAGCCAGCCCGGCTGTATATCGTTTAGGCTGCTTGTCCAGACGTCATCATCGGACGCGCCTTTCCAATACAATGTTAGCGGCCAACTGTCAAAAGTCGCTGCCGGCGCCACTTTGGTCTCGGCTGTCCAACTGGGATCGGTTCCCTGCACCAATGCCTGAAGAGTCCAACCCCCATCACTCATGGTCGAAAACCAGATATTATTGTCTGACTTTCCTTTCCAGATTAAATAGAAAGATACTCCGTCATAGCCCCATGCGGGAGTAGCGCTGGATTCGGCGGTCCATGTCGTTCCATCGCTCCTGGTGCCACCCACAGTCTGGGCGTCAGTAAAACCACTATTCTCAGACGCGTAATAGATATCGCTGGTAGCAGAATCTACCCACGCAATGTACATATAGTTCCCGTCTGTCGCCAGAGCTGGCGCCAGCTTGGTCGATACTCCGCTTATTTTTACAGGTTTTTGAGCCAGAGCTTGGCTTGCGAACACTGCCACGAGAACAGCCAACCCAAAACTCAAACGTTCAATCCTTTGCCTCATCGAATCCTCCTCGGTGCTGCTCGGCGCGAGGGTGGCCCGATGTTTATCAGGGCCTCGAATCGCCGGGATGTGAGAACTGCCGTTGTCTGGACCCTCGGATTTCGCGCGGAGTTTGCATTAAACGGTTAGTAGCGTCAATGCACGTCATCTGAATTGATGGTGACCTGTAGGTGAACGACTAAGCTCAGGAAGAATAAGATCTTGCCGGAGTATTCGGGTCTAATCCTGATAAACTCTGATTCTGGGACCCATGGGCGAGGGCCTGCCTTATTGGCTTTAGCGGCTGGATGGTCGCTATGTGGTTATGTATCACACGAAGCGGATAAAAAAACTGCCTTCTGAATATATTCGCCAGAACATCGTCATTACTAACCGGAGTCGATTATTATCCAGCACTTCTCTGTGCGATGTCAGCAATCGGTTCCGACAGGATTTTGTTTTCCGCGGATTACCCATGCGAATCGACCAAAGAGTTTGTTGAATTCATCGACAGTGCGCCACGGAGTGACATCGACCGCGAGAAGATCTGCCATATCAATGCTGAACGCGTACTAAACATGGGGAAACAAACAGCTTCGACAAATTCGAAGGTATCGACTACCGCCGGATGACTCATCCGATCGGGTGAAGAATCGAACATTCGGATTCGCGCCCGCTATCAACGGAAACGACCAGTGTCGTAAGCTCTGAACCGGACATCAACTTGGGCGTTAGGACGGAAGTTCTCCGGTAATTCGACTGCTCAGGAGCTAAGCCGCCACTCCAGGTACGACTTCTCCAGACCCACTCTGCCGTGATCTCGGTTGAGCTGCTCAGCGGCAGCTCGTTATCTCCGAGTAGGAGGAGTGTCTGATTAGAGCAGCAACCAAATCGGGAATTTGCGTCAAAGCGTCGGCGAGCTATCTCCCAGCATCGCCTGTCGTACGATCTTGATCGGTGGAAAGCCTTGCTTCATGAAATTGTTGTGGAACGTTTGGAGCGAAAACGCCGGGCCTTCCTTCTGCATCACATCCTCGCGAAGCTTCAATATCTCCAGCTTCCCGAGTGTGTAATAGAGATATGTCGGATCGCTTGTGCCGCGCTTTGTCTCGACGAGTCCCACTTCTTTCGACTGATACCCTTCCTTCATAAAGAATTCGGCCGCCTGATCGAAGCTCATCTTGCCGCGATGCATCTCAATTCCGACGATAAAGCGCGCGTCCCGTAGCAGGGCATCCTGCAATTGTCCCAATCGGATCAGCTTCGCCTCGCGTTCGTCCTTCGCGCCGCTCCCCGGCTGTCCATACCCTTCGTCGAGCATCATCTGCTCGCAGTAATGCGCCCAGCCCTCCGCATTCGTGTTGGAGCCGAGCAACATCCGAACCTTCGTGGGCGCCTCATGCACCCAGAGAAATTGAACGTAATGTCCCGGATACGCCTCATGCACCGACGTGCTCACAATCGTCCCGACGTTGAAACTCGCCATGTGGCCCGCGATTTTCTCGGGCGTATCTTGAGGTTCCGGCAGCGTCACGTTGAAATACGCCTCATGCGCAACCTTCTCAAGAGGTCCAGGCGTATCCATGGATGCAAATGTAGTGGCTCGCATGAATGGTGGCGTTTCCTGCAGGATAGGCCGGACATCCGATGGAATCGTGATGATGTGCTTCGCGCGAATGAACGAGGTGAGCCCATCGAACGTGTCGCGAAAGCTTTGCAGCAGACGATCCGGCGCTGGATGGTCGGAAGCCAATTCGGCCAGCACATCGCGCGGCGTCTTATTGGGCTCCAGTTCTCTGGCGATACGCTTGAATTCCGTCTGATTTTTGTGAAGGTCAGCCCAGCCAATTTCAAGCAGCTGGTCAAGAGGGGTGTCCACCATCTCGTCGTAGAGCAACTTCATCGAAAATGTCTCCGCGCCGATCCGGTAATCTCCGTTCGAGCGCGGCAGCACGTCCGACTTGAGCCACTCCGCATAGTTCTGCAAGTCCGCGATTACTACACCATTCGATTTCGCGAACTCGGCTTTCAACGAAGGGTCATTGGCACTCGCAAAGGCCGCAGGCACGTCTTTCTGAAAGAAGCTGATAATGTCGGGAAGCTGCTCGAGCGCGATCTCGGTGTAAATGCGCGGCGGATTCTTCAAATTGGCGTGCGCAGCGGCAAATGCCGCTGGTATCTTCTCTTCACGAGCGACTACGGATCGCAGCCGGTCATCGGGCGAAGCGAATTTGCGGATCATAATCACGTACACACTGTTGCTGATCCCGCTCGAATAGGAGTCCGGATTCTTCTCCCACGGCCGAATTGTTTCCTGCATCAGAAGCGCCCCTCGGATATTCGAAAGAACGAGTTCACGGTCCGCCGCGCGTGTTTCGTTCAGGCCGTTCGGGTCCATCGCCGCCACCCGCTTTTCGAATACTTGCAGCGCAGCAACATTCGCCTGTATCCCCGCACGAGAGTAGTCCTCCAGCAGCGAATCATATTGATGAAGCCCGGCGCTTGTGCCAGCACTCGGGTTGAACTTAAAATAGACCTCGTCGATAAATTCATCGGCTAGCTTGTCCCAATCAGCCTCTTTTTCGCTTCCGGCCACAATCCGCGCCAATTTCGCGTGCGTAATCACCGCCAATACAGCGATCAAACACGGCAAGACTCTAAGGAATTTGCGCACATTGACCTCTTCTTAGGTTGGAATTCTGCTCTTTAAGCTAAGTCCGAAATCTTGGGGGCAAAAGCTCGTTCCCAGCTTCGCGCAATCTTAGGTTGGGCCGTCCGGCAAGTCAACGGAGAGATCGCAAGTGAGAGAGCTTGTCGGTCAAGTCCTGACGCGCAAACCGGAAAGTGGAAAACTGGAACGAACTTATCCGAGTAATCAGGCAAGTACAGGCTTTCAGGTTGCTTATTTGCGCTTCAAATACGAATCACTTCGGAATCATTCCGATCGTCCCCAGCCACGTCTCCCCGAGCTGAGGCCATTCCGTGATTGGAAACTTTGTGCGCCGCAGTCCGAACCCATGCCCGCCGTGTGCGTGCAAGTGCATCTCCACGGGAACGCCGGCCTTCTTCAGTGCTGCGCAACCTGTCAACCTAAGAGGGCGCCCCCAGCTCTGTTTATTGGACAGTACAAACCCGATCACCTGACCCACCCAACAGACTACAAGGGCCGGTCGAACATGCCCCTCCGGAAGACGGCGTCGTAAAGCACCGTGTCCCCATTGGCGCCCGGCACAACGTAAACACTAAGAATGTACAGGTAAAAACCGTCTTTTGACTCAGCCTCATACTCTTTCTGATACTCTGCGAGCGTTTTTCCGTAGATTGGTACTTCCTCGTAAGTCCTCGTCGACCGCCAGATTGCGTTGTAAAGCACGGTTCCATCGGAGGTCACGTAGGGATTGAGCGTGTACAGTCGAAAACCTTGTGCATAAAAGTTTTTATAGTCGGTCTGGTACTGTGTCAACGTACCCTGATAGATGTGAAGTTCATCCGAGCAATTGCATGCGGTCGGGGGATTGTTGTCCGCAAAATTCTTGGACGAGTAGTGAGGCCCATCCGGCTGATGCCACACAGCATCAATCCAATCACTAGAAGTTTCTTGAAGATTGTACAGCCGCCATTGCTCTGGAGCTGGGAAGTTGGCTTCATACGTACATCGCAGTTTCGGTCAGTGGCATATACCCAGTGAGGGTGCACGCGCCGTTCAAAGTGTTGTCAACGACTTTGGCGAACTGCAGCGTCCCTCCGGGCCAGTTTGCTAGAGTGACCACAGTGTCGCACTGGTCTGCTATCTCTTTGTCTAGATTCCCTGCGGCAATCTCGTCGGAACTCGGCGAGGGGCATGGGGTTGCTAGCGTCTTGCAAGGTACCGAGACCCAGCCCCAAAAGCTGTCTACGGCCGGATCCGTCGCGTCCTCAAAGATTTCGTGAGATGTCACCGCTTGGTAATAGGAGGTGGCGTCCGCGTAAACGCCCCCACCAGAAGTCGCATAGTAGATGATCGCATAGAAGGACGAATCATTTTCCGATCCGTGGTATCCCCCGCAACCGCAAGTCGAATTTGTAAAACCGGGTGCCGGGAGCAAAACGATCACCCTTTCAGGGCCGAACTCCGGAACCTTGTTCGCCCCCGAACCCTGGTTGTCGCTAATGATTTTTCGGACGTCGCAGTCGAATAAGTTGTCTTTAGGGGAGCCGCAGGTTGATTTGTAATCGTCGGGCGCCGTAGTCTTGTTCACCCACACGGCTGCGGCCACCGTGGCGCTGCGCGGACCGTACTGCAACACCGTAGGCTGTTGGCCCGCGGGCGCGCTTTCCCCCGATATGTAAGCAGCGAGATTCTGGAGAAAGGCTTGCTGTGTATCGATTTGGTCCTGGGTCCAGTTACCGAAGTAAAGCGGGTGAATCGTATAATCTTCGAGCACCGGCCCGCCGTGGTACTGCACCTGGGCACACGTAATCAGCGCTTGATTCGTACCTGTTGGACATTCTTGGGCCCCAGCGGGCAGGATTCCGGCAAACATAATCAGACTACCAAGAACCGCAAAACCAATAGCTTTTCGCATCTGACTCTCCTCCATCCACGGCTACACCGACAGACGACTGCGTGCCTGATCATGGGTTCGGGGAAGCAACTCGGCCTTACTACCAGCTTGAGCTTGGGCGGCTGATAGCGACTCTGCGCCGGCGACCGCCGCGAAGTCAATGCACGGCACCTGACTTGTGGGTGAAAACTAGGTGAAGAGCCAAGCCCACGGAAAACGTTGAGTTACGAGTTCGACTTGAAGACAAATTCGTGAATCAGAAGTCCTTTAAGGGCCGCACTAGCGACCAGACCGAGCCGAATTTGTGCGACTTTGTCTGTTCTGCACAAAACCCGTTGTGTATGCGGCCGGACAAGTCAAGTGGTGGCACCAAAGATGTCCAGTTATCCGAAGGGTACTATTCGCGAATAGTGGTCAGACTCGCAATTTCGCTTATATCGATTGGCGTGTTCCGAGCCTTCGCACTCGTATCATCCGGAGGCTCAGATTTGGAATTAGCATCCTCTAACCAGCTTTTCCTTCTAGTTTCAGGGGAGACGCGACCTGTCTAGGTTCGTCGCCTCGGCCGCGATGGGAGCCGGCCAGAGCTGTTATTCCGGTTCGCCACGAGCCGATGGCGTTACGCAGTTTATTGATGTTGGAGGCTGCAGTAATTAACCCCAACGCTAACAATGTGACGCTAAAACCAACGATAAAAGCGGAGATGGTCAGGAGCAGGTCCGGGATATACCTGCGCTGGGTGGTCCATCGAAGGCCCATCTTGCCTCGAGGACGCCCTGCGGACGTAAGCGTAGAGGTCGGCGCCATTGTCTAGCCTTAGAACATCTATAAGGCAGATGATTTTCTGAATCTGTTCTATTTTGCACAGTCTTAAGAAAAGGACTGACGAATACACGAGAAAATTCCCGTGATTGTTAGAGAAGAAGTCAGATAGCTGACGGCTGGCAAAGGGTTGTCAGTGCTGGGTGGCCTGTGCCTGGTAAACTTGTCTGATAAGTTCTCTGGAATCGATGAATCGGTCCGGACGAAGTTTGTGGCACCAGTGACGCGTCGAAGACGCAGTCAGGGCTTATCAAATGTTTTCAGACTGCTGAAACTTTTCCGCGCTGTCATGTCAACCCCTGGGGTTTAATATAGCTGTTGCCAGGCCGGATCAATTTGGCGAAGTGCAGGAGCACTAGAAGGGCCGCAGAAATCAATGCGAAGAGGCGGTTTGGCGAAGGAGCACGACATCGCTATCGTTGTGAGTGCGAAGGAAGCCGAGTGTCTTGTTGTCTGCGGTCCAGTGGAAATCGGAAATGTGATCGGATTCAAATTCCGTAACGAGGTGGCCGGGTGAGCCGTCCACCGGCGATACCCACAGCGCGTACAAACCATTTTCACGAATTGGGTAGCCGATTGTTTTCCCGTCGGAGGTGTAGCGAATCTCGCCACCCGCGCGCGGATCGCGTTCTATCGTCTTCACCGGCTGCAAAGTTTCGAAATCCAAAATCTTGATGACCACAGGGCCGCCCGTCGTCGGCTGCGTCTGAAAGGCCAAATACTTTCCATCGGGCGATACGTTGACACAGCCGCAAGTGAGCAGCGCTTCGGAAAGTTGCGTAGGAGTTCCACCGTCCACCGGAACTTTTTTCGCCACAAATTTTCCTTTGTCGAAGCTGGCGTAAACGAGCCACTTGCCGTCGGGTGAGCACATAGCTGGTTCGTCATCTGTGCCGCTGGTGAGCTGTTTCAAGTTCCCGCCGGTGGCATCAATGCGCCAGATGTTGATGGAATTGCCTCCACTGCGCAGCGCGGATCCGAACATGACGTAGCGTCCGTGATCGCACGAGATGGGGCCGAAAGAAGGAAAATCATCATGAAGCAGAGGAGCGCGATTGCTACCATCCGCGTTCATTTGAAAAATTCCATTTTCTTGCTCGACGAGCAGTTTGCCATCGGGCGTCCAGGCAAACCAGTTCGTGGGCGGGCGGGTGCTAATGGTGGCCGGCTTTCCCGCGCCTTTGGCCTCGTAGGATGCGGTCTGCAATGTCCCAACGTACTGGGATTGCACAGTCGTGATGGTTTTGCCGTCTGACGAAAGGCTGATAATCGGATAAGAATTCGTGTCGTTGGTGATCGGGCGATAAACACCTTGTGGGTAAGAAACAACGCCGATCTGGCTGCGATTGAAATTCGAATTGCGTCCGCTGGCTACCACCAGTATGCCGCTTTGATCGGGCAGCCAAACGGGATAATCGAGAAACATGTCGGCTTTCTTGAAAGTTTGTTTCTGGCCGGTCGACGAATCAAAAATATCCAGCGCAGACAACCCGGATTGGTCTGCGAGTATTTCCGCCGCCACGATGGATTTCCCGTCAGGAGACCAAGCAGGTTGTCGCAAGCGGGTGGATTGCTGGGACAAGACTTTCTCGCCTGAGCCATCTGCATTCGCAACAACCAAATCGCCTTCTCCTTCATTTCGTTTGTAGCGAACGAATACGAATCGTGCGTGGTCGGGTGAGAAGCTTATGTTTGAGCCGATATCATGGACCATGCGTTCAGGGCTTCCGCCCAGCACCGGCGCGCGGAATAAGCTGGTTACACCCTTCTCGCCTTTTTGCTCCTTGGTAAAGTAAATCGAGTTGCCGTCCGGAGAAAAATTCAAGCTGAAGTAACGGTCGTCGGAAGGAGGAACGATCTGTGTATTGCTATTCGTGGGGACGTTGCGCAACCATAGGCTTTGCTGGCCGCCGTCGCGTTGCACATTCAGGATGTAGTTGCCATCGGGAGATATCGCGGCGAGAGAGGCCTTGCCCGTTTCCGTTACGCGCGACACAGTAAAGTTCTCGAAGCTCGGCGTTTTCTTGCGTGAAAACAACGAATAGACGCCGAAGGCCGCCGCAGCTACCAGCACCAACAAGATTACCGAGGTGAGCGCTAATCCCAATTTGTGCTGGCCCGCTACTTGCCGTACAGACGAGCTCGATGAGGTTGGCACAGAGGCTGAAGAAGCAGTCAGGGCTATTGCTGGCGTAGAACCCGAAAGCGGAACTGCTCCGCTGGCGGCCGCTTGTGAAGAGCTGTTCGACGAACTGCGTCCTGACGAGTCCGTCTCGCGGCGCAGGCGTTTTAGGTCTGCGCGAATTTCGGCAGCAACCTGATAGCGCATCTCGCGATCTTTTTCGAGAAGCTTCTCCAAAATCTCTTCAAGTTTTACCGGCACATCAGGATTCAGCCGCAGCGCGGGAGGCGGCACGCGATTTAAAATGGCTTCAAAAGTTACTCCGGTGGTATCCCCGCGGAAAGGCATCACGCCGGTGGTCATTTCGTACAGGACCGTACCGAAGGAGAAAAGATCGCTGCGCGGATCGAGTTCCTTGCCGCGGACCTGTTCGGGCGACATGTACGCCACTGTGCCCACGGCAGTCCCGGGGCTGGTAAACATGTCCGCAGACTCATCAGCGGCGTATGTGGCGGTACCGACAGTTTCGCCAACGCGCGCGCTTCCCGCGCGTGCCAGCAGTAATTTCGCCAAACCGAAATCAAGAATTTTGGCATGGCCGCGACGAGTGACGAACAGGTTAGCGGGCTTAATGTCGCGATGAATTATTCCCTGCGAATGCGCGGCGTCGAGTGCGTCGGCAATTTCGATGGCGATGTCGAGAAGACGGTCCATTTCCAGCGGACGCCCGTTAATCAGGTGCTTCAGGGTTGCGCCATCCAAGAACTCCATGGCGATGAAGGCTTTGCCATGGTCTTCGCCAATGTCGTAGATCGTGCAAATGCACGGATGGTTAAGCGCTGATGCGGCTTGCGCTTCGCGCTGGAAACGTCCCAGCGCCTGCGGGTCGCGAGCTACTTCGTCTGGCAGGAATTTCAGGGCTACGAAGCGGTGCAGACGCGTGTCTTCGGCCTTGTAAACGACACCCATGCCGCCGCCACCTAGCCGTTCCACGATGCGGTAATGGGAGATGGTTTGGCCGATCGGGGACGAGATCTCAGTCATGTGCGCGCGATTTTAGTTTGCGCGTGGTTGCAAGTCAACGACGCCGTCGATCTAACGGCCACAATCCGCGACCGGACTGAAACCGACCGAAAGATTACAGGCGAGCCGTGGTTATCGACACTGGGCCAAAGAAATATGACGAAAGAGAACACTCTTCGGTGTGAATGCGGAAGTGCGCTCAAAAAAAGATTGACAGTGCCGACGTTGTTATCGCGCTGGGAAAGCTTGGAAGAGGAGGAACCGAAGATGAGACGGTGAAACGAAATCCAGAATCTTGGCGTGGCCTCGTTTAGTTACAAAAATGTTGGCAGGCTTTATGTCGCGGTGGACGATTCCTTCGGTGTGCGCGGCCTCAAGCGCATCCGCTATCTCGATGGCCAGTGACAAAATTGCTTCCGTCTCCATCGGCTGCCCACCGATGCGATGCTTCAGCGTCATTCCGTCCAGAAATTCCATGGCGATGAACGCTTCGCCGTGCGTGTCGTCAATTTCGTGGATGGTGCAGATGCTGGGATGATTCAGGGCTGAAGCCGCCTAGGCTTCGCGGTCGAAACGGCTAAGGGCTTGCGGATCTTTGGCTACGTTGTCGGGCAAAAACTTGAGTGCTACAAAGCGCCCGAGCTTCACGTCTTCAGCTTCATAAACAATACCCATGCCCCCGCCGCCGAGTTTTTCAACGACGCGGTAATGAGCGATAATTTTGCCAATCAGCGAGGCTGGGCCCGCCATTTGGCGCACATCTTAGGTTGCGATGGGAGTTAGCTCCTTCGCGATGGTCGATTGCATCGTGTGTTACTTCGTTGCGAACTTGACCTGGCCCACCCACGCATCTTTATCGTCCGTCCCACGAGCATTTGATCCAACATCGCCTGGACTATGGTTCCTTCGCGGGTTTAGCGCCGGGAAGGCGTTTAATCAGTAGATCGATCTGACCGGCGTGGTGCGATTCGTGCTCGCAGACGTGAAACCATTTGCAGTAATTGTTGGTCGGACCCCAGGGCCAGGTTTGATCCACGGTCATCAACCATGCATCGTCGCGCCTGCGGAAACCTTCCAGAGTCTTGTCGCGAGCTTCGCTCAGGGCTGTCAGATAAAAATCGAGGTCGTGGCCCTTGATAGTGTTGCGGCCGGCTTCGCCCAAATTCATTGCCGCGTCCCATTTCTGTTTGATCTCATCTGGCCAGCCGCCCCACTTCGTGCCGTCGAACGTATTCAATTGATAGTATGTTTCGGTGGCCGCCAAGTGCAACAAAAGCGCACCAATGCTGTTAGCGTTTGCGTCGAAGAGCCAGTCGAGGTCCGCGCGCGAAACACCCTTTACTGGAGTGACAACAGCGTGTTGGATCCATGTGAGCATTGAAGCTATAGTGCCGACTTGCGGAGTAAGCCCCGCTTTCGGGCCGATAATGTTAACGTCAGCGCGCGTGGCTGCGGGGCCTGTCTGGGCGAGCGCTGGAGGCTTTGAGCTGGCCGCAGGGTCCTGTTTGCCAGCGTCGGCCGCCGATACAGCAACGGACGCGAGGTTTGAGACCAACGCTAATGTAGCCGCCCCAGTGGTGATACCGGCCGCACTCTTCAGAAAATTACGCCGAATCGGAAATTGGTTTTTTGTTGTCATCTGTTTGCTCCTCAGTCGGGAAAAGTGTGTAAGCGAGACCCGTGAGCGAATTTCTGCTCTTTTACATATTTATGTCAAGGGCTGAGTAATGCGCAAACCCGGCACTAACCAGGAGTGTGCGACGACCGCCAACGCGGAGGATTTGTGACACCGAAATTCGCCGCCCAAATGAGTCTTTTTCTCAATGCCAGCCGTATACCGCACAGCACTGGTTTGCGTCGTCGTGGCATTGCAGCGACGACTCTGGCGTAGCACCAGCGTCGCTAGCGGAGATTTGGCATGGCCGGATTTCGGGAAGACATACGCATAATTCCTCATGCGGCGAAGGTGACGGCATGGGTTGTTTCACTCGCCCTCTCTGCTTTTGTCAGTTATATGGGATCACATCCGCCAGACGGTAGGGCGTTGCCTCTGGCGGGAAAACTATTCTTGCCTCTCCTTACGTTCGCGATCTGCCTCACTTACATTCTGCTGGTCGGCTACGTGAACGGCGATGCCAAGCGGCGCGGCATGAGTCATGTAATGTGGACGCTGTTCGCGATATTTATCCCTGAGGGTATGGGATTCATTCTCTATCTTATTCTCCGCGATCCGTTGCCAGCGACGTGTCCTAGGTGCGGCACCAGCGTCCCCTCGAAATTCGTGTTCTGCCCGAGTTGCGGCACTTCCGTCAAACCCACATGTCCGCACTGCGGCAACGCAGTGCAAGCGGCCTGGGCGCATTGCCCTCGCTGCGGCTCGACATTGCCAGGCCGCTTCCGCGAACCTGATGCAGAAGTTTCTCGCTGGAGTTCGTAACTGGCAATAGCTCTTGCTCGCAGTAAAGTGACTACCCTGGTTCCACGCCGACCAGCCCGTCTTTGCCTCTCAATGATTTACGCTGGATGCTCGTGTCTCTTGTTTAAGGTTGCCCGGAATTCCGTTCCCAAGATTTGCGGACAATAATTGAATCCGTCCCGGGCACGGAAGCGTCAGATAATTGCAGGCTGTTATGGGAACTGGACGAGGCGGAAGACTTAGAGGCTTAACCCAATGGAACTAATCATTATAGACGCGCTCAATCTGCTATTGCTGTGCTACGTTTTTGCTCGATTGCTCGGAGTATATCGCGAGAAATAATCCAAAGTCCTGATTACCGCTTACCGGTAAAGTCTAGCAATCGGAATGCAGAGCACAGGAGAATGAAGCGGGTCGGTGCGGCTTTCTCAATCTTCATTCATTTCGTCCAGGAATCGCATCAAATCGCCTACCGTTTCGACTCTCATGCCTTTCTCTTCCACAGCCATGACAAGTTCGACTAAATCGAGCGAGTCGATTCCTAATATTTCAGCCAAGGTGTCCTCACACTCATTCAATCTGTCAGTTCTTGTCGAAGCTCCGGATGAGAGGGCCGAGAACTGCCGGCCCACAAACGGCGAGGCAGCGCGGTTTGCAGGAGGCGGCTCGATCCCAAGACAGATAAGCCGGGCTTTCGTCGACAGCGTTCTGTGGTACATAAGTGGGACGGTCACTTCTAGCGATTGTGGAGCGGGAACGTGTTCACTGCAGAAGAGTTGCGACAAGCAAAAATCTTTGCCTGTCTTGATGAAGCCGAATGCGCTCGTCGTCGATTAGTCTGAACGAAGTGACGACGACGAACGTTATAAAGTACGATTCGGCAACTATGATTCCGAAAGGACGCCTCGCCCGGGAACTTGTGCTTGTACTTGGATTGGGGGTGGCCATTAACTGGAGCGGCGAGACTAAGTTGACCATGCTTTCGTGTCAATCGGTCGTCTACGCAGGTCGCGATTCCATCGGGACTTGTCCGCACGACTAATCAGGCAAGTGGAATTGAATCGGTAAACACAAGCGTGTCTGATGCTCTTCAACGATGCTTCCGGCGTAACACCCTAGCAGCCCGTGGCGAAAGTGCGTCCTGCGTTAAATAGTTTTGCTCACGTCACCTAGCCGTTTGTTGCACCTTGTAGTGAACTTGGAAGACACCGTCCGAGAACCGTCGCACGGACTGCAGGCGGAGTGGCACGTGCCGATGTCGGCGAGCGATTAGTGGTATACCCTCGCCGATGAACGTCGGGATCACACTGATGATGAAATCGTCGATGGCCCCTTCGTCAAGGAAAGAAGCAACGATCTGGCCGCCGCCCATCATCCAGATGTCCCTGCCCTTTCTCGTCCGAAGGCGCTTGGCGAACGCGCCGACGGCCTCGGAGATGAATTCAACACCCGCCGGGACCGATGCAGGCGCTGGCCGACGAGAGAAGACGTAGTGCGGAGTTTTTGTATCGAATTTCGCACCCATCTGCACGCTAAGGTCGTAGGTCTTTCGGCCAAGCAACTTCGTGTCAATCGAGTTCATGAACTTGCCGATGCCATAGAAACCCTTGGGGGCGGGACGCTTCGTTAGCCACTCGAGATCGCCATCGGGCCGGGCGATATAGCCGTCTGCACTTGTCGCGATGTGGACGATGATTTTTCGCTTGTTCGCCACGACGTTCACCTCTCGTTACTGGACTGGGCATCCCGAAGATATGACCGATGGCGTCAATGTTTGTACTACACTTCGCCATTGGAAGCGGCCTCGAATTCGGAAGTAAGTCTTAAGTCTTGGTAAACGCGCAAATCGGACAAGCTAAGCGCTACTTCAAATGTCCGGTAATCCGTGCCAGCTCAACCGGTCGATGCAACACTCTTTAAACTGGTGATCGGATAGTGTTTCCCTCTAGAGAACCACGATGTCTGGCCGTAAGTGCCATGCCACAAACATCATTTACTACGGGGTAGCTTTATACATGTTTCGCAGCGGACGAGAGCCGGGCACCGAGTAATGCCGTCCGAGAGAATAAGTCCTTCCATGAGAAGGCCGGTGAGTGTCACGCCATCTCTTTTATTTTGCTACTGGACCGACAGCCATATTCCCGTGCAAAGAGTTGTGAGCCAACAGATTTACCGGTTGAACTTTTTGAGTGGAAGGTTGTGACGGCATACATGCTCAGTGAATTGCCGTTCACCCTCTGCTACTACATGTTGTGGGTCATTCGTCTTCGTGGGGTCGGGGAGAACCAACACCCACGAGCATCCACTACAGGCGAAGCACTCAGTGCCACGTACAATTTGCCAGACTAAGATGCGTTCTTTCTTTGGTGCTTGACTCGACATAAAAGTGGAAATATTTGAGTATCTCCGTGTGGTGGTAGGGGTGACTACCGGCCCAATATGAGACTCTTGAGAGCGAGCAAATTTTCGCACGCTGCTCCAATCTCCCTCCGTTCTTCGTGACCGTCCGCAAAGCCTGCCAGTTCCTGCACGCGAAGAAATATTGCTAGTTCCGTGGCGTGAACCAGTTTGGCCAGTTTCTCTGTATCGGGTTCTATCAATGCCGCAAGGTAGGGTTCTTTCCACGATGAGGAATGGGAGTCTGACATAAAGTGCTCTCCTCAGTTCCTTTGGTTTGAGCTTTTCAAAGACCGTTGTCAACGTCCCAGCGTACCGAGCGCCGACTACAAGCCTGAACAGTTCACAACGCTGCTCGGCCATTTGCCAAAGCACCTGAAGCCGCTAATCACGTTCCTGTATTACTGCGGAGTTCGCCTTAGTGAAGCACAGCAAATTGAATGGCAGCAAGTTGACCTTGAGGGCGGCCTGATTCGTTTGGATGCGGAACAAACCAAAAACGGCGAAGAGCGTACCGTGCCAATGCCCGACGCGCTGATGAGATGCTGGAGCAGAAGAACGAAGGCAAAGCTCTTGACTCAACCAACCTGCGAAAGGAATGGGCGAAGGCTTGCGTTGCTGCTAAAATAGGCGTGCTTGAGCCGAAGGATAAGGCTGGCAACCAGAAGTACGTTGGCCTTATAATTCACGACCTCCGGCGCAGTGCAATTAAAAATCTGATGAAGACCGGAACGACGGAGAAAGTAGCAATGGCAATCAGCGGACACAAAACGCGCGCAGTGTTTGACCGCTACCACATTATTGACGGGCAGGACGTGGTGAGCGCAATGCGACGCGTGCAAGAGGCGCCCGCTCGTGTACAGTTCGGTGCAAATCCACAAACCCGCGCACCAAAACCGCAGCTAAAGCCTTAGCCCTCAATGTTGGGAGGTCGTACAATTGGCAGTACATCAGATTCTGGATCTGATTATCCTGGTTCGAGTCCAGGCCTCCCAGCCAAATTTCAAAAAGCTGCAAATTTCCCAACAAAACTGAGGAATCTATAACGGAAGCGGGAATTGTTACCGCCCCTGTTACCGTTCTGAGCAAAAAGACCGGGTTGCTTTTTCTTTCCGCTGAGTATTATTCGGAAGGAGAAGCGGTCGTGAACACGGTAACTGTGATGATTCGAACAAGACTGAATGGGAAGTACCCCTACCTACCTGCGGTCTGGAGCGGGAACGGTCGGCTCAAGCCAAATGTCGCTCTTGTGAACGGCAACGAGCAGAAAGTTGAAGGACAGTATTACCTCCGCTTTACCGAAGGCGGCAATCGCCGTTTCGAGATGGTGGACGGTGAGGCATCCGACGCCGTGGTCGCCGCACAGAAGAAGGCGGCGGTTCTCAAGGCGAAGGCGGTCGGAATCGCCCTCGTCGAAGACAGCAAGACGGAGCGAATCAAACTCGCCGACGCCATCGCCGAGTACAAGGCGGAAATCAAGGAGCACAAGGCGTGGGCCACCTACCGTGCCTACTCGACCGCCCTCGACCTGTTCGTGAAGGGTTGTAAGAAGACCTACGTGGACGAAGTCAGCCGTAGCTGCATTATGTCGTTCTCCGCCGCTCTCAAGAAAGCGGAGTTCGCCGAACGCACCGTCTTCAATCGCTTCGGCTACGTCTACACATTCCTCAAGCGTTGCGGCAAGGCGGGTCTGGTCGGAAAGAACGACTGGCCGAAGTACGAGGACATTGAGTACGAGATTTACACCGGGGAAGATGTTCGGAAGATGCTCGAAGCCTCCGAGACCCTGAGTGAGCGTGCACTCATCATGTTTCCCAGCGGCACCGGCTTCCGAAAGGGCGAAATCGCCCATGCTGAGTGCACGGACATCAACTTCACCGAGAAAACAATTCAGACCCTCTCGAAACCCAAATGGGAATTCACTACCAAAGACCACGAACAACGCATTATCCCGGTGAGTGACTCCCTTCTGGAAATATTGAAGCAGCACTGTGCGACGCTCGACGGCACGCTGCTTTTCCCGACACGCAACGAAAAGCCGGACGACCACCTGAATCGCATTTTGGTGCGTATCGCCAAACGTGCGGGAGTTAAGGTGCCGGTGAAGCCGTGCCACGCCTTCCGTGCGTACTATGCCACCAGTCTTGTGCGGAATGGGGTGGACATTTACACAGTCCAACGAATGCTTGGACACTCTGACATTGAGACGACTCAAGGGTATCTGAGAGCTGTAAAGCGGAACGACCCGAAGTTGCGGGAGCAAATCAACGCAGCCTCGTTCTGACGAGACTGAGAAAAACTAAAGGAAAGAAGACGAAACTGAGTATTATCGGATTGTTCGTTGAGAAATCGGTTTTCTGGAGCACGAACCAGAGCCGACCAATGGAGAGAAGACTCAGGGGACGGCAGAAATCAGACGAACCTGCCTTTCGAGCATCTCCAGCCTGAAGGCCCACGCTCCCAGAACAAGCGGCCCAGGCAAATCGAGAGGCACGGCAATGGCACGCAAGAATCTACTGAAAATCAATCAGGTTGCAGAGCTGCTTCAAATCTCCGTCCACACTGCGTACAAATGGGCCGAATCGGGGAGACTTCCAGCCGTCAAGCTCGGCTACAACCTCCGGTTCGACCCCGACCACATCGAGAAGTTCATTGCGAACGGGGAGACCGCATGACGTTGCGGCAGGTCGGCATCGCCATTCCCGAGCGGAGGCTACACACCATGCGTCCGTCAGAGAACCACCTGCGGTCAGGGGGCAGTGTGTTCTTCTTTATAGAAGGTGCTCGGTCCCAGTTCGCTGGAAATGACGAGGCGTTATGCGAATCTCATGACCGTGGACTTGCGGCGGGTGCATCCGAGTGTCGCTGTTGAGGCGGTGAGCCGGGTCGGCGCTTACTGCATCGGATTCGGTGCCGCCTTCCCAACCTCGACGGACGCCAGGAACCGGGCATCCTCTGCTGCCTCTCGCTCCGCTTCTTCCCGATGGACGTAGCAGACGGGAATGAGGGCGCCCTTGGACATGACCTTCGTGACCTCGAAGCCCCGGCAGTCTTGCGTCCAGTACCAGAAGACCCGAGACTCGGTCATGCCCGCACCGCCTTGTCTTCCGCACCCTGCCGTCGCTGAATTTCCTCACGCATGAAAGTCAGCACGTGCTCCCTGCTCGCATTGTCGAGCACGACTTCGTTCCGCTCGCCGACGATGCGATAACAGTTATGCTTCGCCGGTGGCTTCGGCCAAGACCGAATGCGGTATTCGCACTCTTGGTGCGCCGCATGGAACAAGACTTCAACTTCGCACATCAGGTTGCACATACCGCTATCGCAGTAGTCATACGGTGCCCGTGTGACGCAAATCCCGACGCCGCAGTTGCGGCAATTCACCACTTCCGGCCCGTACTCATGGGCATGGCATGCATCTAAAACTTTCTTGGTTTGTTCAAGTTCCATATCGTTTTTCATTGTGTTCCCCTGTTTGAAACCGGAGCCGCTCCAAATCGGCTCCGCCGTGCTATGCCAAATCCTTGACCTGCTTGGAAAAATTCAACCGCTTCGAAAGATGCCAACAAGCGCAAAACGGACATTGGTACGGGAACAGCCTCCAGCCGGACCTGCCCCGTGTCGCCGCACGCATCGCAGATTCCCGTGTGGCGTGGCGTTTCTTGTTTTGGCATTTGGCCAGGTCGCCGTCCACGGAAATTGCAGCGAGCAGTTTGGCTGCGAATGGGGTCATGACTGCACCACGACACCGTCACCCGTATAAAACTCAACTGTCGCTGGCGAGTCCTTGTAGTATTCCCGGTAGAAGATGAAACTTTCTTCCCGAGTCATGATGGCGTGGTAACCCAACTCGCATTTCCGCTTCCATGCTTCTTCCGCCGTGAGCGTGACGCACGGGTGGTATTTGTGGGTATCGGCAATCTTTGACTTCTTTGTGATGGTGCATTCCACGATGGAACCGTTTTCGTCCAGCGCCCACGCATGATGGATGGGCACGATGTGAAGGACCAAGAAGCCCTCAACATACTTCCAATCGGGATGCCACCCCACTTGCTTGATGGCGTTCAGGAAACATTGGTGCACTCGTCCTCGGATGAATTTCATGAGACCACCATCACGGGCGCTTCCTGTCTCTTCAAGTACCATTTGCATGACGGGCAGTTTGGATTCTCGGCGACGATTTTGCATGTGCCGTAGAACTGCTCTTCGGGCTTGTCGCTGCTGTAGATGCCGCAGTGAGTTCTGCCACCGTGTGCTATCGACGGGTTGAGCAGCACATGGGTGCCAGCGTATGTGTAGACGCCACGGGCGGTCTTCTTCTTCAACCGGCGACTTCTCTCGGGACCAAGTCTCAGCTTGGTCGGCTGCACCAAGGTCGCTTCGTCTTCCCGCACTTGCGCTTCCGCAGTCTCACGCTCCAGCTTCCGGCGTGCTCGGTCGCACTGCCGAGGCGTCTTCATCTTCGGCTTCGGCTCGGTCGGCGGCGGGTCAATTTCGCACGGACGTGCCGCAAGATACGCCAAGGCGAGTTTGCGGATTTCCTTTGACATGGACGCATAGCTCAACCGAGTTGAGTCCAAGGCACGGAGAACGTATTTGGCAAGGTTGTCGGCGAGGGTCAAGGCGTCGGTCTCGGTCACGGTCTCGGATTTCGATGCAACGGTGCCGTCCGTCAATTGCGGTGCGGCTTTCACGGTCTTCTTCTTGCCGCCGTCACGGACATAATAGAAATTCCGCTTGCTTCCGATTTGCTTCACGTTGGCTTCCAGCCACGCATTCAAGGACCGTGCGCCGTCAATCTCAAGGCAGGTGCCGTCCACTTGCTTGTGGCGGTCAAGGTTTTCGAAACGGCGGCACAACTCGATGGCGAGCGGTTGCGAGATTTTGAATTGACCTATCACCGTGCGCAGGTAAACGGCAAGGTCGGTGGCGTCCACGGTCAGGCGGTCCTTAATCATCAGCGCCGTGGCTTCGTTGGAGACTTGTGCAAAAGTTGCAGAAGTCTTTTTTGCGAGTGCGATGGTTACTTTCATGCCGTGCCTTCGTGATAGTGCAAGTTCACGAAGGCAGGTTCAGGTGGGGCTGCCGTAGGTGGCTATCTTCTAACTGCGCTCAAGTATCAGACTTGAAGCGGGCGCAGGCTGTCTCGTGGTTCGCCATTGCGCCTCTGAGCCAACTGCCTACTTACACAGTATGCGACCGGACCGAGGGAAAAGTCCACAGCGCCCGCTTCGTTCGCCTTTCGTTCACCGTAGCCCCGGGCCGTGAAAATACCTTCAAAATTTTCGCTCGAAACGCAGTATTGCATTAGTAGGATTTCGGTGCGCGGTGCGTGGCGGCTCTTTCCTCGACGGGTCTGACCGCCCCACCGCCCCGAAATTCGGACCCGTCATCCTCAACTTACAAATCCAAAGGCTGGCGTGGCGTGGAGAACTTGGAAACGGACTATCACTACCGTTAGTGACGAGGGTCGAGGGTAGCTCCCGAGACTTTAGGCGGCGGGTCTCTTTCCGAATCACCCGCCGCCGACCACTTCTTTACAGGGCAGTGGAGCCAATGATTCGGAGTGGTCAAAATCGAAGCATTCGGAGTTTCTATGAACACATCCATTTCGAAGGCAATCGTGCAAGACTGCACGACATTGCGCTTTGCCGTATCCCTGCTTCGGCAGGACCACCACGCCTTGCTTGCCAAGCATGAGCGTTATGTCAAGTGGGCGCTTTTGGCCTACGAGAACCACGGTCACGAGATGTGGCAGGACAGCAAGGGCTGCGCCTACTACGCCGAACCGTACGGCTCCATCGTGCTCCACATCGTGGACTACGATGCCATGCACGGTCACACACCAAACCTGGACCAGCTTTGCGGCTACATGGAACGTATCAAGCTAGACCACGGGATTTTTGGTCACAATATCGAGGAAAACCAAACCAACATTGAGGTTCTTCATCAGTTCGTGGAAGACAACGCCAAACCGGAGAAAGAGCGGGAGTATCAGTATCCGGCTGACGCCGAAGTCCTGCTCACCGAGTTCGTTGAGAAAGGTCGCATTATCCGTGTGGACGCCTTGTGCAAGAAGGCTTCCCGCCTCAGTCATGGCAACGAAGAAGTCTACGACCGCAAGATGAAGGAAAACCGTCGTTCAACGTTGAACGACGCCATCAACACTATTCATTGTCTCCTCCAGTTTGATTTGACCACGACTACAGGGACGGGTTCCTTGAAGGTGCCTGAAATCCCGCAGGAAGCCATTTACGGTTGGCTCGGCCAGAAAGCCGTGGAGTCGGGGATACCTCTCGGCTTCATTTATCCGGCGCTCTTTGGCGTCTATGCTGGCAGTCCTATCAAGGTCAAGGACAAGAGAGTCCACCCGTGTGTTGATGTTGCCCTGTGCGGCGACGTGGAGACAGGGAAGTCACAGGCCATCGAGCAAGCTGAGCAGATGCTTGGAATGAAAGACATGAACGAAGGCGGCCCGGTGTGCCACCGCTCGGCATCTTCTGACCGTGGCTTGTTCAACTTGTTCGGCGATGACCCCAAGCAAAAAGACGCTCCGAAGAAAGCTGGCAACACCTTTGTCATGTGCCTCACCGAACTTCGCCACATGATGAGCAAGATGGCTATGCAAAACAACAGCCTCACATCGGCCCTGTGCGCCCTGTGGGACAAAGGTGCGGATGTTGGCACCGCCGATAAATACAAGAACGTAGGATGCGCCGTCAACCTGAGCATCGTTGGCGGCCTCAAGTGCGCCACCATGGACGAGTTCGGCGAAGTCTTCGGTGCCGACACGATGCACGGACTGTTCAGCCGCTTCATTATCGCCACCACATCCGAAAAGTGGGAATACACCCCTTACGAGGGAATCGGCGAACCCCGGACCCCAGCGGATATAGAAATTCCCGCCGAAGCATGGGAACGCCTAAAGGCGTGGCGAAGAGAGAAGCGGGGCCGTGGCCGTGCGGCCGAGATAGCCTTGCGGATTGCCGTCATCACCGAGGCAGCCGAACAAGGCCGTGATTGGCTTAACAATCTGGCCGCAGAAGTCAACATCCTCGACACTCTCGACGTTGATAGTGAGAAGCCACTCATTCAAGAGGTTCAAATCTGGAAGCCGCTTGAAGTCGTCCTGTCCATGGAAGCCTTGGAAGCGGCCCTACGATTCATGGAGTGGCAAGAAGCCGTCAAAACGGTTTACACGCCGTCAGAAGGAATTGATGACGACGCCCGTTGCACGGAAGCCATCCTCAAGGCGTTGGAAGAACATGGGTCGTTCAAGTGGAACACCATGTGCAAGAACCGGCACTGGGCGAAAAAGTGGGGCGCTCGCCGCGTGCAGAGCATCCGCAATGCCTTGGATGGGACAGGCCAAATTTCCTACGACAAGGATACAGGATGGGTGGACAAGGTCTAGACGACGCATCTTCATATATAAGGGTGGGTGTAGAAGTAAAATCTTCTTCTTCTTATATAGATTCTTCAAGCGGTGTTTAGCTACAAAGTCTTCCTTGTCAGCAAATTGAACGACGCTACAAATGACGCCGACGCATGGGCGTCGTGGCGAGGCAGCTAAACGACGCATGGCAAAAGCGTCGTTTGGGATGCGTCGCGTAACTTTAGGAGAACTCGCCATGCTGCGAATCAAAATCAACGGCGCTATAGCCAGCCTCATGGCCCGCTCCCGCCCTGACGGGGGATGGGATGTGGTCTGCTCAGACTCCCTCGTCGGCGAGTTCCGCCTCCGCTCCGGGGACGTTCTGCACATTTGGTCAGAGGAAGCCGCGGAATGGCTCCCCGCATCGGAGATGGATTTGGCGGAGTTGGCGGTAGAGGAATCGGAAAAGGGGATTTAGGACTTGCCTTACGGAACCAGAGTTGGAAATCTATATTTGCTGCGGCCACCACAAGCAGCAGAGGCCAAGATGGTCGCTGCTACTGATGGCGCTTTTCTATTGAGGTATTCTTTCGAGGTAATTCCAAAGTTTCTCGGCTAAGGCTTCTCTGCTGCTACGCCATACTTGTCGAGGGTGTCCGGGACTGCGACTGCTGCTAATGTATCGCAGATACTTTCTTTCGGGTTGACGGTGCAGAGAGCCTTCGCGTATCCCAGCAGTTCTGGGCACGCTTTGACGCCCTGGCCAGTAGTTACGGAACCAGCTGAATTTTGTTGGCAATATACGATATTTACCTTCGCAGACGCGACCTGTGCAGCGTATGCGGCTTTTTCGTTGTCCAACGCATCTTGCCGTGCCTGTATCTCAGCGTGAATGGCTTGCGCTGCTGCTATCTTTTCCTGTTTCCGAGCCCGGTTTGCCCGTATCACCTGAGCCCACCCGGATGCTGCATCTCCGACATCTTTACCCGCTTTGGCCATTGCTGCACCGCCATCATATGTGGGCGTCGTGGTCGAAGTGCAGTTCGCGGTGTTGCCATTCAAGTTGCAGTTGGTTTGGGTTGTTTGCGCCTGGGCCGCAGAGGCCGTCAGCGCGGTAAAGAGCAGGATTGCGATTGAGTGTCCGAATTGTCGCCAAATGGGCTGCATTGTGATTCTCCATTAATGTGTAAGTTACTTAATTATCTTTATATTTTGCGAGGTGAGTGTCAACGGTACGAAAGGGTCATGATGTTTACTAATCGGCGTAACAGAAGCTATCCACCGCTTTCGGCCCACAAGAAATAACGTGAAAGCCGCGACAGAAAACTGGACCCTCAATTGTCCTCTAAGCGCTCTCCACAAAAAATCCGAACTGAACTTCGTAAGATTTACCGATTTCGGTGATGTTCAAGAACCCCGACGCGCAACCAGACCCGCCCGCATGTGGTTTTCCAATTCGTCGACCGGGTACAACACCATCTTCCGAGGCGAGCGAACAAGATGTCACTGATGAATGGAGGCTCTGAGGTTCGAGCTTTAGCGACCAAGTGTAGTAAAAACGTAGTACTGCCAACGGCGCCTAGACACCCAGAGTCTTCCAGTACTGCGTGTATTGGTGTCGGTCTCTGAAATCCTCGATAAGGTCCTTCCTGAGAATCTTGAGGAGAGTCTCGCGGATGATGAACGACAGAGCATCGTCCAGCACAGCGATGTAGTTGCCAAAACCACCAAGGGTTGGTCGTCCTCCTCCGGGAGTAAAGAACCTGTCAGGAATCTTATCGCCATGTGCAATATCGTGGCGCACCTCATTGACGTCTTCCAAGACGTCTCCGATGGTCAAAGTGTTCGGTTCTAGAAACTCGTACTCTGGGTGCTCTGTCGGTTCGTAGATGAGGGTGTTATCTCCCAGGAATGCTTTGACTCTGGGGATTATTTTCTGGTCCTTGTGCGAGTACAGCGCATGAAGCGCGGAAGACCCCCAACCTAGGTAGCGTCCTTTCCAATCGTTCTGCTCATATCCCATGTAGTAGTACTGGACGGCCATGCGAAACGGCCAGTAAGGACCTCGCATCGCCTTGATGAACGTCGGCAACAGACTGCGCAGCTCCACCAAGTCTTTGTTTCGAACCGAAAACAATTTGACTGCTTCCGGGACGTCGATGGTGCCATGCGGCCAGGTTAAGCTGTTGAACTGAGCCTTGCCGTTGGTGATGGTTCCCCTCGCTCCGCCAAGTCTTGTGTGTGGACGAATGATGCGTAGCAGCGCAAAGACTTTGTTCAACAACTCGGTTTTTTCCTTATTCGCTTCATCGTTACCGAGAATTGGCAACGCGTACTTGTGGACCAAGCCGAACTTTACCGTGGAGTTGAAATAGCGCATCAGATACCTGCCAACTTCCGCTTCCATGTAAGCGAAATCAGAGGGCGGCATTATTTGAGAGACGTCTGCAGCCTCAACTCCGTCAGTGATTGCGAAGGGTAGCTGGGAGAAATCGAATATCGGCTCGGCAAATCTTTCTAGAGGAATCAGCTGGACTTCAATCGATGTGTCGCGCTCATACGCTTCCGTACGAAACTCTTTCTCCGAGTCGGACGCCATCCATTTTGTGGTCAAGGCAACCACCATGAAAATAGTACACCTGCGGCCCGGTTAACACGAAGCATGGACGCAGGAGTCACAAGAACGGGCCGAAGCGCTTTCGGCTCCGGGCCGGCCTAGGCACGGTTCGTTCGTTGTAAACTTGATGCATGAACATCACCGAAGAAATTGACCGCGCCACTGTGCTGTGTCAGGAACTTGAAGACATTATCGTCAAGCGACAACAATTTCCAAACGGCTACCGCGAAAAACTGCTAACCGCACACTGGGCGCTTATCTTCGACTACGACAAATCAATTCTCTGTCTACTGAGGAACAAATTTTATGGCGGGGCGTTTGCGCTTCTGCGTCCGCTTGTGGAGGCTCTCGTTCGTGCCCACGTAGTTATCTGCGGGAATGAAGAGGCTGTGTGTGAAATTCGGCACGACGAATACCGAACCAATTTCAAGGCTGTGGGAAAGGAACTCGATAAGGCTTTCAACACGGAAAAGCTGTTCGATAACTATCTGAATGGCATGGCTGGTGTGCTGCACAGCTTCACGCACTCTGGTCTGTCGCAGCTCATTCGACGCTTCAAGAAGAATGACCTCGACGCAAACTATGCCGACGCAGAAATATACGAACTGATACACCACATAACTTCCGCGGTCTGGATGGTAACAAATCTCATTACGAGGTCGTTTAAGTTCGAAGACGAAGCGGCCAAGTGCCAAGAGCTTTATATGGCATGGCGGCAGTCCCGCGACCGACTCAGCCTGACCCAACTGCCTAAAACTTGCTCAGATGCGTTTTTGTTGGCGGTCATTTGCAGATTTCACAAGCGCTTTCACTTGTGCATGATTCGTCTCAAGTGAATCTAAACCTGCTAGACGCTATCGCAGCGTGGGCAAGTAGCAAACTCTTGGGAAACCGTCCTTTGTCATCGCCTTCGCAGCATCGCGGCACTGTCTGAAAAGTTGAGCGCACGCCATTATGTCCAAGGCATTGTCTCCGGAACAGGCACGCCCGCCACCGATGCAATTGTATGACCGGCCATTCGGAAGGCGAATAAAAGTGTTGACATTTGCGGCCCGTAAATTTCCCACTTGTTCATCGGTAACTAATTCACCCGCGATATCGCCTCGCAACAGAAAAGGGGCAATCGACTCGGGCCAATTGCTGTCCAGTACTTCGAGCATGACCTGTCGCGTGAATCCTCGGTGGTCGGAGATGTCGATGCAGTAGAACGCGCCCTCTGTTATACGGGCAAACAAGAGGTCGCCGGAGCGCTTCTTGGGTTTAAAGCCCGTGTCGAAATGGAGATGCTGAACTCCCCAGTCACTCAAAAGCGAATCGTCTTTGTCCGGTTTTACGAGAAAGCCTCTGCTTTGATAGACGGTCAAATCTCCACCTGCCTCGGCTTTCCGCACTATTTCGCGAAAGCTGGCTTGGTGCTCAACAGGGATGTGCAGATTCTTTGGGATGAATACTTGTCTCGGCCGCCTTGAGATGAGGCGGCGCTTGACGCCGAAATACATGACAACGATGTCTTCGGGTTTTGCCTTCTCATCTACCTTGCAGCCTACTTCGACTAATCGCCCGTACGCCTGTTTAGCGCAGTCGGCAAAAAGCTGGTTTTCACCGTACCTCGCCGAAGCAGAAGCGTTCATTTCGCAAACCTATCGTGGGAAGGGAAAGCAGTCAATCCGATTGCTGCTGATAAGCATCAACGGTTCGACCGCTTTTGTTTACTGCCGCCAGCCGCAGAGACGCTCGACCGGCGGGGAATGACCTCGTGGGCGCACTGGCAGGGGGGACCTGTGGAACCATAGGGCCTGCTCCTCTGCAAGCCACTCCCGGACGAGCGCAGGGACGATAATCTGAAGTCTCATTTGTCGTTACACGAAGCCTCAGGGACATGCGGCGTGTCATCTCTGTTCGCTAGAAAGCAAACGTCCACAAACTTCTTGCCGTACCTGGTCTTTACATCCGGGGGAACGTCGTCTTCAGTGATTTGCTGGAATTCAAAATTGACTGTGCCGTCGCCATGAACCCTCGCTAAGAGATAACCATAGGTGTAGGTAATGGCTAAAGTGGCGGATGGCAAATTGTCTGGAAGCCGGTAGCGTTTCGCGCCAGCTGTGCCGATGAGCCAACCGTCCAGGACGCCTCTGTCTTTCTCACTTGAATTTTTCCAGTAGGGCGTATCAAAAATATCTTGCATGAAGAAGTGGGAGTGGCTGGCGAGGACGTACACGCGTTTGTGCGCGGCGCTCTGAAAGTCCAATAGGTATTTGTACGCCGCCCGTCCGCTCTCAAGACTACTGCGATTAGCATCAGGAGAAGTTCCGGGGTCTCCATTCATACTGTGACCACACGCGAAGCTGTTCGGGAGGGCGCGGTGCATTCCGACAACGACGGCGAGAACATCCTGTTCTGTCTTGTCCTTCTTCAGCACGCCTTCAAGCCATGCCAGTTGGTCTTTGTCGAACCCCTCATCCTTCGAATTATCGAGATAGATGAAATCCACTGGTCGCTTCTTCCAGTGATAGTAAGCATTCAGGGACCCGTTCTTGGGGTCATCGCTGAGGCGCTGTTTTCTTAGCTCCGGTTTGTCGAGCCAATAATGGAACTGCGTGATGAAGTCAGCGTGGCTCTCATCTTCTTTTCCTTTCCCGTCTCTGTATAGTTCGTGGTTGCCGATGCCCAAATAAATAGGCAGTTTCCCAAAAGGAGCGATTTGGTTCGAGAGGAAATCGCCCCAAGCGTCGTGGGTATAATCATCGACGGTCAGCTTGTCGCCGTACTGGTTCCGCATGTCCTCATCGATGTCGTACCCGACCCGAAAATCGCCGAGGTGCCAGTAAAACTCGACTTGATGCTGGAGTACACTCTCCGCAATAGTAGGCATCACTACGTCGCCGCAGTTCCGCGAATCACCTGAGACGGCAAACCGCCAGGTGTCTTCCGAAGCCTGTTGCGCCGAGGCCGCGGCTGCGAGTGAGAAAAACACGAGCAAGGAAAGAGTCCTGTGAATCACGATTCCCTCCAGTATTCAGGCAGACAGTCGAACGGCTTTCCTGGGAGAAGCCCAAAGGACGAGAAAGGTTCGGGAGATTGCGGCAACGGTCGCTTTCATGGGCGGGATTATCTCACAACGCTGCTGACCTGACGTTTCCGACCGCGTGTCGGCCCACGGGGGAACTGAATTCAGCAAGCTGATTTCGAGGTCGTAGGACGCTCGCACGGCGGGGCATGACCTGTGGGCGCTGGTCAGCAGTCTCGGAGCGAACAAATGCAAGGGAAGGGTTATGGCTCTTAAGGCCAGAACGGGAAATTGCAAACATTCTGGATTTGAGTTTCGCCTTTTCCACTCTGCCTATGCCAGATGCTAGCGGAGCCGTTCTTGTGCTCGCGCAATTCACCCATGCGCTTACATTTCGGGCATCTCACATTCCATTTTCCAGTTCTTTGCTCGTATCTCATTGTTCGCTCTCGCTCCCTAGCGGTGCGGTCATACTGGTCCCATTCGCAGCGCCGCCTAATCGACGCGGCGAAGGTCGGGTAGCAAAAGCTGCGGCATCCCTGGTCCGCATCTTGTTTCCACCGCGCCCGCCCGATACGCCGGAAGACCAGCCTCAGAACCGTGAAGGGCGATTAGGTCTCCGATTAGTCCGAGCGGTTTGACTGGGATAGTGGCCGTTAACGTCACACGACTCTTGGGATTCACGATTCGTACACCGTAATCGACAACTGTTCTCATGGGCGACTCCAAATGAGTTCCGCTAGCCAGCAGAAATGCCTGCGATATGCCCGAGAACTGACCGGCATTGAACTTGCGCAGCAGCAGATTGCGGACAAAGACTGAGTTCTGATGACGTGTCAGGCCCAACCAGACTATTCCGGGACATTCCGCGGCGGAATCCCACTGGAGCTGCTGCGACGCTTTGCTGACGCGACTGGAGACACGCAGATTCTCCTTTTCAGAACGGAGGCACAGAGCATAGAAACTTCGAAACAGGCCTACGCCGGGCGGCTTGGGACCGATGATTACCCTGAACGATGTGCCCCGAAATTCCTTGGGCGGCAGCTTCGGGTCGCGCAACAGGGCCGCGACCGCGTTGACCACCTCCCCCGCATCTGCGAGATTGTCAGCATCCTCGAAGATTGCCGTTGCAGGCGGGTGAATCATTTCGTCTGCCATCACCTCCCCGAATATTCTCTTGACCAGAGTCTGCGCATAACCCTCAAACGCTTCTTCTAAGGCGGACTTGAGAAGCAGCTTTGCCTCCACGTTGGCCTCAATGTCATTAAATCTGACCGAGAAATCGGGGGCACCCTTTTCTGTCTGCTCATAGAATTGAGATACGACTCCGCCCGCCCGCCGGAACATTGCCGCTGTCCGGACCAAATGCCACGCGGGTAGGCATAGCTCTCTGTCTCGCAGGTCTTCCAAGACCTGACCGAACCCCGTGATTGATGTCAGCAGGCAAGCATCCTCTGCGAGGGCATTAAGGAGGAGAAATGCGTTCGCTCCCTTCGTCATCCATTCAGCTATCAACGGGTGACCGCTCTGAGGTTGAAGCGCCCTTTGGAGCCACGCAGTGCCGAGCAAGTCCACGAGGAAGTCGCGGTTGCGGCCCGCATCCAAACGGGAGAACCTGCATGGCAGGTCTTCTTGCCACCACGCGGTCCAAGGTGCGGAAATCGTTTGCATCGGCTCGTGTCTCAGTCCATGGGGAACAGCTCCAGACTCATGTATCGTACAGGAGCGGGCTGCCAGCTAGAAAGAGCGGAGGAAGCACACGAGACGATAATGGAGAGCCATACGGCGTCCTGATTTTCGCTTCGAGTCCGAGAAATCTGGCTTCGAACCGTTTTGTCCTTCACAAGGCGCAAAAGCGCTCGAACGGCGCAGCATGACCTGCGGGCGCAGGCGTACTGGTTCACGGCGTTGCGGAGTTTTTGCACCACCCTGTCGTGCCATCTGGCGACCTGACCGGGACCGGACATTGAGCGCGATTGCACCCTCGTTTCAGCTATGCTTTGCCTGCATCGCGAATCGACTGTGATACACGTCACGGTGGTAGAAGCTCGGTTTGATGAAATTAGTGCTTGGCGAGCTAAACAAGGAGTTCTGATGGCCAAGATAATGCTCAACGACTTACTGAGAATTGAGAACCCCGCTCAGTTCAAACTCCATCTGGCTTGCAGAAATGAAGAAGGTCTAAATCCGCTTGACGAATATGTGGCGAGTCGCTCGAAATGGATTGGTTGGAACGAGTGGAAGGGGGGAAAGAATGACTGGACTAGAAATTTCATCCTTTCGATGATGGAGTTCTATCCGAAGAAGGACTCGTGGCTCTTTGGGGGTGGGTTCAAGATCCTTGAGCGTGCGGGCGATGAGTACACGCTTGAGGAGATTCCAGATTTCGCCAAGTTCGAAGGCCGTTTGGTTGTCTCGTTTCATCGTTACCAAGGAATGAGAGGGCGGGCCTTTTACTTGGACAGTTATCTCGACCAATTTGAAGTCGTTGAGATTTTTCCTCAGCCCTATTCCGGTGAAGCTTTCTGCGGGTCTCAGAACATCAATCACGATTTCAATGTCTTGGAAGCTATCTTTGCGAATCAGAGAGCAGATTGGAAAGCGGCTCTCTCAGACACTAAGGGAGTGTAGTTAATCTATGACAAATCGAATGGCAAGAAATATGTTGGTTCAGCATACGGAGAGGCAGGGATTTGGTCACGGTGGGACTGCTATATGGGAACCGGCCACGGCTGGAACGATGAACTAACGAAGCTAGTCGCTGAAAAAGGAATCGCATATGCTCGAAACAATTTTAAACTATCCATCCTTGAGAGTATGGCGATGACAACACCAGACACGACGGTCATGGAAAGGGAGCGCCATTGGAAAAATGTGCTGCTCACTCGGGAGCACGGTTACAACAAGAACTAGGAAGCTGACGGTCACGAGGCTTTAGTATGGCATACATACCCGGTCCTGTTTTGATGACCCGTCTTCGCGAGTTTCAGAGGGTACGTACCTTACCGGGGCTTAGCTCAGAGCCTTCCCGCGAATGTTTTCTAGAGAAACTTGTCCACTCGGAAGTGAAACTTCGCGCTCTCTCAATGCGGAAATTCAACGGCTCTGCCGACCCGCACAAGAAGGACTTCCACCCGCTTAAAGGCATAGTAGACCTGTTCGAAAAAGGGCGGCGTGACGAGGCAGTATGGCTTGCCTTCCTTACGACACACTTTGGCGGCCCTGACGCGAGGAAGACGATTCGTCTTTTTTATGGAAAGTTTGGCAATGGACGATGGGACTGGACAGCTGTGCACAAGAATCCTGACGAAATTCGTCTATGGATGACTTCTCACCCCAGAAAGGTGAGGCACCTGAGATTCGCTAACCATCGAAAGTACGAAACGAATAATCCCAACAATCCTGTTGGCACTGCGGCAGTGCTTCATTCGTTCCGGGACTGGGTTAGTCGCTATGGTCGAGGACTTCCCTACGAAGCACTCCGCTCTGTGGCGAAAGGCAAATCACCTGAGCTACGCTTCGACCAAGCATATAACAAACTCTCTGTGACTCGCTTTGGCAGGACTGCGAAGTTCGATTTTCTCTGTCTACTTGGGAACTTGAGGATTTTGGATGTTTCACCCGCCCACTGCTATCTTGGCGAGGCAACTGGTCCAAAGAGTGGCGCTCTGCTGATGGTCACGGAAAAAAAAGGGGGGCGTATCACCGCCGAAGTTGAAGCCGTAATTCAGGAACTCCAGAAGCATCTCGGCGTACCGGTAGAAGTCATGGAAGATGCCCTATGCGGCTGGCAAAAACGACCGAAATCGACACGAGGGCCCGCCGAACTGGGTTACGTCACAGCAACATGTGGCTAGCAAAGTGTGAAGAAGTTTTATCGGAACTTCCAATGGCCTTAGACTGCAAACACGTTCTTCGATGTCTCGATGAACTAGAGCGCGAGCTTTTCACAGTCGCGGACGACGATGAGTGCCAGCGATTTCATAAGGACAGTCAACTGACGGCAGTCCTCCTATTGCTCCTGCGAACCTCATCCTTGCTCCGGTCGATGACGCTTCTGGTGCAATTTAGGGACTTGGAGGACGGCTTCCATTTAGTTGCCAGAGGATTTGAAGAAACGTGGAATTTGGCTCACGACCTTCGTTTGAGCCTGCATCGTGGCAGAGCGACTAAATGGCTAGCTGGCCTGAACGACTCGTGGTCTGCGAGGATTTCGGTCCTGGTCAAGTTCGCTATTGGACGCGGACATCTCAAACCGACCTTAGCCCGCGACTACGGCTTGCTAAGTGAGCTTGCTCATCCCACTCGGTCGGCGGCTGAGAACTCCGTGACGCTCTGTGGCGTGAGGATGGAAATAGACGGAGCCGAGGCTGAGATTGCGACTGAACAGGAGAACTGTGAAAGGCGAGTTACAGCCACACTATATCGTTTAGTCTGGCTCGTCCTGGACCGAGACGCGAAGTTCGTTGCAATTCCGGTTAACGAGAACAACATGCCGGTGTCGTCCCGGTTTGTGAAAGAGTACAAGTACGTTGACCCCGCAACCTGAGCAGCGTCTCAAGCCTCCGACGCGCCGCCCGCATTGGGAGTCGCGTCTGGTGGAGCGGCAATACGTGGCATCACACCTTCCATCGTATAGCGCACGAATTGCTTACCCAGTTCAGTCAGTTCGTACGGCTTGTCATCATCGAACGCAGACGTCATCGTTTGGGATGGAGAACGGGGACGCCTCGCGCTCTTAACAAAGTTCCCATAGTAGTCCTTCTCTCGGTGCTGCCGTATCACGTACCCTGTAGTAAGGTCGTGCATCAGTAGCTTGAAGAGGTCTGCCTCGGCAGAGTCTTCTCTGACTTTCTCTCCGTGGACACCGCTCCAAATTTCAGACCGCGTCGAACCCTCATTCTGATACACGTATTTGATGACAGCAAGATGCGCCTCGGAAAACATCTCAATCCATTGAATGAAGATGCGCAGGACGTCGTCTGAGCAGATTCTATGAACGGCTGCGTTGGTCAATAGATTACGAATAAGAATTCGCTTTTCTTCGCTCTCGGCGGCAGACCAGTCCCGAAAACATTTCTTTATCAAACTGAGATACCCTGGACTTTCAATTCGCCGCTGGACGTTTACATCATTTAGGTCGAGTCGGCTTAAGATTTCAGCGATGGTCACACCAATCTCGCGTAGCTCGTCTTCTTGAAGCCTTAACCAACTTGCGAACACTTTGTTGTAGTGAGCTTGGTCCGCCTCTGACCACGCGCTGCCAGCACCGGCAAATACGCCTCCGGCGATAGGGATTGCACCTAGGCAGGCCAATGCGAACCTCGCAACACGCGGGCCATAGCCGTGGGATAAAGCTTCCGTAACTTCCTTTGCGAGGTTGTTTTCTTCAGTCACTGCATTCTCTCAAACAAGTTAGAAAACACGAGCGGCGAGCCATTTATTGCGCTCGTCACCGAAATTCCACGACCCCCAATTCCCCGTCAGCCTCGCAACAAAGAGCACGTCGCTCTGATGCAGGTAATCCTTTAAGAGGTTGCGGACAGCAATAGCTTCGGTCGGCGCATCTATGAGCCACACGGACTGCTCGATATGGCACCACGAATTGAAATTTGTTTTGATGGCATCGATGATTGTCCGGTAGTTCTCTTCTGTATCATTGGGCTGTCTCAAGTCATAGGCAACGATATGCACCATTTGCCATATCCTCCATCGGCATTAGTCAATTGGTGAATTCTCCATCCTCAATTGTCGCATGAAACCTCAAGGTATCAATTGCCGCTGCCTGAAAGCCTCTCCGAAGGGCCGCCGATGGTGACCAAACGAAATCCAAGGTTCAAGTTTTACATCTGAAATTCACTACAGAGAAGCACCCGTAGCTTTCGGCGGGGCGACGGCCTATATAATGTACTTTGGATGGCGTGGAGAATTCAGATGGGCGAGGGTGAGAGCTTGAAAGAAATCAGAAGTCAGGGCCAGCCGCAAAACCCGGCACCGGAGTTTAGCGAGAAAGACCTCCTCGCGGGGTTCGAGCAAGTTCACATTTCTTCCCACTACAAGTCGTATTACATGACCAAGCGGCATAACTTCTTCGCAACCATCCAGCAATTCTCTTATCTTTGGAATAGTTACATGCTAATGGACAGGATTCTGTGCCGCGAGTTTGAAATTATGATGGAGCTTCGCGCCCCCCAACTGATGCTACCCATGGTCCTCTTTATGAACGCACACGCGAAGATGCGGGTTGCCTTCGAGCTGGGCTCCGCCGGATGCTTATCAGAAGCCCATTCCATCTTGCGTGATGCCATCGAATCCGTGGCTCATGCCAACCGTATTGCTTCTGACCCGAGTTTGCTGAAACCATGGATTGAGAAAAACGATGGGATGACCGCTTTGGAATCATTCAAAAAGGAGTTTGAGCACGACAAGACAAAGCGTCTGTTTGATGGACTTCCTGAACTGCATCAGCTATGGAAGCAGTTTTCGGAATTCGGCTCGCACACAAACCTAAATTCTATTGTCTCGCGCTTTGTCATAGAGCAGACCCCGACCCATCTGCAATATCGCCTAAACTACTGCGGAGCGGAGCCCGGAATGGCCGTTATGGTTCTTTTCGAGATGATTCTCTCTTTCGACCAGATGGAAAGTTGCATCTTCAAGGTCTGCCAAGACAGGCTGAAACTCGATTTGGAACTGCCTGGAATGCGTTCTCAGTTCGCCCTGGAAAAGGAAAAAGTCCGTGCTCACATCACCAAGACTTACAACGTGCAGCGACCAGCATCGCGACCTTAAGGGGGACGAACTTGACACTCCATTCGTCTCGTCTCTTGTTCAGCGGCGGAGTTAGTACAATCTCGAAGAGTTCGGCCGCAATCCCTCCTGCCCACGGAACAATTGTTGGCAGCACGCCTTTCACCACGGCGTGTGCAGGACGAAGGTTGGAAACCATACAGTCCGTATGACCGTGTGAGCTACTTCTTCGGCTCGCTACCTCAGGTGTCGGGAGCGGAGCGGCGGACCGTTCCGAGCGTCTAGAGCTGTGCTTTTTCTTGTGTGGAGTTTGAATGGAGCAGTCTTATCTGGAACGGCAGCTAGTCCGTTGTCGGTATCTAATCACCCGGGGCGCCGTCGAGCGGCTAGGTCTTCGGGACCTCAGCGCCATCAAAAGCACCGAAGATTTATTTATACGCGAGTGCCACTACGTCTACAAGAAAGCTCAAGGCATTTTGACGTCAACGACCTTAGAGCTTGAGGCGGAAATCCAACGGTTATCAGGCGAGAACAAGAAATCACCCGTCCTGAAGAGATATAAATATTGGATTCAACTTCTGGAATCATGCTACGAGTCATTTTTGTGGTTGGGGTTTTCAGAATCCGACCTCGTAGAGATTTATAAGGGACCAAAGTACGGCCGCTTGTCGGCTCAAAATGTCGAATCTGTCCTCGCGGCCGCACGCCACTACAACCAGGACCCATATGCCTTCGCAGTTCCTCTGGATTTCACTAGATTTTCATGTATCTCCGACCTCCTGCTGCTGGAACGTCATCCAGGTCACCATAAAAGGACGTTAATTGAGATGAAAGAAGGTTCGGTCAACGAAGCAATGGTCACTGCAATCGAGTCAAGAGACCCGGCCCGTGTGTTTGAGTTTGCCGACAAGTATGGGCAAAAAGGAATCGAGCAAGCTGAGCGATTCTTCCGTCAAGTCGAAGTATTCATGGAAAGAAAGCAGATGGTCGGAGTTCGTTCAGGAACGTTCAAGAGAGGTACGGGAAAGCGAATTATTGTTGAGTCCAAGGCGACTCCGGAGTACTTCACTAGCGTGGTTGAGGACCTCTGTCAAAAAGCGCGACGAGGGAAATATGCAGCCAAGATACTCGACGGGTGCCTGATGGTTGCAGCGGCGGACATGACCTCGGAGAAGAAATACATGCTCGCCGAATTTGACGCCCGGCTGCTCGTCTTCAATGCCTTCATCACGACTGAGGAGACCTCAAAATATCCACCTGACCACTTCGTTGCTGAGCTGAAAAAAATTGACCTCATCGACTGGCGGGAGGGTCTTGGTTCGATTTTCTTTATTCCGCCGTTGATGCGCGACCTGAAGAGTCGGTCTTTTCTTGACCTTCTGTTTGGCCGTCTTCGGCTGTTTTGCTATCTCGACGCATCAGGTTTTCTCGAACTTTGCAGGAATGCCGGATTGAAGGCTGGCTTTCTTAGCAGAAGGTTGACGAATCGTTTGAAGAGTCAACAGGGCTGGAGCACAGACGAATATCCCACTTTCGAGGGCAGGGCGCTCGGTTACGTCGCGGGGAAAGCGCCGATGATATTAGGCTCCGTAAGGCTTCATCAAATGGCTTTCAACTGGATGACACCATCATCTGTCGCCTCAGAGATAGCGATTGGCGTTTCCCAACTGAATGAGCGGAATTTTGATGTATCGGACGGTGCAGAAGAACGTGGCTTCACTGAACAGGACTTAGAGTACTAAGGGTTTCAAGGCTTGCCGAGCCACGCTTACCCGGACGACAGTTATACCGCACATCCCTCAAAGTACATCGGGAACCAGCCTGACCTAATTCCTTCGATTCGGCGCTCCTAGGCCGGGCATGCAAAACGACGTGCGACGTTCTTGACCCAGTACCTTCGATAGATGTCGCTTTGCCGAGTTGAATGATAGGCTGCATTCCAAATGCGCCTGATTGCATCGGATTTCATTACCCATCATCGGCCAAGCCTGTGCGAGTTGCGCGTGTGGCTCAGGCATCGGGACGAACCGGAGCGAGACACCAGCGTCTTCGAGGAAGTCCTGCACCGGCTCGGCGAAAGGCACGAGCGTGAGCATCTCGCCACGATGGGCGAATGCGCCAATCTTAGCGGTCTGACAGAAGACGAGCGTATCAAGAGAACTCTCGAAGCCATCGCCTTCCGAGCATCAGTCATTTATCAACCCGTATTTCGCGTGAGGCACATGTTCGGTGCCGCCGAGGTTGAGATTCTCGGAATACCCGATTTCCTGATTCTCGACGGCGACGGCTACATCATCCGTGACGCCAAGATGGCCCGCCGCATTGACGAGGAAAATCACCCGGAGATTCTGCTTCAGGTTCAACTCTACGGTTGGCTGTTCGAAAAGAGTTGTGGCGTCCTTTCCAAAGCATTGCAAGTTTTCAGCGGCATGAAGGAAATCGTTGCCGTCCCCTACGATGGCGGCGTCGCGGCGCTGGCCGCTCTGGAGCGCCTGCTGGCGGTCAAGCAACAAGAAACTGAAGCATACGAACCCGTCGGCTGGACCAAGTGCAATCCGTGCGGTTTCAACGAGCGTTGCTGGAACAAGGCGGAAGCGAACGGCGATATAGCTCTCCTGCCTGACGTTGACCAAAACCTTGCCCGAAAATTGAACGGCATGAATATCCGCACGCGAAAGGAACTGCTGAGCACTTTCGATGTCACCGACCTGAGCGAATTGAAGCGCCCATTTGGAGCTAGAGAGCAGCGAGTCGGCACGAGGGCTGAGCGCATTCTCCAGTTCGCGGAGGCGATGGAAAAACGGGAGGAGAAGATTCTAGCTGCTCCTGGCATCCCGCAACTTCCAAACTATGTGATGTTCGACTTGGAAGGGATGCCCCCGCACCTAGACGAATTGGACAAAATCTACATGTGGGGCGTGCAAGTGTTCGGGGACAAGCCAAGTGAATTCATGCCAGCGGTCTCTGGTTTTGGGCCGAACGGCGACAACGAAGGCTGGCTTGCCTTCTTGGAAAACGCGAAGAAGGTATTCGAAATCTATGGTGACATTCCCTTCGTTCATTGGGCTTCCTACGAAAAAACGTACCTCACGAAGTACATTCAGAGGCATGGGGATGTGGACGGCGTCGCGGCTCGCGTAATTGCGAACCTGTTAGACCTTCTTACCGTCACAAAAGAATCCATCATCTTGCCGGTGCCGAGTTTCAGCCTAAAGGTCATTGAGCAGTACGTCGGCTACAAGCGCAAGCAGACCGAGTACGGCGGCCAGTGGGCGATGGCGATGTTCATCGAGGCAACGGAGACGAGCGACGAGGGAAAGCGGAAAGAATTGATGGACGAAATCCTTGCCTACAATAAGGAAGACCTTGAGGCGACGTGGGCTGTGTTCGAGTGGCTTAGCGTCCGAGGAATGAACACGGGTCAACCGTTCTAGTTCAAGTCAGGCTCAGCTCCTCCTGTTTTCAACATCGTGGAAATTTTCACAATGAGCAGCTTGTCTTCATCAAGCAAATAGGAAAATCCAAAGACCAGAAATTAGATGTCGTCAGGATTTTCCATCGCCTTCACCAGACGCGTGTAGAGTTTGGCTGCACCTCCGCAACGATTTCGAACACGCGCACTCGACCGCCACTTAATTTCTTTTCCATTCTTGAGGTTGAACACCCAAAGGCTTGAGCTATCGCCGCCGTACGAGTCTTCAATAATTATCCCCAAAAGCTCCAGGTATGCTGATAAGTCGTTGCGTGACCAATTCGCAGCGTGCAGAAACACATGTCGCTTCCTCCCTTGCTGGTCAACGGCTTCGAAGTGCGGTCCGCCCTCCAGTGTAAGACCTTCGAACTCGCAGCCAGTTCGCTGCTCTCTCAAAAGGTCGCGGCGAAACTTGCTAATCTTCGGATAGAACGCTGCCTCGAAATTGCTGAACGCCTCGGCATTGTCCTTCGCCATCTTCGGCCCGCGTACTCCTCCCATACTTCGCGCTCGGGCAACCATCTGTTGAAAAATCGCGCCTCGGTCTTTGCCACGCTTCGCACAAAACAACACGACGGCTTCTCGCACAGGCAGATAGTAGCCGTATGCAATTTGCTTTTCCGACTCCATTGACGCGAGCAATTTCTCCCAGTTTCCTGGGTACGCGTGGACCAGTCTACTGAAGGTGTAAATGTGTGCGGTCGGCATTTGCCTGCTTTACCAATTATCTCGCGCCTGTCCTATTCGGAAAACGAACTTGAGTTTGTTGCACACGAGGACGGATTATCTCACTAGGTTAGTGCACTTAACAATAACAACGTATCTAGGTATCGTCGTTCCCGCACCGAACAATCGTTGACAGTCCCGGTCCCAAATCTGATAAGAACATCAACCTTCTCGGCCTCCTTTTCTTTATCAGCAGCATACGTACACAGTGAAATACCAAAATGCGAGGAATACGTGATAGCGTTTGCGTTACTGTGGATTGAGGCTAACAGGGCTAGCGGTGCAAGGTTCGATTCCTTGGGCGTGTGTCGGTCTCGGTGCCTTCTTTACAGCCGTTTGTTGTCGGTTGTTAAATCTGAACCTGTTAGTTCGGAAGAGGAGGATGCCTATGACGACCAAACATAATCAACGCGTGTTTGCAGCTTCGATGCTTGACGCAGTTTCAGGCACCGGGACTGGCATCGCCGCAGGTGCCCTGCTAGCCTGAGTCCACAGGCAATTCGGAGTGTAATATAGGCGTTCATGCCATCCCTCCAGACCTCAACCACTGAATCAGAATACCCCCTTGCCGAGGGTCAAATCGTGTCAGGGGCGCTCTTCAACGAGCCGATGCGTGTCGAGAGCATCCGCCAGAATGGCGCGGACTCTTGGGTCGTCGGCCTGTCAGGCGTTCGGACCGAAAAATTTCGCAAAGCGACCCTCTCCCGAAAGGACATTGAGAGTCTCCAGGTCACCCATTTGATTCCGACCTACGCTGGAGATGGTCATCTCCTCAAAATCGGCATTCAAGCGTACGCCCTTGGAATCGCGTACGAGTTCGACCCCTATTTCGGGCTATCCATTTCCAGAGTTGACCCGCTGCCTCACCAATTGGAAGCTGTCTACGACTACTTGCTAAAGCTAGCTCGCGTACGCTTCTTGCTAGCCGACGACGCGGGTGCTGGCAAGACCATCATGGCCGGCTTGCTCATCCGCGAATTGAAGTTACGGGGACTCGCAGAACGCGTGCTCATCGTCTGCCCCGCAAATCTTACGTTTCAGTGGCGACGTGAACTATGGGATAAGTTTCGCGAATCATTCGAGGTTCAAAGCGGCGATTCCATCCGCGACCAATACGGATTGAATCAGTGGATAGAGAAAAAGCAGGTCATAACGTCTCTTGATTTGGCAAAGAGAGAGAATATCCTCCCCGGCCTCAAACAGGTCCGGTGGGACTTGGTAATCGTTGATGAAGCACACAGAATGTCGTGGAGTCCGCCTTCAAGAAAAACTGCACGCTATGCCCTCGGGGAACTGTTACGTGATTCGTCAGACCATCTTCTGCTTTTGACCGCAACGCCGCACAAAGGTGACCCCGTAAATTTCAGCCTCTTTCTCCAACTTTTGGATGAGGACGCTTTCGCCGACGTAAAGTCCATTCGTGAGGCCATGGAGCGCCGACGCGCCCCCTTCTATCTGCGACGCACCAAGGAGGCAATGGTGTACTTCCCGCAGCGGATGCCGGACGGTACTTGGGAGGCCAAGAAGATTTTCACCAAGCGCATTCCTCACACCGTTGATTTTCATATAGACGGCCCCGAAGACGAGTTATATCGGGAAGTCACAGCCTTCGTGAAATCGCAGTCGAATCGGGCCGCTGCCGCCGGGGATGACCCGCGTGCCCGTGCCATCCGATTCTTGATGGCGTTATATCAGCGCAGACTTGCTTCGAGTACTTATTCGCTGCGCCGTTCTCTTGAAAATCGCGCCAAGCGACTGGCGGATATGCTGAAAAAGGCTCAAGAGATTGCCCGATTCGCTCCGCCTGACTTGCCCGACATGGACGAGTTGGACGAGATGGAAGATTCCGAGCGTGAACGCTTGGAAGACATCATCGCGGCAGTGAGCATCGCAAGTAACCCCGAACAGGTGAAAGAGGAAATCGGCGAACTGAACGAGCTTGCCATACACGCGCAGCGTGTTGAGGACTCTGGCTCCGAGGCGAAACTCTCTCGGCTACACGAGCTTTTGCGGCAACAGGGTTTCTTCGACAATCGCGGACAGCGCCTCCTAATATTCACCGAGTTCAGGGACACCCTCGATTACATAGTCAAGAAACTCCGGGCGATGAACTTCACCGTGGGTACGATTCACGGCGGAATGCACATAGGTTCACGAGACGAACCCGGAACTCGCCTTCATGCCGAACAGGAGTTCAGGGACGGCAACACACAAGTTTTGGTTGCCACTGAGGCAGCAGGTGAGGGTATCAATTTGCAGTGCTGCAACATACTGTTCAACTACGACATCCCGTGGAATCCGAACCGACTAGAACAGCGGATGGGACGAATCCATCGATACCTTCAAACGAAAGATTGCCTCATCTTCAATTTTGTTGCGACGAATACCATCGAGGGACACGTTCTTCAGCGATTGCTTGAGAAATTACAAGAAATCCGCAACGCACTGGAAGATGATTCGGTTTTCAATGTTGTCGGTGAAATTCTACCGCCCAACGAAATTGAACGCATCCTGCGGGACTACTATGCAGGCAAGATTGGCAACGCCGATTTGGAAGAGCGATTGTTACGTGACGTAAAAGAGGACCGTTTTCGAGCAATCTGCCAAAACGCATTGGAGGGACTCGCGACAAAAAGTTTAAATCTCGAAATGTTGGTTGAGCGGCGAGCTAAAGCACAGGAACGCCGACTCGTGCCGGAAACTATTTCAAGGTTCATCAGCGACGCCGCTCCGCTCGTGCCTCTTACGCTCAAGACGTTCTCCACCCTTCCCTATACATTCGAGCCAACCGCTACTCCGGCAACTCTTAAATTCTACGAGAACCAGTCGGATTGGAAGTTCCAACCGCTGGCAGTAAGGTACCCACGCTTTTCGACCGACCGCGAAACCGCCGAAAAAAACAATCTGGAGTGGGTCACTCCCGGGCATCCTCTATTCGAGGCTTTACGTCAGCACGCATACGTCAAGGCCCAAGACTCTCTAAGTCAGGGAGCTTGCTTTTACTCGTTGGAGGTTGATAGCCCAACCCGTTTTGATTTTTATCGTGCGAGAGTCGTGGATGGGCTCGGTCACGTCGTTCACGAACGACTTGTTGGAGTGCAAATCGAATCCAGCGGCCATTTACGTCTGGCTGGGCCCACGATTCTGGCAAACCTGCAACCGACTGAACTTTCCGAAAGTTTGCCCGAAGTTGTCAACGCTTCAGAACCAACAGAGTGGCTGCAACAGAATGCATTGTTGCCGTTCCTAGAAGAAGTGCGGCTAGACCGTGTTGCGGAGGTTGAGCGTATCTTGGTTCACATCGAAATGTCTTTAACGGAACTTATCGCAAGAGAAGATGCTGCGATTGGCCGGTGGGAGGAGGAAGCTCAGCGCAACGCGGAAGGAGCCGCCGGAAATCTGAAGCAGGCCGAAGACCGTCATTCGGTGCTGCTGCATCGTCGCGAAACTCGAAGACAAGAAATGGAACGTCAGAAATCGCTCTCGATTCAGGGCGTCGAACGCTTGACCAGCATTCTGGTCCTTCCACATCCAGAGCGCGACCGCCCGGACATTGCGAATCTTCGAACCGACCCCGAGACTGAGGCCACGGCGATGCGTGTGGTCATTGAACATGAAACCAGTCTGGGACGTATGGTGGAAGATGTGCACGAAAAGAACCTCGGCTACGACATCACCAGCCTCGACACGAAGTCTGGCGAATTGCGATTGATAGAAATCAAAGGAATTGGGGCCAGCACGGGTACGGTGTGCCTTACCCCGAACGAAAAGCGAGCAGCCGAAGACCGTTCTGATTGCTACTGGCTCTACGTAGTTACGGAATGCAAGAGCAGTTCGCCCCTTCTCAACCAGCCCATTTTCAATCCATCGAAGATGCCTTGGCACGAGGTGATGAAGATTGAGCATTATTACCTCACGCTGAGTGCAATCAATCGCGCTTCCATTGGCCCCCGTCTCTATCCTGACTCGACGAGCGGCGACACCACGAAGAGCTAAAGGGGCAAATCGTAGAGGCTCATGATTCCCAAAGAGTGTAAACGTCTGGCCGAAGTGGACTTTCCAATCGCCGCCGTGAGTTTGCACGCGGTTCGTGAAAAGAAAATCAGACATGGAATGCCAAGCACTCTTCATCTCTGGTGGGCGCGTCGTCCCTTGGGTGCGTGTCGAGCGATTCTAATGGGGTTGCTACTGCCAGACCCATGTGATTCAAACTGTCCCGAAGAATTCAAGAATCGAACGCGGAACATCCTACCTCGTGTCCAAGGGGACGCAGGTACCAGCGATTTAGATTTGCGTAATGGGCTCCTCAGATTCATCGGTGACTTCGCAAGTTGGAGCAACGCAGCTAGCCCTACATATTTGGAAGCCGCACGTGGTCTTGTGCATGCGGCACACGGTGATGAAGCCCCTCTTGTCGTTGACCCCTTCGCTGGTGGTGGTTCAATTCCCTTGGAGGCATTGCGCCTTGGTTGCGATGCGTTTGCCTCGGACCTGAATCCTGTCGCATACGAAATTCTAAGGACCTTGTTGGAGGACATCCCTCGCTATGGGATAAATCTTGCCGAGGACCTTCGAAAGGCCGGAGCGGAAATCAGACGTGATTGCGAAAAAGAATTTGCCGCAATCTATCCTCGCGAACCAGACCAATCCATTCCCATTACTTATCTATGGGCTCGGACATTAATTTGTGACAGTTGCGGAGCCGAAATTCCGCTCGTTCGGTCTTTCTGGCTATGCACCAAACGGAACCGTAGGCGTGCACTTCGATTTAAAGTTCTCCAGAGGAAGGGAAGGCCCTCTCAACTAGGCTTTGAGGTATTTGAGCCGAAATCGGATGAGGAGGTGCCGAAGGGCAGCATTTCGCGTGCGAAGGCAAGATGCTTATGCTGCCCGGCGGTGCTGGCCCCCCAAAGAGTCCGAGCCCAGCTTCTTGCGCAGCGCGGAGGTGCTAACCCTGGGTTTGATGAAGCTGGCAATCGAATTGGCGGAGCGTTGCTACTTGTAGTTGTCACTCTAAGTCGGAGCAGTTCAGGGCGACAGTACCGAGTTTCAGTTCCAAGCGACTATGAGGCTGTTTATGCAGCCAAAGAGAGACTCAGTAAATTAGAGGGCGTACTCGTCAGACCGGGAATGTCACTAATTCCAAGTGAACAGATTCCACTAACTGAGCTTCGTCGAATATCGCTTCCCATATACGGTGTTGAACATTTCAGGGATATGTTCAACTACCGCCAGCTTCTCACTCTTGTCACTTTGGCTAAGACAATCCGTGAGTCAGCAAATTCTAAGGAGGGAGAAGCAACAAATCGCCTCCTCACTCTCGCGTTGGACAAAACCGCCGACTTGAACAACGCGAACACTCGGTGGAAGCCTGATGCTGAGTGTCCTGTGAATACTTTAGCGCGTCACGATATTCCGATGGCTTGGGATTATGCCGAGGCGGCTCCCCTAGGGGATACTAGCGGCTCATTTTTTAGTGCTTACGAGCGAACGGCGGATGCTGTTCCCCCGAGTTATCCCCAAACATCTAGAACTGCTTCTGTCCAGCAAGCTGATGCATGCGGCCACTTGTTGCCAGATGAATCTGCTTCAATTTGGTTTACTGACCCTCCTTACTACGATTCCATCCCATATGCTCACTTGAGCGATTTTTTCTTGATTTGGGCAAGGCGGGCTCTGAGTCAGGGTGAGAAGTTGCCGTCTCTCTCGCCAAAGGATGAAGAGTGTGTGGTAGACCGTCCTCATAAGAAGATACCTAAAGCGAAAACTTCAGCACAATTTGAGCAGCGAGTTGCGCTCTCAATGAAAAGAGGTGTCGAGGTTATCCGACCTGACGGCGCTGCTGCAATCGTATTCGCTCATAAAACGACCGAGGGCTGGGAAGCCTTGCTCGGAGGTGTGATTGGAAGTGGTTGGGTGATTACGGCGTCATGGCCAATCGCTACTGAGATGCAATCACGTTTAAATGCCCGAGACAATGCGTCCTTGAGCGCTAGCGTGCATTTGATAGCCCGTCCTCGTAATCAGTCGCAGGTTGGTGACTGGAGTCAAGTTTATGGAGCGTTGCCACACAGGATTGGGGAATGGATTCAACGTCTCCAAGCTGAAGGCATTCGCGGCGCAGACCTCGTGTTTGCTTGCATAGGCCCTGCCATGGAAGTCTTTAGTCGGTACAGTCGAGTTGAAGATGCGGAGGGACGTGAAATTCCATTGGGTGGAGACCCAACTGCTGCGGAACCCTACAAGCGGGGGTTTCTTGCATACGTTTGGGAGACTGTCGGTCGGTTGGCTCTGGAACAAGTATTGGGAACAGCTGAGGCGCAGGCGCGAAACGGAGGGGCAGGCGCTTTAGAGGAGGACTCTCGATTGACGGCTCTGTTCCTGTGGACTCTGCAAACGACCGACGTTACCGACGGAGATGCAGAACAAACCGAGCAGGAAGATGAAGTGCCGGAGGACGAAGACGACGAAGAGGAGAATTCCAAAAAGAAAAAGGCTGGCTACACTTTGATTTACGATGTCGCCCGGCGTTTCGCACAACCACTTGGAATCCACTTGGATAAGTGGGAGGGTCGCATCATCGAAACTGATAAAGGCGTGGTTCGGCTCCTTCCGGTTGGCGAGCGCACAAGTCAGCTATTTGGTGATGCCGACGCCGCAGCGATGTCACGGAGAATCGAGAATGACGTGAAGGCTCAACGTAATTATGCGTTTTCCTTCATGCAGGATTCGGGAGCCGCGCCGCAGATTAAAGCGCAAAAGGGCGGTAAGGCAAAAAAGAAATCCGAGGCGAGAGTGGAGGCACCCGCGCCACAACAGGTCACGACCCTCGACCGCGTGCACGCGGCCATGTTGCTTCAGGCTGGCGGACAGACTAACGGATTGAGAGCCTTGCTGCGTGAGGAACAGCAACGTGGCCCTGACTTCGTCCGTCTAGCGAACGCTCTCTCTGCCTTGTATCCCAAGGACAGCGAGGAAAAGCGCCTCCTCGACGCCATGCTGCTCGCAGTTCCGCGAATCTAATTAGTCGCTCCACAGATTTGTTTCCGGAAGAATCAGCGCCTCTTTTTGCGTATGCAGCCCAGCCGAAGGATTCTGTGCTCTTCCTCGTCAACCTGCCCCGTCACAAACAGGAAGTCAGCGTATCGAAGGCAATCTATTAGACTCTCCTGCCTGTGCTCGGTCAGAGGTGCTGAAAGAGCTAGAGCGGCGCAAATCCCGGCGACCGCACCGAGAAGGCCAAAGGAGTCCGGAGATGGGAGCGAGGAAATGGAGGCAAAGAGTCGTCCGAATACATCTCCCAGAGCCGCCCACGAAGCCGCGTCTCCCACGAACCGCGAAATCTTCGCTAGGCTGACCATCAGAATCCGTCCGGGAAATAGTACCTTTTGCTCTGGACCAACTTTCTGTAGAAACGGATGTCCTCGAAACGTCGAATATAAAAAGAAGCTAGGCGGCAAAGAAACCCGATTAGGAGGAAGACTGTAACAATCCTGAAGAATCTTCCAAATTCTTGCGGATTGGGAACGAAGCGCCTGTAAGCTAACAGTCCAAGAAGCGCAATCGCGAAGAACACAAAGAATCTGAACGCCTCGGAGAGAGTTATCGATAGGAGGTCGCTCCAAAACCTTTCAGGCTCTAAGAGGTTTCGATTAGCTACTTCTAAACGATGGCGAAAATCCTCCCTCTCCCCCTCGCTCAGCTCAAATAAGCGTCTCGGTCCCTTGCGCCAGTCGGGCTGTTTTCCTAGAACGTCCATGAATTGCCCTCAGAGTAAAACACTCAGCAATCGGGGTGGTGTCCCAATTTGCCCGAACCTATCCGGCGTTGGCACATCTTGTGGAATCGCTCTCGATGGTGTCGGATGTTCTCCACTGATGGAGCTGTGTCGGGTCGAGCAACGATAGCGTTTTTTAGGTGCTCGTAGCTTGGGTCGGTTACCTCAGAACTAACTTCCAGTCGCGTGCCGTCTTCACTCAGGGCGATAAGGAAGCTATCAAACAGTGCGTGAACATCAGCCCGAAGAAGAATTCCATTTTGGGGGCTATTGTCGTCTACCCCTTTTCGAGTGCTGATGTGAGCGGCTTCCAAGACAGTTTGGGTGATGCACCCAGTTACGGCACATTTATTTCGATAGAGCTCCCGAATTTTCTCCCTGAAGCGCCGTTGCTCGGGCCGCGTCAACTGCTCAATCAGCTTACGATAGCGGTCAACCTGCTGCTCGCTGTCATCCGCCGAAGCGATTTCACGACTACCAACGAGAAGGGAGCGGGGGATTTTGCTGTCAATTATGGTGTCGATTGCACGAGCTGCCTTTGAGTCCAGTTCGGTGCCGGAGGCCGGACGTTCCCACTGCTCTTTCGGCACGGGCAGACTTAGCAAGACCTTTTCCTCAGCGAGGAAGGACTCGGGGGCCGTCAATACGTCACCCTGCGACGCGTCAAAACGAATTTTGACCTGCCATTGACCCTCGCCACGACGGGCTGTCTTGTTTCGCCGAGGCAAACCGATGACGGTCCCTCGGCCAAAAATGCCCTTCGGCTTACCTTGCTTGAGCAGATACGCCCGGTCATCGAGGCGAACTTTTCTAATTGCATCACAACGCCACCAGATTTCCGCGATACCCTTCGACCGGAAGGTCTCGACGGCCTTGCGAACTCTGTCGTCTGGATGGCCCTTCTTCTTCTCTTTCCACGTAAAAAGAAAGTCGCCGCCCGCTCTTTCACCAACCATCGCCTCTGAAGCTTTATCTCTCATGTGCACCTCGGCCCGACTAGGTGTCCCCTGTCTTGGGCGGAGTCTACTTCAATGCCCTGTACCGAAAGACGGCAAATTAGGACACTACCGCAATCGGCAGTTTATATGAAAAGCTGCGGTACCATGTCAACTGAACCACTTCCAGTGCCGTTGCGTTATGGGCGTCCTTCCGTTTCTCAGTGCACGCTGAAAGTGCTAGAGTTTGGCCTTCAGCGAATACAATTGGGGTCACCCTATGGAGCCTTGGTACAAAAATGCAACCCCGCGAGCGGAAGTCCGCGAAGGCCGCTCCTTCAATCCTGACGAGTTTGCCATTGCACTGGAGCAAGTGGCAGCAGGCAAAGGCCCCGAGGATTATCGCGACCCAATTAAATTCTTCTCGCGCACGTGCTTCACCCGCGCCCTGACCGAGCACATGGGTATGGTTCTTCGGCGCTTGGCTGGCAGAACCGAAAACTCCGCGCCCGTGATGTCACTCGTGACTCAGTTCGGCGGCGGTAAGACACACACGCTGACAGCGCTCTTTCATCTCGCCAAGCATGGCAAACAGGCTAAGAATGACCCTGCCATTGTTCAGCTTCTCTCTTCTGTGGGACTTAGCGAAGTTCCGACCGCGAAGGTCGCTGTGTTCGTTGGTAACGCTTGGGACGGAGGCGAGGGACGGGAAACGCCTTGGATTGACATCGCTCGACAACTCGCAGGTGATGCGGGAGTAGCTGCACTTGGGCCATCGTCGAAGGAAATTCCACCCGGCACAATGGCGATTGCGAAACTCGTCGAGGTCGCAGGCGGTTCCGTTCTCATTCTCTGCGACGAAGTGCTGAACTACATCAATCGCTATCGCGGCAGCGAAGCCGAGAAGTTACACGCATTCATTCAAAACCTAACGGTCGCCATGACAGGCACGGAACGTTCTGCCGCCGTCATCAGCTTGCCACGCAGCCAGGTGGAGATGACGGACTACGACCTTCAATGGCAGGAAAAAATAAATAAAGTGGTCCGCCGTGTGGCGAAGGACTTGATTGCCAACGATGAGGCCGAAATCAGCGAAGTGGTTAGGAAGCGATTATTCGAAGACATCGGTTCCGAGCGGGTGAGGAAGACAGTTTCCAAAACATACGCAGACTGGTGCTTTGAACGCCGGAATCAGTTGCCTCCTGAATGGACAGCGGTTGACAGCGCCACGACTGAAGCCAAGGCACGGGAATTCCTCCGTACTCGTTTCGAAACCTGCTACCCACTTCATCCCGCCACGCTTTCGGTCTTCCACCGCAAATGGCAAGCACTGCGGCAATTCCAGCAGACACGTGGAGCGCTAGCGATGCTGGCCCAATGGCTCTCTTTCGTTTACAAGGATTCATATACGAAAGCTCGTCAGGAGCCTCTCATTACTTTGGGTTCCGCTCCGCTGGAATGGCAGAGTTTCCGAGCCGCTGTGTTGGGGCAGCTGGGAGAAAATCGTTTACAGGCAGCTATTGATGCTGACATCGCTGGACAGAACAGCCACGCCCGAGCATTAGACGCGGATACGAGTGGCGCTTTGAAAGACATCCATCGGCGGGTGGCAACAACTATCCTGTTCGAATCTTCTGGTGGACAGACTGATAAGAGCGCCCACCTGCCCGAACTGCGATTTGCACTCGGTGAACCGGGAATTGAAACCACTTCAATCGACCTCGCCGCTTCGCAGATGGAAGCGAGAGGCTTCTTTATCCGTAAGAAAGGCACAGATGGTTTTCAATTTGGATTCAAACCGACACTCAAAAAGGTCGTGAATGACCGCCGCGCCTCACTGGACGAGGAAGAAATTCTGTCCGAGACCAAACGGATTGTTGAAAAGGAGTTCATTCGAAACCGAAGTATTCCCGTAATACCTTTCCCAGATGACAGCGCTGCCGTTCAAGAAACAACGAAGCTGTCGCTCGTGGTGCTCAGCCCGGAACAAGAATGGACGGAGAACGGTGCGCTTCGCTCCAAACTCAACGAATGGACAAAGAATCGAAATACTTCGCCCCGACTTTATCCCGGTGCATTGATTTGGTGTGTGCGAAAACAGGGCCGTGAATTGCGGAATAAAGTCGAAACTCTTTTGGCGTGGCGCAAAGTAAACAGAGAATATCTCGACGGAACGTTGGCCGGAGAGTTTGACCGCTCAGATAGTGAAGAAATTAACGCGAAGCTAAGAGATGCTGAAGACGCGGCTATTGACGAGGTTTGGGCGAGCTACCGCTACCTCGTTCTTTACGATAACAAGTCGGATGGCGGATTAAACGTCATAGACCTCGGTGCGGGACACGCAAGTTCAGGCGAGACCCTGACCGCGAGGGTTGTCACCACTCTGAAAACGCGTGCCCTTTTGAACGAGTCTCCCGGTGCTGGCTACTTGGAGCGGAGATGGCCTGAACCGTTTAAGAAATTAGGGTCGTGGCCCGTGTCCGCGCTTCGCCAAGCATTTATTAATGGAACGCTTGAGCGCGTGCTTGACCCCGACGCCTACCTGCGTGGTCGCATTCCCGAGTTTGTAATGAAAGGTGATTTTGGCTTTGCGTCTGGTCAGAAGCCGGAAGGCGGATACGCCCGACTTTGGTTCAACGAGTTGTTACCTTCCGAGGAAATCAGCTTTGATTCCGACGTATATCTACTGCTCCCTAAGACCGCGCAACAACTGAAAGATTCTAACGGAAAGTTGAAGGTGGTCACATCACCCGGAGAACCTGTCTCGCCCGAAGTTGTGGGAACAGAATCAGTCGGGCCACTGTTTGGTCAGCCTGCCCAATCGGGGGCTCCGCAAGGCAAGACTAGAACGCTCCGAATTTCAGGCGAGATTCCAACAGAAGTTTGGAACCGGCTCGGGAGAACACTTTTACCCAAACTCAAGACGGCTGGCGAACTACACTTGGCTATCGATGCTTCCATTGAAATTAAGTCAGACAGCAATGCCCTCCGTGAAGAAATTGAGCAAATCCTCAGAGACTTGAACCTCTTCGACAAGGTGAAACTGGACATGAAGTAGTCATGTCGTCAGACCCACACGCTCTAAAGCTGTACATTGATGGTGCGGCATTCGACAATCCGGGTGGGCCGGGAGGCTTCGCGGTCATCGCTGAATACCCCGACGAATGGAACCGACAGCCAGAAGAACTTCTGAGAGAAGGGTACAGAGAGACGACGAATAACAGGATGGAACTCAGTGCCTGCATTAGTGCTTTCGAATTAGTGCGAAGCAAAGGTGCAGACCTTGGAGTTCAGAGAGTTCTCGTCATCACTGACTCAATGTACGTTTGCGAGAACCGGCGTCGGGCTCCCCTGTGGCGGAGGAACAAGTGGCGCTCGGTGTCGGGCCGACCGGTCGAGAACTCAGACCTATGGAAGAGGTTCCTTTCAATTCAATCGAAGGTTAGAGTCCGAACAGAAATCATCTGGCAAAAAGGGAAAGGCTCGCCAATTCTCAAGGCGGTTGACCGGGCGTCGAAAGATGCTGCCAAGACTCCATCGCGAAGCGACAGAGGCTTCCGTGAGGGCAAGGTGGGTCGGTCGAAAGTCAATTCTCCGGGCGCGTCCGTGCTGTTCCCTGCTTGTGGGCAAGAGGTCACAATTCACGTTTACCGAAGCGGAGTGGTCAAGAAAACTGACCACAAGATTTTCTTTAACATTTATTCGGAGGAACGCGAAGGATTTATTGAGAAATTCCTCGCGTACGCGAGACCTGAGCAGGCGATTGACCTCCACAGAGGTCATTCGTACAAGGTGAGGTTCAACGGCAATCCGAAATACCCTCTAATCGAAGTCGTGGTTGAAGAAGTTTCCATCAAATAGAACAGTCTCCGGCATCGCCAACGCAATCTGGTCCACAGACTGTAGTCGCTAGACCAGCGACAGTCACGAAAATCGGCATTGCAAATTCAAGGACTTACGGGCGCTGCGGAGACAACCCTTTTGCACCGGCACGGGTTTTCAACGAGTTAGCGATTCGACCGAACACAACCGGAAGCAAGTGCAGTCGCTGTCCCGTGCCCGCTTCCGTAGTTCGTCATGCGCTTTACGGAATAAATAATTTTCAAGTTTCCGATACGACCAATCGGAAGTTAGCCCATCGCGGACAGGGTTGAACCTCGTTACAAGGTCATTTCTCAACACCTATTCGGCTGGGTACGACGGGTCCAGCAGAATCAGGTTTTGCGACCAGGGCTTATTTCTGGCCCAGAAGATAGAGGTCGGCGTGACCGCTGGGACGTGCATAGACGATGGTGGAAAGGTCTCTGGAAAAATCGTATGCGTTACCCTCGTACACCAGCGGAAACGCAAAGGGGACCTTCAACGCGACCTGGGCGGCCCCGATGAGTTTGCCGTGTCTCCAAGCCTGACGGTAAATCGTGACCTCGCCGCGGGAAGCGACTGCATACAAGAACGACTTGCCATCGGGAGCAAAATATATGCCTTCCGTTACTACACCGGGAAGCAATGGGGTACATTTCCTTTCAGATAGGGCCACTTGGTAAATTCCAGTCTTCTCTCCCTGGTTTACGACGCCAAGCAGGTACTGTCCGCTCGGGTCGATGTCGGAAGCATAGCCACAGTTGTCCACTAACTTCTCAGGGTTCGAACCATCCGCCTTCTCTCTCCAAACGGCATCTATCGGACTCGCCTTTTCCGAAACACTTAGGTAAAAGAATTTCTGGTCAGGACTCCATAACGAAGTGCTCGGGGCACCCTCCATTTGGGGGAGCTGACGAAGTCCGCTGCCATCAGCCCCGACAATATAGGTCTTGAACGCGGCGCCCGTCTCCAGCTCAAAAAAGGAGAGGTGATAATTGTCCGGCGCCCAAAACTCTGTTTGCAGCCTTCCTCCGGTGGTGGCGAGCTTCACTTTGTTGCCACCGTCGATGTCCGATACCCAGAGTTCTTCCCTCTGGCTTGACGGGAATGTGACGTACTCCACGCGCTTTCCATCCGGCGAGATGGTGGGCTGACTTGCGTCCTCCGAAACGATGTCCGTCGATTCTTTTGAACGCACACGGTACGCGATTAGGGAGCCGGAGGATTTGCCATTCACGAAGTAAATCCCTTTACCTCCTGGGTCTGGCATGGGCAAGTAGTCTGGTCCCGTTCCGAAAGTAACCTGCGTTAGATTCCGGTCCTTTAAATTGTAGCTCCAGATGTTTGTCAGCCCGTTTACAGTACGGCCGAAAAATAGGGAGTTTCCTGGCTCGGCCCACACGACGTCAAAGGAAAGCCCGGTCACCAGCCCGGTCACCTCACCTAAATCGGCCGCTTTATGGGTAGTCACGTTTATTCTGTAAAAGCGAAAATTCTGCGAGCCCACTTGAAAACCAATAGCGAGCAGGTCGTTTCCGCCGGGAAATAGCAAAAACGGGATGAGGTACTGGCCAGTGCCTTCGTAGTTGTACACCAGCTCTTCGTTTAGTCCGGATTTTGCCGCACGAAAGATGCCAAGGCTTTCAAACTTCGTATAATAAATGAAGGTGCCATCCGGTGAAGGAACCGCGTATCTGGCAGACGCAACCCGGCGGGGAGCCCCACCGAGCGTAGGCACCGCCCAGACTTCGTCGCGGCCGAGCAACCTCGTGTAATAGACTTCTTTGCCGTCCGGGGAAAAGCTATTTACAATCTTGTCGCCTTCGTCATTCGTGAGCTGAAGAGGCTCACCACCAGAAGTAAGCATGAGAAATACTTGGGCGATACCGGCTACCGGTGAGACAAAGGCCACTGCGTGGCCGTCGGGAGAAAGCCTCGCGTAGCTCATCGGTTTATTCCACTGGCTTATTTGCGTAATCTTTGCGGGGCCGCTCGGAGCGTTCGAGCGAGGCCAAAAGTGATTCGCCGCAAAGGCTGCTGCCAGGAGAAGTACGACGCAAACGGCCAAGACAGCATATCGCTTCCGTGCAAGCCCCGCAGAAGGCTGAGCCGCCGCGACCGCGCGAGTTCGAGGCTCTGTAGCGAGTTCCTGAACCGCCCCGCTTCCCGATGACGAAATTCGGCCCGAACCAGTATCCCGCCGCAGACGCTTCAGGTCAGTGCGTATGTCCGAGGCGTGCTGGTAACGCAAATCGCGGTCTTTCTCCAGAGCCTTGTTGATGATTCGCTCTAACTCCGCTGATACATCGGGATTCAGCCGCACAGGAGCGACCGGGACCTGATTCAGAATCGCTTCGGTAATCACTCCCGATGTGTCCCCGCGAAAGGGGAGAGCGCCCGTCGCCATCTCATACAACACCACTCCAAATGAAAACAGGTCGGTGCGTGCATCCAATTCCTTGCCTCGCACTTGCTCCGGCGACATGTAGGCCACGGTGCCCACAGCAGTACCGGGGCTGGTAAGCATTTCATCGCCTACAGCCGTTGGCATCGAGGAAACGCCCATCCCTTGCGCAACACGAGGTGATGGAGCCAGCTTTGCCAACCCGAAGTCGAGAATCTTGGCGTGGCCGCGCTTTGTAACGAAGATGTTGGCAGGTTTAATGTCGCGGTGGACGATGCCTTCGGCGTGAGCCGCGTCCAGAGCGTCGGCAATCTCGATGGCCAGCGACAGAATCAACTCGGTTTCCATCGGTCGGCCAGCAATGCAATGTTTCAGCGTCAGGCCGTCCAGAAATTCCATGGCAATGAACGCTTCGCCGTGCTGGTCATCAATCTCATGGATGGTGCAGATGTTCGGATGATTCAGGGCAGAGGCGGCCTTGGCTTCGCGTTCAAAGCGGCTGAGGGCTTGCGGGTCTTTGGCTACCTCGTCCGGCAGGAACTTGAGGGCCACAAACCGGCTGAGCTTGACATCCTCAGCCTTGTACACCACGCCCATGCCGCCGCCACCGAGTTTTTCAACGATGCGGTAATGCGAGATGGTTTGGCCGATTCGAGATGGGGCTTCCACCATTAGCGCACATCTTAGGTTGACGCAGAACGCAAGTCAACGAAGAGAGACTGCCTGCGGACTAGCTCCTGATTACCGCTGCCAGCTCAACCGGTCGATGCAACACCATCCAATACATTGATTCGACAATCCTTCCCCGGGAGAAGCAGTCTGTTTGGCTGTACTCGGTCAAAACCTAGCCAGGTTAGTGTTCCGGCGATGTTTCCTAGCGAGCGATTTTAGCCTTTGGTTTCAATGCAAGTTGGGTTCGACCTGAGTGTTGCGTCGACCCATTGAGACCGCCGCGGTAATCGTACAAGTGGAATTGTCCCAAAACCGCACGACTAACCTGGAGCTAGCCCGTGCGAATTTGTGATGCGATGAGTCTCGTCACATTGTTCACTGGGTTGATTTTGATTCGCAAGTTATGCAGCAGCCCGCCGATGCTCGCTTCATTGAGGGGAACTGCTCTTTCTTGATTACCAGCGTGCGGGACATTAGCTTTATTCGGTCTTCCAAATTCATAGATTAACCGGCACCGATTTCAAAAGAACTAGCGATTTCGCCCCAAGCAGCGGTAACAGCGATAGTGGCTGTCACGGTCTAATTTGGTTCCTCCTACTGGGAGGTTCATCCGCGACAGAATCTTGCTGACGAGACTCTTTTTGCCCAAGATGCATCTGTCGGCGAGGAGCGTGAACTTGCCACTCCCCCCGTTGTAGCTCACGCGACCCCGAGGGTATCGGTCATCTCCGGTGTCGGGGCCATCTCCCCGTTTTACCAACTGCTCCCAATACCGCTGGTGGTCGCGCTTGTGAATCAGGTTGCCGCCGAAATTCATGGCCCGAGCGACCGGTGTGGAATAAATCCAGAGCTTCTTACCGACAAGATAAATGATGCCGACCTCGGGCGCTCGCGTCGGTTTCCCCTTGCTCATGCGGCTGCCGCCTGACGCCGCTGCGCTTCCCTCACAAAACGAACGACACTGGCTCGGCTGACGCCGTATTTCTTCGCAACGTTAGTCAGCGACATTCCGGTCAGCCGGTCACGGACAAGCGCACCGTGGTCAATATTGAGCGGCGCACGTCCAAGCCTCTGTCCTTCCATTCGTGCCCTTCGCATTCCTGCTCGGATGCGCTCGACGAGGATGCTCTTTTCCAATTCTGCGATGCTGCCAATCAGCGTGATAAACATCCGTCCCATTGGCCCGGTCGTGTCTATTGCCTCGCGTGCGGATATGAATTCCACTTGTAGGTCGTGAAGTTCATCCACGATTTCCAAAAAGTTTTTGGTGCTCCTCGCTACGCGGTCGAACGCCGCCACCATGAGTACAGAGAACTCCCCTCGCCGGGCATCGGACATCATGGCCTCCAGCCCCGGACGCTTCGCTTTGCTACCGGAGATTCCTCTGTCGCAATATTCTCTGCCGATTTCGAAGCCCCGTTGCGCCGCCAGCTTTCGGAGGTCGTAAAGCTGCGCCTCCACGTGCTGGTCGGGCGTTGAAACTCTGGCGTACAAAGCGCATTTCTTCATTTGTTTTTTTCTCCGTTAATCCGATTTCGAGGAGTCGCCGGATTCCTCGGGCTCGTCGCCGTGGAACCGCATCTCGCCGCACTTGATTTGCACCATGATTTGCAGCCGGGCCACAGAGGCATTCGCGGCTCGCACGTATTCGGGCAAGAGTTCCAGAATTGAGGCTTTGAATGCTTCCGGCACATACTCCTCGTGCTCCTCGACCATCTTTCGAATGCGGGACGTGAGCGTCTGCCATTTGGCGAAGCACTCTCGGCACTCTCGCTGAGCGGTCTTCACGTCCAGATGCCACTGCGGTCTTTCGTTGTTCATTTGTTCCCCTTGTCGAATGCGGACGGCAACAGCGGTTTGCCAAAGAACGTCTTGGATTCCACCTTGCCTGTCGTCCTGTCCCTTGTCGTAATCGTGTTGATGTTTCCGTTGACGGAGACATCGACGATTTCGTCCTTCGAGATATACGTTTCTCTCCAACCAATGATGTTGCCGTTGTTATCCTTGCTGATTAGCATTCGCGTCTCCTCTCATGGTTGGTTTTTGTGTTGCTAATCGGGTCGTCCTGTCTACAAAGAGGGCACCGCTCGGGGAGTCCGTGGCTATTCACGGTTAGGAGCGGCTGAGATTCGCAAACGAAGGCGTACGCATCTCGGTTCTCTTTGACGCTCGCAAGGAAATGAAGGTATTGCGTGGAGCCTTCGGTTTGAGCGATTCCGGCTTTTGCGGAGAACAGCGAGAGTGATAGCTTGCGGATAGCCATGCAGCCTCCAATACAGGTTGCTTCGGTCAGGGGCGTCGCGGTGCTGATAACACCGTGGCGTCCCGCTTACTTTAATTCCTTGGCTCTTTCCAGAAGGTACTTGTCAATCGCACGGCGGATGAGTTCTGCCACCGGAGCGCCTGTCTTGTCGGACAACGCCTGTAGCTTCTTGAGTTGGTCTTCCTTCAAGAAAAGCGCAGTCCGCTTCATGACCATACGGTACCATACAGGCATACATGTGGCAATAGGACGAAAGTACCGAATAATCGTGTGGAACGAAGTGCCTCACAGGAGCGCCGAGCGGTAACGTCCCTTACATTGAACCAGCGGAAATCAACAAGTGCCGCAGATTCTCCTCCCCGCTTGGAGCGGAAGGGCTGATTGTAAGGTCTGCATCTTTTTTGAATTGCTCCGTTGCATATTCACGACGCCACGTAAATTTGTCGTTCTCGGTACTTCCCTCGCCATCGAAAACGATTGCAGCACTCGTGACGTTGAGTCTGTCATTAGACAAATATTCTTTCGCTTTCTTGTACTGCCAATATGTATGAACGATTCGCCCCACGTGGTCCACGAGTGAGCCCGACGTGGCGGAATGAACATCAACACCTTCCATCAGCACAAGTTTGTCGGCAAAATTTACAACTCGCGTGACAGGTCCCGGGACCAGTTCAACTGGTAGCCGCCGAACAACATTTTCGCCGAGCAATTGCTCCGCTGACGCTCGGCGCATGATGAATCTCGAAGGGACGTTAAGTCCACTCAAGAACTGCTCTATTCGACGTGAGAGACCAGCTTGCTTGGCCGGAGACCTGTAACCCTTTTGAGGAGACAGGTACGTTTGGAGAAGCAGATTGCGTACTTCGGTGTCCATCGGCTTTAACAAGGTTCGTGGTTCCGAAACTTGAAACTGAGGTGAGAACTCCGGCACGGACCCTGTGTGAGCAATTCTCTCGACATCGCCTTCCAATCGCTCTAAGACGAAACGTATGGCCTCGGGTGGATAATCCCTAGATAAGTTACGAGCCTTCCGAACTTTTTCATCGAACAAGTAGTGCGTTTTCCCTTCGTCCCAAACGACTATGGCAACGCAGACGCGTTCTCCATCCTCGGGACGGGGGGAGAAGTATATAAGCCGATAAAATCTCTTTGGAAGGTGTTCAGTCGTCATCGCCAGACCTCCTCAAGAAGTCTTCGAATATCTCTAGCTCGCTGGGCCACGAGTTGGGCACTGTTCTCTTTCCATTCAATTTCAAGCCCAAGAACCGCCTCTAGTTTTCCGAATGCTCCTAGAATGTCATCCCTGTTGATTCGCTCAACTGCGGCAAACTGTACCGCAGCAGTGTGGTCATTCTGCAATAATGTTCCGAGTATGCCCGATGGCCGGAGTCTCCCCGGAGGAATAGTCGGAACGGTAGTCAATGGGTAATTCCCTCTCAGGGCTTCTGCTTTCTCGAAATCAATTGCCACGAGCCGAAGCTCAGAGCTGTGCTGGCCTCGTATGGTCTCACCAATCAGATTCCCGATGTTCCTATCTCGGTTCGCGACCAAAACATCGAATAGGTGCATAAGCTGGACTAGGGTCGGATTTCGAACTTTACCGGCTGCGAGCCAAGAGTCTACCGCACGAAATCCTTGCACTTCCCGGCTGGCGAAAAGGAAGCCGGCTGTAGACCCGCTTTTAGCGAGGGCAAATTCTGGCACCTGCAATTCTATCTGCTGAGCAAGCAAATGGGAAACAACCTCGGCCACCACCACATTAAGGTCGGGTCCCTTGACGAAGTATACGTGACCATCTTGCGCTAATGTACGGCGCGGGTGTGTGCTGTAGACAACGCCTTGGGGGGGCGTGACTTCCTCGCCTTCTTCGATAAGGTCAACAACCTTCAAGAACAATTCCCCCTGCCCTCGGAAAACGGTTTGTCGCATTCGAGGGTGGCCCCTTCGTTGCGTGGACGTGTTTGACTTTAAGGATGCGCCAGCGTCGCACTGGATTCATAGGCAGCAGTCACTTGCAACGCGAATCGTAGTTCCGTAGTAGCGGAAGGGTCAAGTACGCGAAATGATTCTTCCTCGTCTCGGCTCACCTGCCGTACAGGTTCACCTTCCCGTCCACTACATTCGCCACATAGCGCCCCTCGCTCAGAAACTGCATCACCTTCTTGCCAGAGCGTGCCAACTGCGCCCAACGGGACTTCGTGTCCGGGTTCTGTTCCAGCCCACGAATCTCGTTCCCGTCCAAAACGAAGTCCACTTGCCGCAAACCTCGTTTGGGTGTCCGCCGAACAGGGAAACGCTCCGCCCCTAGTTCGACTGCCTTGGCGTCCTCAACGAGGGCCTGCCGCCAGACCTCGACTAGCGTTTGCTCGAAGGAAGGGTTCATTGCACGCCTAAGATTGAATCCTAAAACGTTCCATAACTCCGCCGGGCCAAACATGACAAAACCACACGTCTCCGGCAGTCTTCCAGGCTATGGTTTTTACAACCCAAATCGCAGTGACATCGGATAATTGGGGAAATTCTTCACGGCAAACATCAATTCCCTCGATGACTTGACGAAACCCAATTGCGCTACTTGCGTCCTCAAGTAGGAGTATGCGTGTTTCCGCAGGAGTCGCTACTAACTTTGGGATTTTCCTTGCAAGTGCGATGCGTAAGACCTCTCTGAATGGTCTGTCCTTGGGCAACAGTCGGCTGACCGATACAACTCCTTCCGTCCCGGCGATGTCCATCGTTTGAACCAGCACTTCTAGTTTGAATGGGAGGTTAGGAATCGTATGCCACGAGTCGCCATCGCCAAAAGTCAGCCTCGCACCTTTGAACCAGTCATGGACCGTCTGCCCTACGGCATCCCAATCAAATCCCCTTGGGATGGCGAAGGCCGGTGGAATCACTTCAATCAAACGGTCGGGAACTCGTAGCGAGTCGTCGAGTCTGAGCCTCTCGAACCCTTTCAGAAAGGGGAGGTCGTCAGATTTTTGCCCCTCGAAGGGCTGAATGAGAGTGTGCTCGACTGCGAGACGATGCCCATGCGCGTCATGCGCAACGGCTTCAATTGCAGGCGCATTCCGCTCCACAACGTCAGGTCGTTCTGCAAGACGATACGAATTGCCCGCGGGGTCTTGATACCGGCTCAAAAAGAGCCTCACCATCGATATGTCGTCCCTCACATCTTCGTCCTGACTCTGTTCATTCTTCATACGCGAGCCATCGGTCCATCCCATGTCGCAGCACGGCTTCCCCTTCGTCGCCTCCCATCCCTCACGCAGAATTAGTGGCAACAGCGCCAAGGCGGCGACGGGGTCTGCCCAACGCACCGCCCAAATCGCATTGACGGCGAGACCCACCAAGGCAATCAACGCCAGATAGCCACAGACTGTGGACTCGGCAGCATCGGCTCTCAACGCTGCGCTGGCGGTAGCCGCTGAAAGTTGCCGCTTTTGCTTCGCAAGCCAAGGCATGACCACTGTGGCAAGGATGAGCACCACAATTCCGATGGGACTGGAACGCGCTTCGACGTGTCCTAGCAGCGCCAGGACAGAAGTGATGGCAACAAATGCAGCGAGAACAAAGAGCAAGCCGCCTGCGGTTCTCGCCGCTTGCCGCTCCGCACGGTCTCCGCGAGATGGCGAATAGAAGCGCCAGAGCACGACCGCCGCAGACAGAAGTTCGACCGCGCTGTCGCCGCCGAAGCCGAGAAGCGCCGGGCTGCGTGCGAACCATGCGGCGCCCAACGACACCACCGCTTCCACACTCATCCAAACGAGCGTAAGAGCCTGAATCCTAACTATGCGACGTGTAGTCTCTAGCGAGAATGTTTTCGGGGATGCTGACACAGGAGCATTATGCTACAGAGGGTTGCTGGAAAATCGGAGCGTGTCATAGCGAAATCGGATGGACCGCATCCAGCTCTTGCCGAACATCGTTTCGGTTGAGAACTTCAACACACGCGATTTCCGCGCCGACAACATCGAGGATGACCATCCCCTCATCGGGTGTTAGAGGCACATTCCGGTGACCGGGACCGTATGCACCATCGGGCTTGGGTTGCGTGTAAAACGTGGCGCAGAAGTCGTCACCGCAACGGCAACGGTCGAAAATCATCAATCCCGGCACCTGTGCAGCCAATTCGGATTCGCCCTCCTCGGTCAGGAGTTGCCGAAGCTCGGCTGCGAACGCAGGGAGCACATCAGCGAGGAGCAGAGTCTTTTCTCTTTGTAGGTCCATCTGATGCTCCAACAGGTTCATGATACTGGCCTCGCATAGGGCCGCGTAGCCGTTTTTTCTTTATGTCCTGCTGCTTGCAAAAGCAAGGAGTGAGCGGTCGACTGGTGGTTGAATGGCGGCAGAGTATTCGGCTCTGGAGTCCCTACTCTCCGCCAAAATTTTGTTACCGTTTTGTTACCGTTTTTGGCATACTTCCGTGCGATTGGAGACGAAATTGGGGGAGAGTGTACTAAAGTCTCCGTCGCTCAAGTGGAAGAAAAAACAAGGACTTCCTCAGTTTTGTTGGCTTTTTGAGTTTGCTGCTGCCGAATCCAGGCCTCCCAGCCAATCTTTTCAATGAATTAGCTCGCAGCCCGGCCCGTGGGCGTTCCGCGTTGTCGATTTGCCGGTAAATCTAGACGGCAAGTAGACTTAACTAAGAGCAGGTGCGGAAGGACATCTGCGCGCAGGGGAAATTATCAGGGTACGAGCAACCTTCTCAAGAGTTGAGACGTTGGGAGTTGTGCAATCGTTGCTCGCGAGTTCGCAGATGAAACTCTAGGTCTAAGCGGTCTTGTGCCGCTTGCGTTCATCAGCTACCCTTCGTTCCCAATCTCGTTTCAAAACGCGCAAAGCAGATAGCGCATCGATCATAGCCAATCGCTCGCCTCTCGAAGTTTCGCTACTAAGCGTAGCAACGCGCGTACAAATTGCTTGTTCCGCCGCTTTCACGCAAGCTTGAACTTTGTTCGGATCGACCTCTAGAACAGCAGCCTCGTACAATGCTCGCCATGAATTTTCGAGCATTTTATCCTCCCGAGGAAAACGAATCGTGGCTAAAGGCCGACGCAGTTGTCAGCGCGGTAGCGTAAAAGTCCGTTCACCTTGTTCTTTCATCGCTGCACTACAAGAGCTTTTTTGGATGTTGCCGTTAGCCGAGGTTTGCAGCAGCGACTGAATGCCGTCGGATTTCGCAAGGAGCCGTAGTTTTCGGGGTGGTTACGGCAGGATGCTAGTGAGACACTTCGACCGTACTCGCTCCGGGGTCAAATAGCCATAATAAACGACCAGATTGATCCCCCGGGGCGTTTGAACACGAATGGAGGGTTCGAACAAGACAGAATCAATAACTGACGCCTTTAAGAGCAATCAGTGCGTTGCTCGCCACGATTCCGCAAGAGAATTGTATGAGCATCAGGCGACTGTTAATCATGCCGCCAGTCATCCGCCCGAGAACGCGTACCGGAATTGAGGTCTGTGAATACCTATGAAACTAGCAGGGTCTGAATGCAGTCGACCAGTTTGTCCATGCCGTCCGCTTTGGAAATCACCGCGTCGACAGCAATTCCATTGGCGCTAAATGTCCTGCGGACTGCCTCACTATACATAGTGAATAGGATTATCCGCATATTGGGCATCATGTCTTTCAGGACAGATGCTACAACGATGCCGTTCGTACGAGGCATTGCCAAATCTAGAAGAACTAAATCAGGCTTCAGCTTCCGCGCTTTTTCGATAGCCTCCTCGCCGTCAACAGCATCGCCGCAAACTTGAAAATCTCTTGTGTTGAGACAACTACATATGACCCTGCGAAAGGTGTCACTGTCGTCCGCGACTAGAATCCGCTTGGACATCATGTAAGCCTCTGGGCTGCTAGCGTTTTCGTGGTGAATTGCCACAACGGTCGGTCTGGTAAAAGCATTCTGGGTCATGCGTCGACGATATGCTCGCGTCAGCTTCGGATTGTTTTTGGGCATATGGATTTCAGTACACGACGCTACTCTGCGTAGACTTATTAAGGAATACACTGTTCAATGTAGGATATTTTAAGATTCCAAACTTAGATTCGTTGGCTTCCCTTCGCTGTCGTCATAGCGTCGCGTTACTGTGAGTTGGGTACGGTTGTACCTTAGCACTTAGAGCATCGGACAAAAAGAAATTGCCCAAGCTGGTAGCCGCCCATTCCCGCGCATGCTACCGGGAATGAGCGATTTAATGCGCGCTCTTTTTCTGCCACCGTAGAAAAGGTCATAAGGCCACGCCGTTTAAGATGATTCGAAACGAAAAGAAAACGAACTAGCCACAGCTCCAGAAAGGTATGGTTGAAAGAGGGTGCCGATTCCTCGCACCGAGAAAAATCTCGCTTCTTACGATGCGAGTAATATCGACAGAATACAAGAACTATGAATCGAAGTGAGTTGCCAATTCCAATTGTTGGCCCCCGGCCTACGATCAGAAATGATTGCATTTCGGCTTATACGGAGGTAAAAAGAAAGACAGATCTAGAGCAGCTCTCTGGAGGAGCATGACTCCACCGGATCTAGAACGAATCACAGCTTAAGACAACACCGCTGCTGCGGTGTGCGCAGGCGGGCATCTCTTGCGGATCTCGCCATGCAAAAGCAAAGTGACGCAAATGGGGAGCCGTCAGGCTCCCCGTTGCGTTTTGCGCGGACCGAACAATAGATGCGGTTAGCCGTCGAGCGCTGGAACTTCGACCCTCGCTTCCGTAGCCGTCTCCGCTAATCCATCCCAAGCTCTAACTCCCGATTGAGCCGGGTTGCCGGACTCGGTTGCATAACAATGTCCGCTCTTCGACCCGAGCAGACTGTCCTTTAGGGCCTGACCGAGCCTGGCCGACATTGTTAGAGATGTCCGGTACACTAAAGCTAATACCGACTTCTGTGCGGCGCGGGCCGACGGTTGGTATCTCCTCACTCGAATGACGTCTCTCAATTCCATCTGACTCAATGCTGGGCGAACCGAACACGGGGAAAAATGCGGAGATTCTTGGCTCAGAGCTCTTAAAAGCGGATGCCGAGACCCAAAAAGATACCAACCGATCACCGACACCGCCAAGATCTCGCCAAGCGTCATCGGATATCATCCTCGTTTCAGCTGTGAGGGAATGACGCGCTTCCCGGTCAAGTAGAGTGATCCTTAGTATTTCCGATTATCCTTTTAGCAGGCCGCGATGATTTCTGAGGGTCATCCATTCCTCGTAGGGTTTGAGGTTTAGCATTGGCGATCTAGCGCGAAGCTGTTTGAGGAATTGTTGTTGCGCAACTTGTTCCTTCCTGGAGTGTTCGGCGAAGCCGGATTTTTTGGGGACCAGAGCAATGCCGACGTCTGCCGCTTGCACCCTCGCCTGGTTGCTGAGGAAATCGCCGAACGCGACGGCGTCCATTATTTTGTACGGTGATTTGGAATCTTGATTGATGAGTTTGATGCGATTGCGAAGGGCGGTCAGAGCGTCTTCGATACTTTCCGGCGCGTACCGGGGAGATTTCGCGCCTGAAACTGTTTCGCCGGCTAAGGTTGTTATCCACAGGTCGGCATCATGCGGTTTGATGTAGCCCTGCATTTCCAGGGCGGCGGCAACATGTATGGCTTCAGATGCGCTGATATGCAGGGATTTCGAAAGGTCTTTTAGAGACCACGCGATGATTCCTTTGGTTTCTTTTAGAAAGCTGAATGCGGCTGCGGCGGAGATGGCCGGAGCGGCGGTTTTTTGGGAATTGTCAGACGCGGGCTTCCGGCTGACGGCTTTCGCGGGTGTGGAGGTTTTCGTGGCTCGCGTCATCGCAAAATCTTATACAAATAGAAGGTGAAGACGCGAATCTTTTCCTGCCTTGAACTGCCATCGAGAATTGCGAAGATCGTTTTGCGGACTCAATCTTGGCGGAGGACTTCGGATGGGTCGATACGCATCACGCGCACTCCGGGGATGGCGCTGGCCATAGCGGCAACTGCTAGAAGCAACGCTGCTCCGCCTGCGAACGTGGCGGGGTCAACGGGGGAAATACCGAACAGGAGGCTGCTGGTTAATTTTTGTGTTGCGCATGCGCCTAGCAAGCCGATTGCTGCGCCTATGGTTGCCATCTCCAAGCCTTGTTTGAGCACGAGCCAAAGGACATTTGCGCGGGTGGCTCCCAGGGCAATTCGCAGGGCCAGCTCCTGGTTTCGTTGAGCTACCGCAAAAGAAACCACTCCGTAGATACCCACAATAGCGAGCACCAAACCGGCAGCCGCAAACAGACTCAGCAAAACCGCGGTGAAGCGCTCTCCGCCGGACTCCTCTTCGACGAGCGCTTCCATCGTTTGCACTTCAGCGAAGGGCATGTCGGAATCCAAATCGTGTAGTTGACGGCGTATGGCGGGAGCCAGTGAGGATGGCTCCGAAGCAGTGCGAATCACAATGTCCTTGAACCCGTAGTTCACCAGAGGGTGCTGGGAATATAGAACGACAATCTGCGGTTCGGGAGGGAGCGCTAGCCCATTATTTCTAAAGTCGCCGATAATGCCGACGATGGTGACGTCGGAAGAATCCGTTACACCCGCTCCGGAAGGAAGTTGCATAAATTGCGGCGGGCCAATATGGATCTTCTGTCCTAGGGGATCTTGAGACGGAAAATAGCGACGTCTGAATTCCTCAGTGACTAACGCTACCGGTGGACTTGTGGCGATGTCGGATTCGGCGAAATCTCTGCCGCGGACTAAAGGAATTGCCAAGGTTGTGCGGAAATGCGCGTCCGCTACTCCGAATTGCGCTGCTGGAATATCTTGAATTCGGGTGGCCGGGTGTCCGGGAATGCCGAGCATTTGAGTCCACCCATTGTTCGGCGGGTAAATGGTTGTTACCGTCGCGTCAATCACGCCGGGCAACGCACGAATCTTATTTGCAAACTGATCACAGAATCGCGCGATTGCGCTGGGGTCCGGGTATCGAACGCCCGGCACGTAAAAATGGCCTTTCAGCAAATGATCCTGGCGTATTCCCAAGCTCTGGCGGTTTAAACGGGCGAGACTTTGAACTACAAGGCTTGCTGCCACCAATAACATAAGCGACATGGCCATTTCCGTCGCGACAAGAAGATTGCGCATGCGTTTGCCGCCTTTTCCCGCCGTGCCGGAACGTCCTCCCTGTTTCAAAGCATCTACGAGATTCAGGCGAGTACCGGTGATAGCGGGAGCCAAGCCAAAGAGCAAGGCGGTAACGAGAGAGATTGAGAGGGTGAATGTCAGCACCCGCCAATCGATTTCTAGCGCTTCAAGTTGCGGCAGATTGGCGGGATGCAACATCATCACGCTCGCGAGGCCGGCTTTTGCCAGGAGCAATCCCGCTGCTGCGCCGGCAAGCGATAGAAGAAGTGTTTCGGCGAGCAGCTGCCGGATCAAGCCTCTTCGTGCCGAACCCAGGGCGGTACGCACGGCGAGTTCGCGTTGACGCGCGGAGTTGCGCGCCAAAAGTAGATTGGCGAGGTTCACGCAAGCTATCAGTAGGATCAGGCAGACGGCGCCCATTAATAAGAAAAGCATCGGCCGCAGCGATCCGGCGCGAGTGTCAGCCAGTTTTTTGATGGACACGCTGACGCCTTGATCTACAGGATGTGCTGCCGCTAGAGCAGCAGCTATAACCGAGAGATCTGCCTGAGCCTGCTCGAGCGGCACCCCAGGTTTCAAGCGCGCGAGCGCCAAGTAACCACGCTCTCCGCGCGAAGTTTCCGACCACACGTCAGAAAATGCGAAAGGAGTCCAAACTTTCGGCGAATCCAGGAGCCCAGATTCCACCCGCTCAGGGGTGAGGTCCGGCATTACGGCGACAATGGTGTAGGGCTCGCCGTTGATGCGAATCGTACGGCCCAATATGGATGGGTCCGCGGCGAATCGGTCTTTCCACAAGCCAGCGCTGATTGCCGCTACAAAATTTTTGCCTACCTGATTTTCATCCTCGGTAAAAAGCCGACCTGCGATTGGTTTTACATCCAGAATTTCGAAATAGGCCGCGGGGACCAAGCCCACTCGCATCTGTTCGGGCTCGCCAGCCAGGTCGCCGAAACTCACATTTTTGCGCCAAGTGTCGTAGACCACTATTTTCTGGAAGCTATGGCTTCTTTGCGCGAAGTCCCGAACGTCCGGGGCTGATGGACCATCGGGATTGCCAAAGGTGTCAGCGATGCCAGTTTTAATGGAGTAGATGCGGACGAGCTGATCGGGTGAGGAGAAGGGCAGCGGGCGAAGCATAAGAACGTCGATTGCGCTGAAAATTGCGGTGTTGGCGCCGATGCCTAGCGCTAAGGTAAGGACCGCGACCGCGGAAAAGCCTGGGCTCTTAAGAAGAGAGCGGGCACCGTAGCGCAAGTCGCGGAAGAAATGTTCCAACCATGCCAGGCTCCAGGATTCGCGCACATCTTCGGTAACCAATGTGGGGTTGCCGAAGGCGCGTCGCGCGGCGTAATACGCTTGGTCGGCAGGTAGGCCGGATTCGTGCTGCTCCGCGGTTTCCAGGTCCAGGTGGGACTGCAACTCACGCTGCAGATCGCTTTCCGCGGCCTGCCGCCTGAAGATTGAAGATAGCCGCGATTTCAAGCGATGCCGAACCATTTATTCCTCGCTGGAGGCCGGGCTCATTACTAATGCAATGGCTTTCGCCAGTTGTTTCCACTTGGATTCTTCGGAAGCGAGTTGCTTTCTGCCGGTTTTCGTCAAACGGTAAAATTTGAACTCGCGCTTTCCCTCGTTGATCGATTCCCACTGTGAGATGATCCAGCCTTTTTGTTGCATGCGGTGCAGCGCGGGGTACAGAGAGCCGTGTTCTACCTGCAGAACGTCGTCGGTGGTGCGCTGAATATGTTTAGCGATTTGATGTCCATGAGCTGGACCGAAGAGGAGCGTGCGGAGAATGAGCATGTCGAGGGTACCTTGCAGGAGTTCCCTGCGGTTGGGAGAGGTCTTGGGATTCATGACAGTAGATGTTCTACCACAATGGAGGAAGACGCGCTACCCTCGATTAGGTTAGCCCGTAAATCATGGTAGGAACTGACGATGGTTTTACTCGAGGCCGAGAAGTTGGGGAACCTAGGTACCAGGGGGGCATGTCTGTTAGGATTTGGCGGTTCGAACCGACGGACAAAAACTGAAAGCAGGCTGCTGTGAAAATTCTCGGTGGTCCGCGATTTCCTGCAATCAATAGTTAGGAGTTGGCGATGGCGGCATCGGTTTTTATTGGTACCAGCGTGGATGGATTTATTGCGCGGGTGAACGGGGATCTGGATTTTCTTCCGGCGGGCGGCGGAGAGCCGCACGGATACGACGAGTTTATGGCCGGCGTGGATGCGCTGGTAATCGGGCGGAACACATTTGAGACCGTTCTGGCGTATCCGCAATGGCCCTATGGGAAGAAGCGCGTGGTCGTACTGAGCAGCAAGCCGCTCGATTTTTCAGGGGTACGCGAGGGCTTGGTGGAGCAGATGAGCGGAGCGCCAGCTGAGATCGTTTCAAAACTGGCCGCTCGCGGGGTGAAGCATATTTATGTTGACGGAGGAATCACGATTCAGGCGTTCTTGCGTGCCGGGCTTATTCAGCGGCTGATTATCACTCGAGTGCCGGTGCTGATCGGAGAAGGAATTCCTTTATTTGGAGCGCTGCCGGCCGACGTGCGGCTGAAGCACGTTGCGACGCGGCATTATCCGAGCGGGCTGGTTCAGACGGAGTACCAAGTTCTTGCCTGATACTTCGGTTCGAATGATTCTAGGAAGTCCGAGGAAGCCAGGGGGTGCAGACAAATTATGAAAAAGATATTTTTTCTGCTGATTTTATTCAGTTTGTCCGGCACACAACCCCTGTCGGCGCAAACTGCGCCGGAAGGAATCTGGCGGGGGTATGAGGGAGAGTGGGGGCACGTAACGCAACAACTGGTCGCGTTGGCGGAGGCCACGCCGGAGGGAAAATTCTCCTGGCGTCCTGCGGCGGGAGTGAGATCTACCAGCGAAGTTTATATGCACATTGCTATTTCGAATTTTTATCTGTTGAGTGTTACGGGGCCGAAAATGCCGGCCGACTTGAAAGGTGAAATGGAGAAAACAATCACCTCCAAGGCGGAAGTCATCAGCTGGTTGAAGCGGTCCATGGAGGCGGTGAAGCAGGCTCATTTACACCTAACGCCGAATGAACTCGAGCGCAAGGTGCACATCGCAGCTCCGGCGTTGAATGCATCGGTGAGCGCGGTGCGGTCGTCTTCTCCGGTGATGATGACGGTAAGCTGCGACTGAAGAAGCTGGGCAGCGGCAAGGTCGTCTTCTACTACCGGAACAGGCGGGATGTAGAGAAGGAGTGCAGGCCGGGGCCAGCATGGCCCCGGCCTTTTTCGCGGTGTTCGTTGCGAGGGCGTGGTGGGTGAGCTTGTTGCGCCAGTTATGCGCGCGTGGCGGCGTCCGCTTCTTCCGCCATTTGCTTCAGCGTCTGAAGGAATTTCGGTGACTGCCCAACAAATAGTCCATCCGCTGTGAACGACGCAATGGCCGCTACGGCGCCCGCAAATTTGTCATCACTCGGCCGAATCACCGCGCAATGGGGCAAATTCGCGTTGATGAATTCGCAGGGGACTGGAAAGATCAGGCTGGGCTGAATCAGGGGATTGAGCGGGCTGAAAAAATTAGGAAACTTCAGACCGGATATTTTGTCTGTAAACGGCGCCACCGGAGTTTGTACTCCGTTGCCAGCAAAATCGACCCATTCCAGAAAGTGAGCGACTTCGTCTCCCCCGATACCCAGCGTGATTTTCAGCACTTCCGGACTGCTGACTTTCTGGCTGAGCGCCCCATACAGGCTCGAGCCACCTTGTTCGATGTATCCGAAGTGAAAGGCGGCTACGTTGGCGATCGCCTGGATATGGTCATTACCCTTGAAGTTTGGATTAGCTGCGCCGTCGAAATCATTGTTGTTCCGGGGAATGGCAGTGACGTTATTGAGAGTGAGTGCCTGAGGAAAAGTGGCGCCCAAGTCAGGGTTTGTCGCGCTGCGGTAGCGGACGAACCAACTGGTGTCGACATCGAGCTGCATAAGATTCGTGAGGCGTCCGATATTCTGGGCGCCGGTGGCCTGGCTGCCTTGGAGAGTTTGGAACTCGTCGAAGTTGACTGGGTCCGCGCCTTTGGACTCCAGATATCCGTTGAGAAAAGTAGCATGACTGATTTCATCGATGGTGTTGCTGGTGATGTATTGCGGGCCA